>CAZDIS010000074.1:0-12317 GCA_964505585.1 uncultured Pelolinea sp. | reverse complement strand
CTGATACGTTTCAAATCGATTATCATCACCGGTTGAAAGCAAGTCATCCATAAACAAAATATCATTTCCAGCAAGGAATGCGTTTTTAGCTACCTGCCTTGCGTCGATGAATTGGTTATTCGGATTAAAAAATTTTGATACAGCAGGGCTGCCAAGATCATCACTGATGAGAATACCCCCATCCATCCGCCACCCATCAAACGGCTGCAAAGCGAGCAAAAGGTCTAAAGCATTCTGGTCAAAACTAATTGGTTTTGTGGTTGCGCGGATATTTCCCTGAAATCCCTGGTAGCGTATATGACTGGTGACAAGACCATCGGTGATTGAAGCCGGAATTCCGGATCCAATTTCAGTAACTCTTGAAAATGGCGCTAGTTCAATCAATTTCAGTTGCTCAAGCGACTTTCGCACAGTGGACACTTCTTCATCCGGCAGGCGATCTGTAGATCCTCTTCCGGGAAAATTCCTGGCTATAACGGCAAGCTTACCTTTACTCCCGATATGCAACCCGTTGATGTACTGTGATCCCATTTCAGCAACCCAGAATGGATCCCCCCCAAAAGAACGGACCCCCAGACTTCGGTCAAACTGTGAATAAGATATATCAAGTACATCTAATGAAGGGCCGAGTAATAAATTAAACCCAGTTGCCTCAAGCACACCCCCGAGCATCGCTCCAGTTCTAAAAGCATAATTAGTATCCCAGGTCGCGCCAATTGCCATGGGAGATGAAACTGGAGATAAACCTGTGTAAATCTGATCATACGGATACGAACCGCCTGATTGAGAGGCTCCTATGAATAGCGGGATAAAGTTGTTTTCAATCTGGAAGGGGGCATCATCTTCTTGTTGGGCACTTTGAAATGCGAATTGTTGTAATTCTCGCACAAAAGTCTGCAATCTTTCCTGGGGGTTTTCGGGTGCTATATTTCCATTTTCCTGCTTCAGGACAAAACCGCCAACATGAAAATCACGTATCAAGCTTTCTATATCACCCTCTGGAAGAATCTCGTCACCATCAAATGTCAAAAGGAATAATTGTCCAACCTTTTCTTCCGGGGAAAGATTTTCTATTAGGCGGATCGCTTGCTGTTTAGAAAATGAATCTTCACCCTCATCCTGCCCAAAAGCTGAAACTGTTGGCAGAAAAGCTGCAATTAAAATACAAATGATGACCAGATAAACTGATCGCTTCTTCTCCATGTTTCAATCATAATACAAATTCATGTGTTTTGATTGCTTTTAAAGCATCTGCATTTTCGCGATTGCAGGGTCATCCGTTATAATGCCGTCAACTCCATTTTTAACCATTTTTTTATAAACATTGATGTCATTGACCGTCCAGGCATTAACTTTCCGGCCCATCGCATGCTGTTTTATCACGAATTTCTTATTGCAGACTGAAAAATGTGGGTGGATAAACTCTGGTGAAAAACCATAAAATAATTGAGAATTAAACATTTTCCCTAAAAGATCTGGCGCAGCGAGCAAAGCGACACGTACACCAGGGATGACTTTGCGAATGCGGTATAGGTTGAAAGGAATAAAGGATGAAATGAGGATTTGCTGAACAAGACCATATTCCTTTATCAATTCGCCCACCTTAATCGGAAGGGCATCAAAAGGCGCGTGTATGTTCTTTAATTCTATATTAATCAATGTTTTATTTCCAAATTCAGCTAGAACCTCTTCTAACAATGGAATCCTTGTCCCTCGAAATGCGTCTGAAAACCAGATGCCGGCATCCAGCTTTTTTAATTCTTCAACAGTTTTCCGATCCACCATCCCGGTACCACTGGAGGTCCTTGAAAGTGAACGGTCATGGATAACTACTGGTAACCGATCCTTTGACAACATTGTATCCAGTTCAAATCCATCTGCACTCAATTGCAATGCTTTTTTGAAAGCAGGCAGTGTATTTTCAGGAGCATATTTTTTTGCGCCGCGATGTCCGTAGATTTTCATAGTTTTTTTTCAGTGTTTGTGTTTGATTTCCCATCCTGGCAACAATTATAGCATTTTGCAAATTCTTAGTCATTTATAATTTTCATATGCATGTCAGTGTTGTTGTTCCAGTGTTCAATGAAGAAAGAACGATCAGGACCATTCATGATCATATCTGTGCGACTGGAATCCCATATGAGATTATTTATATCGATGATGGCTCAAGCGACAACAGCGCTTCGATTCTGAATAATCTTTCTGCGAGGTGTAACATCAGAGTAATCCACCACACAACTAATCATGGTAAGGGGAGAGCAATCCGAACTGGCGTTCTAAACGCAAGTGGGGATATTATTATCCTGCAGGATGCCGACCTGGAATACGACCCGCGTGCATATTCCCGATTGTTAGCTCCGTTTAAAACCAAAGACACAAAAGTTGTTTATGGTGCAAGGTTCACAAAGCGCACAAAGCAAGCTTTTTACTTTCCTCATTATCTAGCAAACCGGATCTTGACCAAACTCACTAATATGCTGTATGGATGCACACTTAATGATATGGAAACTGGATATAAGGTTTTTAGAAGAGAAATTTTCTCGGCTTTAAATATCACAGCGGAAGGATTTGAGTTTGAACCGGAATTCACCGCAAAAGTCATCCGTAAAGGTTACCGCATTTATGAGGTTCCCATCAGCTTTAATCCGCGTAATTATCAACAGGGGAAGAAAATCAAATTCAAGGATGCGATAAAAGCGATTTGGACGCTTATCAGAGTACGGTTCATGAAAGAGAAAATCTCTTAGTTGCCGGAACCTTCAGATAATTGAAAATCCTCGATTCGTAGTTGCAGTGAAACCCGGCCATTATACAAATTTGTTTCGTATGCGTAAAGCACATCGATTTCACTCGCGTTTGATAAACTGTCATATTGTTCGCCGAATCGCCACGCAATTGCGGTAAAACTCACCTTCCCATTGTGTAAAATCATCTTTAAATGCTCTTTCTCACTACCAATCTTGTAAATTTGTTTCACCTGCACATTCCGGGAAACAAACAATGGGGATGGATTTTTGTTACCCAATGGTTCTAAAACCTCGTAGTATTTCAAGTTATCAGGATGTAATTCTTCAAAGGTGACTTCAGCTTCCGCGTGATATTTCTTAATTAGCTTTCTCTCTCCGTACATATCAGAACACACATCATCAAATGCCTTCATAAAGGGTTCAACCTGATCTTCTTTTATCGAGAGCCCGGCCGCCATTGCATGCCCCCCATGTTGAACAAGAAATTTTTCACAGGCATCAAGCGCATTCGTAATATTCAGTTCCTCAATGCTTCGGCAGGAAGCTCGGATAATTCCATCAGCCTGCACACCAACAATGGCCGGACGGTAAAACTTCTCAACCATTTTTGAGGCTGCCAAACCCATCACTCCTTCATGAAACCCCTTATCCCAGACGAATAAAAAATTTCTATGCAACTCTGGATCGTATTTTTCAAGAATGTTGGACTGGATATCCCTGGTAATTTTTTGCCTTTTACGGTTTTCTTCATCCAATGCAAGCGCTAATGGACCTGCTTCCTCGGTTGTTTTTGCCATCAATAACCGAAAAGCAATGTCGGCAGAATCAAGCCGTCCGGCAGCATTTAATCGCGGTCCAATACGAAACCCTATGTCTTCTGAGCGAATCTGGTGGATGTTGGTATCACTGATATTAGCGAGAGCCAATAATCCCTTGTTTTGGGCAAGACGTATTCTTCGTAATCCGCGGCGCACCAGTGTCCTGTTTTCACCATCTAATGGTGCAAGATCGGCGATAGTTCCTACAGCAACAAGATCAATCCAATCATCTGCTGCTACGCCGGTAATAGGATATGTTTCAAGCATCCCCTGTGCTACCTTGTACGCGATGCCAACTCCTGCCAGATTTTTATATGGATAATCTCCACCAGGTTGTTTTGGACAAACCACCACGTCCGCTTTAGGTAGAACAGCATGTGGTTGGTGATGGTCGGTAATCACGACCCCGACGCCTTGTTGTCTAAGATAGTCAACTTCACTTACTGATCGCACGCCACAATCCACTGTGATTATTACATTTGGATGCGCTTCCAAAACATTTGCGATCGCATCAAATGACAGCCCATACCCTTCATTGAATCGGGATGGAATGAATACATCCACGTCCGCTCCATACTTTTGCAGCAATTGGACCAATATCACCGAAGAAGTAACACCATCCACATCATAATCCCCAAAAACAATGATCTTTTTTTCCTCAATTACTGCACGATGGATTATCTCTATCGCTTTATCGAGATCATTTAGTTCAAATGGGGAATATTCTGGTTGATTCGCGCGCAGGAAGATATCCGCCTCTTTGCTTGTAGTGATGCCGCGGTTAAATAAAATTTGTTGGATTAGATTGGGATATTTCTTAAGCGCGGACGTAATCTGACCCGGTATTTTTTCTTGGATGATCCATTGGGCGTAATTTGACGACATGCGTCCTACTTCGCGTTCAAATAATAGCGCGGCATCCGTGCTGCCAGCCCGCAAATGATTTCATAATTGATCGTATCCCAGGCATCTGCAATATCAGTTGCGGATATTTCCGCACCTTGCTGTGTACCCATAATCACAACCTCGTCACCAATTACCGCGTCTGGAATGTCGTCCAATTGCACCATGCATTGGTCCATGCATACATTCCCAATAATATCTACCTTCTTCCCGCGTATGAGCACCTGGTTGCCTGACCGGCGGCGCAATCCATCGCCATATCCAACCGCGACAACCCCTATACGCTCTTCACTTTTTGTATGGTAGCGATGGCCGTAACTTACACCATGTCCAGCTGGCAGTTTTTTGATCGAGATCAATCGGGTTTTCCAGCTGATAGCCGCCGATATATCTGATGGTAAAGCAGTATCATGGGAGGGAGGATGGCCATACATGGCAATTCCTGCTCGAGCTAAATCAAAGTGCGCGTCTGGGTAATTGATAATGCCGGCAGAGTTTGCGCTATGGATCAACGGTCTTTTTATGTCTGATTCTTCCAACTTACATAGAATTGCATTAAACCGCTTGATCTGATTGGCGGTAGTATCAGTTGCGGGTTCATCCGCACAGGCAAAGTGCGTAAATAATCCTTCTAAATTGAGATTTGCCTGCCGACTGATGAATAAAGCAAAAGCCAATCCATCCTCAAATAGTATTCCTAACCGGCCCATACCGGTGTCAATTTTCGCATGTAAATTGAGTGCACAGCCCAAACCTTCTGCATGGTTGTTGTATTCTTTTGCCACGCCGAAATCATATACTGTTAAGGATATATTATTCTTAATTGCGTGAGCAACCCGCGCTGGGGGTGTATAACCAAGAACAAGAATGTTTGCAGTGATCCCGATTTTTCGCAAGAACAATGCCTCCTCAATTCTTGCAACCCCAAACCATTCTGCCCCGGTTGATTCAAGCTCTATCGCGACGCGTTCCAACCCATGTCCGTAGGCATTCGCTTTGACAACAGGCATCACATTCGCGCCGGTCATTTCACTCAGGCGCTTAAAATTATTTTTCAGAATCTGTAAGTCAATTTCTAACCATGTTCCAAAATTATCACTCGTCATTTCGACTAGTATAAATGCCAAGGCTTGATAATTCAAGACCTGAGGATTTACAGATAGAATATAATCTAGTTTCTGATGATGAGATCCAAAATATGTTTGAATTTGAATTAATTGCGAGAGATGGAAACGCCCGAGCGGGTATTTTTTCCACGCCACATGGAAAAATCAATACACCAATATTTATGCCAGTTGGAACCCAGGCGACCGTAAAATCACTAACTCCAAGGCAGTTAGATGAGATTGGTGTGCAAATTCTCCTTGCAAATACCTATCATTTATATTTGCGACCGCAGGCAGATTTGATTAAATCCTTTGGTGGGTTGCATCAATTCATGCATTGGGAAAAACCTATCCTAACTGATTCGGGCGGATTTCAGGTTTTTTCCCTAGGCGATCTGCGAAGGGTTGATGAGGATGGAGTCACATTCCGAAGCCATCTGGATGGCTCCAGCCACCGCTTTACCCCAGAAAAGGCAATAGCAATCCAGGAATCCCTGGGAGCGGATATAATCATGACCTTTGATGAATGCGCTGACCCAGACGACCTGAAATATATTAAAAAAGCGCTGGAACGCACGCACCGCTGGGCTGTGCGCTGCAAAAAAGCAAAAACACGTGATGACCAGGCGCTATTCGGAATCATCCAGGGCGGCACCGATCCAGACTTACGGGAACAATCCGCTAAATTCATTTGCGAGCTTGATTTCCCTGGGCACGGAATCGGTGGTCTCTCGGTAGGTGAAAGTAAGACGGATATGCTTAATATTCTTGAAGTGGTGGATGAGGTATTACCGCAAAACAAACCGCGCTATTTAATGGGGGTCGGCACCCCTTTTGATCTGATTGAAGGCATTCGACGTGGGGTGGATATGTTTGATTGTGTTCTGCCAACACGGCTCGCACGGCACCACGCAGCGATGACGATGCGCGGCAGAATCAATATAGGAAACGCCATCCATAAAAGTGACCACCGCCCGATTGATGAGACTTGCACATGCTATACGTGTAATAATTTTAGTCGTGCTTACATCCGCCATCTGATCAACACCAAAGAGATGCTTGCTGCCTCGTTACTTTCTATTCATAATATTTCTACGCTACTAACTCTAAGCCAGCAACTGCGAGAGCAGATAGTTGAAAAGAACTTTGATTCATACGCCAACAAACTATTAATTGATCTAAGCAAGGCACAATAAACAATGACTTATTTACAGGCCCTCATTTTAGGAATTATTCAGGGAATAACTGAGTTCCTTCCAATTTCAAGCTCTGGCCATTTAGTCATTGTCCCCTACTTGTTAGGCTGGGATCTGCCGAAAGCTCAGGTTTTCCCGTTTGATGTCTTGGTCCAATTCAGTACATTGTTCGCAGTACTCATATACTATAGGAGCGATTTGGTCCAGATCGCCAACGCGATGTGGAAAGGTATACGGGAAAGGAATCCTTTTGGTAGTGTGCAAGCGCGTGTTGGCTGGCTAACGGGACTTGCCACCATCCCTGCTGGTTTGGTGGGATATCTATTGAAAAATACGATATCAGATGCGTTTTCCAAACCACGACTTGCTGCTATTCTTTTACTTGTCACAGCAGTTTTCCTATATCTTTCCGAGAAATTTAGTAAGCAAACGAGGAACCTGGATCAATTGGATTGGCAGGATGCGGGCATTATGGGCATTGCGCAGGCACTCGCTATTTTTCCAGGGATCTCACGTTCCGGGAGCACGATATCCGCAGGTCTGGTGGGTGGTTTAAACCGAAAAACTGCTGGTCAATTTGCTTTTCTGATGGCAATCCCAATCATGGCCGCAGCAGGTGTGCTGAGCCTCTTCGATCTATTAAATTCTCCTGATTTAGAAAATTTCTTTGGTGTTCTGGCAGTTGGCTTTGTCACATCCGGCGTGATCGGTTTTTTCGCTATTAAGTGGCTCCTTCAATTTATCAGCAACCATAGCCTGACACCATTCGCTTTCTACTGCGCAATCATGGGAGTAGGTACATTGACATTATCGTACTTCGCTTCTCCTGTTGCAGTTAATCCTGCTGTTGAATCAAACCCAGTGGAACCTATCTTCATCACATATCAATCATCAGCGAGCTGGATGCTTCCGGATATGTATGCTTGTGCCAATGAAGTGGTGGATAATCAACCATTGTCAATACAGAAGGTAGAAGCAAGCGTAATGCCGGAAAATTCGGACCTGCATATTTCATATGGTGAGTTGTTTCCAGCACCACAAGAGGTTTATCAGGTAAGTAAGGATGATATCGTCGTAGCCGTAAATGAAAACAACCCTATTGATAACTTATCACCATCATTTTTGCAATCAATCTTTTCCGGAGAAATTAATAATTTAGAGTTGCTTTATGAGACCTGTTCATCGTGTTTTTTAGAAAGACCTGTTGCAGAAGTGATAAATATTTGGCAGTATCCCGAAAGTTCCTCAATGCAGACTTTAATTGATGGGACAGCGCAATTACATTTTTCATCCGCCAGTTCCATCGCCCCCTCTCCAATCCAAATGGCTCAAATATTAAAATCAGATCCGTATGCAATCGGGTTGCTCCCAAAAAAAATGATCGATGACCAGTTAAAATCAGTTATCTCGAACGATGATGTTGGTTTTGGTCTGGCAGTTCCCATTTTGGCTTCTAGTTCCACAGAACCCGCCCCGTACATGAAAACATGGCTGGGTTGTCTGCAAGGCACATTCAATAAATGAACACTATCCAAGAGTTTGATATACAATTATTTTATTAACCTGTACATTTCAGGAGTAAACGATGTTACAAGACCTTAAGATCGCTTTTATTGGACCCGGCGCGATGGCAGAAGCTATGCTGACCGGTATTTTAAAAAACAAGCTTACAAAACCGGAGAACCTCCTCGCTTCCGGCCCGATTGTCGAAAGAAATGTAGAGTTACATGAAAAATATGGAATTCAAACTTTCACGGATAATAATCAGGCCGCAATAATTGGTGATGTGGTTATCCTTTCTGTTAAACCACAGCGCCTTCAGAAAGTCCTTGAAGGGTTACGTGGTTCTGTTAAAAAAGAGTCACTTGTCCTTTCAATTGTCGCTGGCGCATCGATTAATAAGATTCAGCGCTTTTTAAACCATAAGAAGATCGTACGATCAATGCCGAACACGCCTGCGCAGATTGGGGAAGGTATCACGGTATGGTTTCCTTCTGAAGCAGTCAACGATAAAGAAAAGGCGATCGCAAAGACAATCCTGAATGCGTTTGGACAGGAAGTGTTGGTTGACGAGGAAGAATACCTTGATAAAGCAACTGCGCTTTCCGGCACCGGACCGGCTTATGTCTACCTCTTCATGGAAGCGATGGTGGATGCTGGCGTGCATATGGGCTTTTCCCGCCGCATTGCGGAACAACTTGTTACGGAAACTGTTCGCGGCTCAGTGGACTTCTATGATCGAGATGGTTTTGATTCGCGACACCTTGCAGCATTCCGCAATCAGGTCACTTCACCAGGCGGCACCACCGCTGAAGCTCTTTATTATCTGGAAAAAGCTGGATTTCGCACTGCTATTTCACGTGCAATTTGGGCTGCTTTCCAACGTTCCAAGGAATTGGGGCAGGATGCGGACACACATCCACCAGTGGAAAAGAGTTGATGGGAAATATAAATAAGAATTTTCCATTAGTGGAACTGCATCGTCATCTGGATGGTAGTGTTCGCCTGGAAACAATTCTTGATCTCGGCCGGGAACACAACCTCGGTCTCCCCGCGGACACCATTGAAGGAATGCGCCCCTTCGTACAGGTCACCGAACCAAAACCCAGTATTCTTAGCTTTTTCAAAAAATTCGAGTGGTTAACAAAGGTGATGGTCAATTATGATGCGATAAACCGTATCGCTTACGAAAACATTGAAGATGCTTTTAATGAAGGAATTGATTATATTGAATTGCGGTTCTCCCCGCTCTTCATATCGCTCGCCCATCATCTGGATCCAATTGGTGTGACAGAAGCGGTCGTAGATGGTGTACATCGTGGACTTAGTGCTTTCAATGTCAAAGCAAATCTAATTGGGATTATCAGCCGCACTTATGGCACAGAAGAAGGATATCGTGAACTAGAAGCTATTCTTTCGCAAAAGAACAATATCGTCGCTATAGATCTTGCTGGAGATGAGATCCATTATCCACCTCGCCAGTTTACAAGTCATTTCAACAAAGCGCGTGACAAAGGGCTTCATTCGTGCCCACACGCCGGTGAAGCAGCAGGTCCACAAGCGATCTGGGATGCCATTAACTTGCTTGGGGCAGAGCGCCTGGGACATGCTGTTTCCGCCGTTGATGATACCGCTCTAATGGATTATCTTGCAAATAATGAGATCGGCGTTGAGTCCAACTTGACGAGCAATGTTCAAACAACCACCGTACCATCCTATTCCGACCACCCTATCAAACAATTCCTTCAGCATGGTATCAAAGCCACCATCAACACCGATGATCCTGGCATCAGCGCGATCAACATCAGTTATGAATATGATATTGCGGCAGAAAAAGCGGGATTGACTACGAAAGAGGTCCACAAAGCCCAATCGAATGCCTTAGAATGTGCCTTCCTTTCGTCATCCGAAAAATCAAACCTGATCGAAAAATATCTTTCCTAATTATCGTTTTCCTGATTGACAAATCATTACTCTTGTAGTATTCTAATAGTAGAATACTACAAGAGTAAAAAAGGAAATATCATGGAAAAGATTAACCACCTTAAAGAATTGAGCGCAATTTATAAGCAGTTAAAGCGTAAGATTTCACTTATTGAAGTGCCTGAATTGCAGTTTCTAATGATCGATGGTAGTAAAACTCCTAACGAAAACCCAGATTATGCTGATTCTGTGGCTGCCCTGTATAAAGTGGCATATACACTTAAATTTATGGTCAAAAGGGGATCAATCGCAATCGATTATAAGGTCATGCCATTAGAAGGCTTATGGTGGGCTGAGGATATGTCTGCATTTAATCTCGAAAACCGTGATAATTGGAAATGGACAATGATGATCATGCAACCAAAATTCATAAAATCAGATATGTTCACCTTTGCAGTAGAAGAATCAAAGAAAAAGACGGGCAACTCAAAATTAGACATGATTCGTTTGGAAACCCTCACAGAGGGTTTAAGTATGCAAATTTTTCATCTTGGTCCGTATGGCGAAGCGGAACGAGAGACAATTAACAAATTGCATGCGCACATCTCCAGCAAGGGATACTCTATGCGCGGGAAACATCACGAAATCTATGTAAATTCCCCCCGGCGGACTACGCCTGAAAACTTAAAAACAATAATTCGTCAACCGGTCTCAAGATAATTACATGCGAAAAAAAAAAGGAAATTACCAATGCTGAACTTGCTTTGATGTGCCTGCTGGCAGAAAAGCCAATACACGCTTACGAGATTGCACAGGTTATTGAAGAACGCGGGATGCGGGAATGGACACGTATTGGGTTCTCATCCATCTATTACCTGCTCAAAAAAATGCTCAAAGCCGGCTGGGTGGAGCGTAAAATTGTTGAAAGTGAGATAGGAGGTCCGCAAAAAAGTGTTTTCACGCTGACAACCAATGGCCGAGAAATCTGGCAAAAATCCGTGCTTGACGCTGTTGCTCACCCAGATCCCGGTGACAATCTTTTCTTGATCGGCATTTCAGCCGCACCATTATTGGAAAACAGCGAATTTTCTGCCGCCATAAACACACAACGCATTGAATTACATGAAACAGAAGACCGCCTCAGGGAAAAATTATCAAAATATGAAAATTTTTCACCGCCGCATGTAATCGCGATGTTTGAATATAGTCTTATGCAAATCCAAGCTGCTAAAAAATGGATTGATAAATGGGGTCATATACTGGGAAGAAACTGATAATGCCTCACAGCTCCTATACGACAGGATAAAATGTCTTACGATGAAAAAACCAAAAAACGCAAAGCTAGTCCTAAAAAATAACAGCATTCCTTGTCACGCAAACATTCCCATCTGGAAGGCAATGAATGAGAATGGATTTTCACAATCCGCCTACCTCACTGTAAGAGACGGAATATTGATCACGGATGATGAAATCCTAAAAGAAGGTGACCGGATCGAATTAATCTCGGTAGTGAGCGGTGGCTAAGTTATGCGGTGTAGAAAATGCAGTCAAAAAGCCGCCATCAACATGCGCCAACACCGTCTATCGCTATGCGCTGAGCATTACCTTGAATGGCTTCCCAACCAGGTCCAGCGCTTCATTGAAAAGTACAACATGTTTTCAGCTACAGATCGAGTTTTGGTAGCTGTTTCGGGCGGAAAAGATTCGCTTGCTTTGTGGGATATTCTCTGGAAACTTGGGTACCAAACCGAAGGATTATATATTGATCTCGGCATCGATGAAAACATTGGTTATTCCCACCACTCAAAAATAGCGACAGAAACCTTTGCGCAACAACGGAAACTCCCTCTTCATATCACCGAATTCGAGGCAGAATTTGGTGAGTCTATCCCTACAATAAATGATCGCACCCACCGCGGGAGAATAAAACCATGCTCGGTGTGTGGACTTGTAAAACGCCACATACTTAATCATTTCGCGTACGAAGGCGATTTTGATGTTATCGTCACTGGTCACAACCTTGATGATGAAGCCGCCATCCTGCTGGCGAATACACTGGAATGGTCGTTGGAGTTTCTCGCCCGCGGTTTTCCCGTCCTCCCCAAAAAACCCGGCCAGTGCAAC
>CAZDIS010000073.1:0-12490 GCA_964505585.1 uncultured Pelolinea sp. | reverse complement strand
ACGTAGATCGAGCGCGAGATGTCAAATTCTTCAAACTTCATCACCGCCAGCGGCAGGTCCTTGGTCGGATACAGCGATGTCCCGTCCGAGCGCAGGATCACCACCACGCGGTATTTCTCCGTTGTGCCCAGGATCTCATCCAGGTCGATGATCACCGCCCCTTCCGGGCGTTCGTCCTTCGCCAGCCCCTTCGCGATCAGTGTCTCGACGATCTCCTTGCCCGACTCTTCAACCTCGCTCTCGTAATACACCTTATCGAAATGCATCCCCAGCAGGCTGTACACTTCATCAAAGGCCTCCAAAGACCACTGCTGCGTCTTTTCCCACAGCGCCACGATCTCCGGCTCCTTCTCATCCCAGCGCTTGAATAGCGCTCTCACCTGCTCCTCATACTCCGGATTCTCATCGATCTTCCTGGCAGCTTCCGCGTAAAGGTCGCCCATCCAGCGCGTCTTTCCTTCCGCTGGCGGCTCCTCGCCCTCATGGAAATGGATGTAGTTCCACAGCCACTTGATCACATGCAGCCCGATATCACCCAGATAATTGGCGCGCACCACCTCCACCCCCGAGAAATCCAGGATGTCACAGATCGCGGAGCCCAGCACCATATTGCGCAGGTGCCCCACATGGAACGCCTTGTGCGTGTTCGGCTGCGAATACTCCACCATCACATTTTCTCCGGAAGGGGCTTGCGCGCCGAACCTGTCCTTTTGGCCCACCACTGCGTCAACCACCTTACGGGCATAGTGCGCCGTATCATAGTAAATATTGAGATAACCATTCACCGGCTCAACACGATCGATCTCCTCCGAAAGCGATAGCTCACTGGCGACCATATCCGCTATCTCGATTGCTTTTGCTTTTACATTGAAACCTTTTCCTTTATCTGGCATGGCTGCCGCGGTCGCGAAGAAGGATGTTGAAATGCCCCATTGCCCGCTGAAAGGGATCCAATTCCACTTGAAGGGAACCATCGGTAAATGGTTAGCATCCAGAATGGATAAGATTTGCTCTTGAATTATTTCTTGTTCTTTTTCAAACATATGCGTCCCGGTGGTATTAAAAAAGAATAACGGGCAGATTGATATCTCCCGTTATTTTATCGTAAACAATTGGAAATTATTCTAATGCCGCAAGCTGCTTCATCAATCTGCTTTTTCGGCGGGCAGCATTATTCTTATGGATCACGCCTTTTGCTGCTGCGCGGTCAAGCTTCTTGACAGCTTCTTTGATCTCCTGTGCGGCTAATTCCTTATTCCCCGCTTCCAGGGCGACGCGCGCTTTTCGCACTTGCGTGCGTGCGCTTCCACGAAATACGCGATTATGTAAACGGCGTTTCTTATTTTGCCGATTTCTTTTTATTGCTGATTTTATATTTGCCAAAACTTCCTCCGAACTAAATGTGTTTACTAAGACGGTATATTTTACTAAACAGTGGCAAAAATGTCCAGAACACAGACGTATCCGCCGCAGTGATCTTTACGCATCGCCTGCTTATTTGTCCTGCAAAGCGACCAGCCCGGGCAGCTGGACACCCTCCAGCATCTCGAGCGACGCGCCGCCGCCGGTGGAAATATGGCTGATCTTATCGGCTAATCCAGACTTATTGATCGCCGAAGCGCTATCGCCGCCGCCAATAATGCTGATCGCGTCACTTTCAGCAATCGCTTCCGCCACGGCAAAGGTTCCTTTTGCGAAATTCGGCATTTCAAAAACGCCCATCGGACCATTCCACACGACGGTTCCCGCGTCTTTGACGACAGTTGCAAACTTCTCGGCCGTGTCCGGCCCTATATCCAGGATCCGCCATCCATCAGGTACAGGCCCAACCGGCATGACTTCAGTTGCGGCATCATTCGAAAAATCATCAGCGATCACCATGTCAACCGGTAGCCGCAGCTTTTGGCCGCCCATCTCAACCAATTCCCTTGCGGTGTCCAATGCGTCATCCTCAACCAGTGAATCCGCCACCGGATAACCCTGGGCCTTAAAGAACGTATTCGCCATCCCGCCGCCGATCAGCACCGTGTCCGCTTTCTTAAGCAGGTTCTTGATCACACCGATCTTATCGCTCACCTTCGCGCCGCCAAGTATCGCCACAAAAGGTTTCTTCGGGTTTTCGATCGCCTGGTCAAGATACTCAATCTCTTTCTCAAGCAAAAAGCCAGCCACCGCGGGTGCAAATTCCGCGACACCAACATTGGATGCGTGCGCGCGGTGTGCGGTGCCAAAAGCATCATTCACAAATACCTCACCGAACGAAGCCAGTTCCTTTGCCATCGCCGGGTCATTCTTCTTCTCGCCTGCGTGGAAGCGGGTGTTTTCCAATACCAGGATCTCACCGGTTTTTAAAGCTTCTACCGCTTCCTTTGCTTTTGGTCCAACGCAGTCTTCAACGAACTTCACTTTTGCATCTACCAGCCCATCCAGGTATTTCGCGACCGGGGCTAACGAATATTGTGGATCCGGTTCACCCTTCGGTCGGCCCAAATGCGAGCACAATACCAGGGAAGCCCCTTCACCGAGCAGATATTCAATCGTCGGCAGGGCTGCTTTGATGCGTGTGTCGTCAGTCACTTTTCCATCTTTGATGGGAACGTTAAAATCAACACGAACCAGCACGCGTTTCCCTTTTAGGTCCATATCTTTTAAAGTCTTTTTATTGAACATTATTCACCTCTTTAATCAATAAAGACGTAATCTGATTTTTTTAGATTACGTCTCCTATTCACACTCTGATAATTTATAGGGACTTCGCCAATTTTGCTGCGAGGTCGCCGGTGCGGCTGGAATAACCCCATTCATTGTCATACCAAGTGACAACTTTCAGGAGATTATCGCCAATAACCATGTTTGATTCCAGGTCCACGATCGATGAACGCGGATCGCCCTTAAAGTCCATCGAAACTAATGGCTGATCATATTCCCCGGTGCTTACACCCAGTATGCCCTTCATGGCACCCTTTGATGCTTCAACAAATGCGGCATTCACTTCTTCAATTGTTACCGACTTTTTGGTGTTTACAACCAGGTCGACGATCGAAACGGTTGGGGTTGGTACCCGCAAGGCGTATCCGTCAAATTTTCCCTTCAATTCGGGGATCACCAGGGCAACAGCTTTCGCGGCGCCAGTGGTGGTTGGGATGATATTTAATGCAGCTGCGCGAGCGCGGCGCATCTTTTCGTGCCCCATATCCAGAATGCGCTGATCGTTGGTATATGAGTGAATAGTGGTCATCAAACCTTTTTCAATGGTGAACAGATCATTGATCACTTTCGCTGCAGGTGCAAGGCAGTTGGTGGTGCAGGAAGCATTTGAAAGAACATGGTGCTTGTCTGCATCATAGAGATCATCGTTTACGCCCAGTACAACGGTCAGGTCCTCATTCTTCGCCGGTGCGCTGATAATTACCTTTTTTGCGCCGCCGTCCGTGATATGAACATTCGCGCCGGGTTTTCCCCCGGAGCCGATTGCGTCACGAAATACGCCAGTTGATTCAATGACAATTTCTACGCCCAGGTCTTTCCAGGGCAGATCAGATGGATTGCGCTCAGAGAATACTCTGACTTCCTCGCCGTCAACAACAAGATTGCCATCCTTAACTTCAACAGTTCCATCATAGATGCCGTAATTTGAATCGTATTTGAATAAATGCGCATTCGTTTTTACGTCAAACAGGTCATTGATTGCTACAACTTCTAATTCATCGGGATGTTGTTCCTTGATTGCTTTAAAAACTTGGCGACCGATCCTGCCAAATCCGTTAATACCTACTTTAACTGCCATTACTTACCTCCAAGATATTTTTTTTGTATTTTACCATGCGCCAAATTTATTAGAAAAAATGGTTGAATTTCTCATTATTCGGATGTTACAAGTGGGCCGGTTTTTTCCTGGTAAAGATCAGTGATCACTTCCGCCAATTTTTGCGAATTATGCCGCCAGGGATTTTCTTTGTCTGCAATAGGCGCAAAATAGACAGCATATTCCTGTTCAAGAATAGCGTCAGGTTTGACCTTTTCAACACCTTTTGGAAGCCACAAACTACTATCCTTGTGGCAGATAACCAGATCAAAATTTATGCCCGGCACATTCCTCTCAACAGCTTTTAAGTGGTCACTCCAGGAATAGCCAGATGTCTCCCCTTTTTGGTTTGCGACATTACAAATAAAGAATTTCAATGCTCTGCTCGACCGTATCGCGTCTGCAAGTCCTGGCACTAATAAATTCGGTATTACGCTGGTATACAAACTGCCAGGTCCAATAACGATCAGATCTGCATTGAGAACTGCCTGGACCGAAAGGGGGTAAGCTGAAGGATTTCCTGGCTCTAACCAGATACGTTTGATGATGCCGTTTGATTTGGGGATCGTGCTTTCTCCAACAACTTTGACCTCACGCCCTTCGTCCGGTAGCGAGATTTCCGCGACCAGCTTAACATCATGCAGCGTAGCAGGAAGCACTCTACCCTTAACGGCCAGTACACGGCCGGATTCCGCCACTGCTTCCTCAAAGCTCCCGGTAATATCAGCTAGGGCGCTGATAAACAAATTACCAAGAGAATGGCCGTTCACACCAGCGCGTTTTCCAAATCGATATTGGAAAACTTGCGATAGCATTTCCTCATCATCCGCTAACGCCGTCAGGCAATCTCGTATATCTCCCGGTGGCAAAATACCCAAATTCTTCCGTAATTCACCGGATGATCCGCCGTCATCCGCCACGGTCACAATGGCTGTCAGGTTATGAGAATACTTTTTCAAACCACGCAGCAAATAAGATAGGCCGGTGCCCCCGCCAAGCGTAACGATATGCGGGCCTTTTTGCTTCCGGCGATAAGTTGAGATCGTATCCAGCAAAGGTTGGCCGGGGCGCAGGAATGGCTTGACAACCGATTTATTTAATTCATAAATACCAAAAATTAAGATAGCGATCCCAATCCCGCCAAAAATGAGCGCACGCAGCCAACGCGGGAAGGAAGAAAGCGAAACGGTCAACAGGATATCCCTCAGCCATCCTTTTGAAGTATCACGGTATATATCCAGAGCGAAGAAAGTCAAACCCAGTCCGATAAAGGTCGTCCCCGCTAAAATAACGATCAGCCAGCGTTTAATACCTATACCGGGCTTCATCCATCGATTGAATGATAGAAAAAATGCCTTCAGGCGGAAAAAGAACTTATTATTGTTAGTTGGCATGCAAAAAGATAATAGCAGTGAATGACATCGGCGTCAAATTAAAGGATAAGCGCTATAATTAGCACATGGATTATCTAATTGGTATCGACATTGGCGGAACAAACATACGCTGCGCGCTTTTCGCGCACAATTCTAGTGAGATCAGCAAAATTGAAAAGATTTCTACCCAAAACTCAGATGATCCGCAAGAGCAGCCAGTTGAACGCCTGATCCAGTGTATTCATTCAATTTGGCCTCGGGATGGGAAAGTGCTTGGCATTTGTGCCGCAGCCCCAGGATCGATTGATTACCGGCGTGGGATGGTATTGCTAGCGCCAAATATACCGGGTTGGCAGGAATTTCCACTTCGAAAAATACTACAAGAACGCTTTGATACAACGATCATTATTGAGAACGATGCCAATATGGCAGGATATGGTGAATACAAGTTGGGCGCGGGAAAAGGGCACAAGAATATGCTCTATTACACCATCAGCACTGGCATCGGAGGCGGGGTCATTATTGAGGGAAATTTGCTGCAGGGTGAGATTGGAATTGCTACTGAAGTAGGCCATATTGTTGTCCACGATCAAGGTGCGATGTGTGGCTGCGGAAAAAGAGGGCATTGGGAAGCTTATTCATCCGGAACCGGCATTGAAAATTATGTCAAAGCGGAAATAGCCAATGATCTCTCTTTGGGTACAGCTTTCACGAGCAGCAACCCTGGTTCTGCAGAAATCGCCAGAGCTGCCAAAGATGGGAATGCGTTGGCAACCGCTGCTTTTGACCGTGCCGGATATTATATGGGGATTGGTGTATCAAATTATCTACACATCTTTAATCCCTCATGCATCGTTTTTGGTGGTGGAGTAACACAAAGTGGCAATTTGATTTTCCGCCCATTTCGAAAATCACTCAAAGCACACATTCTTAATGACCGCTATATTGAGAATTTGAAGATTGAGATCGCAAAATTAGGAGATAACGCCGGTCTGATCGGATGTGCTGAATTTCTGCGCGATTATCTTGGCCGCCAGTAGAGATTATTAACAATTTACATACGTTTATTTGATATAACTTTCACATGCTACCAGATCTAAGAGTAAGGCAGCGAGACTATTTATTAGAAATTTCACGGGCTCTAACCCAAGAGCTTGATATTGATGCGCTGCTTGAACGCACGTTAAAGATATCAATTGAAATGTTATCCGGACAGGCAGGTTTGATCCTGCTCCGCAATGAACGGGTTGGCTGGCAAGTCCAGGTGACTGAAGGAATTTCCCCGGAATTTATCAAAGAGTTAAACCCCCTCGTGAAAGAAATCCCCGACAGCGAAAATCCCGAACAGTTTGAAATTCCCGAATTAAACCGCATATTAAGCAAATTTACATTTGCTTCTTCCTTAGGATTGTTAAGTGGAGTCGGCCTGCCGATGGTCACTCAGCAACGTGTCGTCGGGCTAATTTTTATTTTCCGTGGACATCCAGGGCTGTTTTCTTCCAACGATCGTAATATTCTCAGCAGTTTTGCAAACCAGGCAGCAATCGCGGTAACCAACGCCCAGCTCTATTCAACCATTAAAACAAATAAGCAGCGCCTCGATGCAATACTCGATAGCGCGGCAGATGGCATCCTTCTCCTTAATCCCAACCAGAGCATCATCCGCTGCAACACAGCTTTCTCTCGCATGATCGGCAAACCCGCGAAAGATATTCACGGCAAGCCGCACCACGAAATTATTCAGTTTGAACATCTTACGCAGGAGACTAAACTTGAGGATGCGATCGCAGGCGGTTGGCCGCTTACACCTCATGCCCAATTGTATGTTGAAGGCGATCTAAAAAGGAAAGACAACCCTCCCCTGCCAGTTGGAATCACTTACGCGCCACTTCTTTCTGATGAAGGCAAACTACTCAATATCATTGCGACGTTCAGGGACATCACCCGCTTCCGAAAAGCAGAAGAGATGCAAAGCACCTTCATTTCGGTAATCAGCCATGAGTTAAAAACACCTGTCGCATTGATTAAAGGGTATGTTTGTACGCTTATGCGTGAAGATGCAGATTGGGATAGCGAATTCTTCAATGAAAGTCTAACGATCATTGAAGAAGAGGCTGACCGGCTAAGTCTATTAATCGAAAACCTTTTAGATGCAACTCGGCTTCAAGCCGGTGGTGTCTCGTTAAAGAAAAATGAGATCTTTTTGCCCGGAATGGCGCAGCGCCTTGCGAAACGATTTCAAACCCAGACGCAAGAACACCAAATCATCATCGATTTTCCGGACGACTTTCCGGTTTGCATCGCGGACGAAGCGCGCCTTGAACAGGTTATTATTAACTTGATATCGAATGCGATAAAATATGCAGACCAGGGTGAAATCAGGATCAGTGGGGAAACCCGAAAAGATCTTGTCATCGTCTGTATTAGTGATCAAGGGCCAGGAATCGCCCCACAGGATATACCACATGTTTTTGACCGCTTCTACCGATCCTCCGATGCCCAGAGAACCAAAAAAGGTGCAGGGTTGGGATTATATTTAGCAAGGTCAATTATTGAAGCCCATAATGGCCGTATCTGGGTGGATACAGAACACGGTAACGGCGCGAGAATTTGCTTCTCGCTTCCAATAGAATAAATACAAAAAGATAAAGAAAGAGAAAATACATGGCAAAAACGCAAACCGCATGCCCGCAATGCAGACAACCAGTGCTCGTTGAAATCGAAAAAGTTTTCAATATGGCACAGGATCCATTGGCAAAGCAGAAATTATTATCCAATCAAGCGAACTTCATCCAATGCCCATCCTGTGGGTATCAGGGTATTCTGGGTGTTCCCATTGTGTATCACGACCCTGAAAAAGAGCTCTTGCTTACCTTTTTTCCGCCAGATTTAAATACACCTGTCAATGAGCAGGAAAAACAAATCGGCCCCATGATTCAACGCATCATGGATAACCTGCCACAGGAAAAGAGAAAAGCTTATTTATTGCAGCCTAAATCGATGCTTACATATCAGGGCATGATCGAAAAGATATTAGAGTCAGATGGTATTACGAAAGAAATGCTTGAAGATCAGCAAAAGCGGCTTGACCTTTTACAGCGTCTTCTGCGCACACCTACTGAAAAACGCCTGGAGATTTTCGAGAAAGAGAAAGACCTATTCGATATTAATTTCTTTTCTATCCTTTCGCAAATTATCGAATCTGCAATGGCGCAAGGTGATGAAAACTCCCAAAAACCCCTTTTAGAACTTCAGCAACAATTATTTGAAAACACTGAAACCGGAAAACAATTATTTTCGCAGGCAAAAGAGACGGAAAACGCGATTAAAACTCTTCAGGAAGCAAGCAAAGAAGGATTAACTCGTGAAAAATTGCTGGAAATTTTTATCAATTCAACCTCAGAAGCACAAGTCTCGACTATTGCAAGTTTAGCCCGGTCGGGAATGGATTATGAATTTTTTAAACTACTCAGTGAGAAAATCGAAAGTTCAAATGACCAGCCAGAAAAAGACGAACTAACTGAACTGAGGGAAAAACTATTGCAAATAACGGAAGAAATTGATAAGCAAATACAAGCGCAGTATGCGCGTTCAAAAGAAGTACTAGAGATTATTATTTCATCCGAAAATGTTGAAGAGGAATTACTAAAACAACTACCTCAGGTCTCAGAATCTTTTATACAGGTATTGCAGAATGAACTATCAGCAGCCCGGAAAGCGGCCGATTTAGATCGTATCCAGAAACTAGAAAGAATCATGATTGTTATTGAAAAAGAAACAGCTCCACCCCCGGAAGTTCAGCTGCTGGAAGAAATGCTCGCTCTCACAAATGAAGAGGATATAAAAGAGATGATCGAGAAGAATGATAAAGCGATCACTCAGGAATTCATAGACATCTTGAATAATGTCGCTACGCGGGTCTCTCAACAACCGGAGCAAAAAGAGATAGCTGATAAATTATCGACCCTTTACAAATTAGTTCTTAACTACTCAATGAAGAAAAAATTGCGTGATAATTAATCTTTAAATTTAGTATTTTCGAATAAGAACCCAACACCGCGAATGGTTTTGATATATGCGTGTGTTGGGTCTTTTTTAAATAAACGATCCCTGAGGCGGCGAACCAACGCGTCTAACGCTTGCTCTGAAACGCCAAAGGCTGACTCACCACCCCAAACCACATTTATTATTTCTTGACGGGCGACAACAGCACTGTTTGCTTCGTAAAGCAAGGTAAGCAGTTTATATTGCTGCACAGATAGCGGCGGTAGCAATTCCTCATCACCTATCCACACCCTGCGTGCGCTCTTATCAATATACAACCTTTGTGAGGGCTCTTCGATCAATTGGGTGGCAATATCCAGCGGGATTGTTGCATCTGAACTGACAAAAATCAATTCTTGGATTAATGCAATTTTGATCGCGTCCCCATCTTTAATTTTTGCAGATCTTTTAATCCGGTCGCCATTTAAGTACACCCCATTTTTACTATCCAGATCGAAAATTACCGCCTGGCTGTTATTTCCTGTTTCAATTTTCGCGTGTTTGCGCGAGACCTGCCGGTCAAAAATCTGAACATCACATGTTGGATCCCTTCCAATAATCGTCTCAGAATTTAAAACCCAAGATGTCCCGCTAAGGGGGCCATCATTTGCAAATATCATCGGTTTTGGTATTGTTTGATTTGCCATTCGATCAAGTAATCCTCATAGAAGTATAATATAGCAATGAAAGAAAATGGAAATAAACTGAAGTGACATGCCAATACCATTAAAGAAAAATGATTTAATTCGTGATCGTTACAAGGTCAAAAGGATCATTGGCCAGGGTGGTATGGGATGTATATACCAGGCTGAGGATATCCGCTTGAAAGGCCGTCTGTGCGCACTCAAAGAAGTTGAACATGACCGGACACTCGACAAACAACTACATAAAGAAGCCCGCGAGCAGTTTAAGCAGGAAGCAACCATTCTCGCCCGCCTTGACCATCCAAACTTGCCCAAGGTTTCCGATTTCTTTTCCATCGGAAACAGAGATTATCTCATTATGGATTATATTCCCGGTGATGATCTACGAATGATCATGTTGAAAGCAAAACATCAAGAAAGATTTCTGAAAGAATCAGAAGTGCGCAAATGGGCAAATCAACTTGCTAACGCCCTTATTTATTTGCACAATCAGAATCCCCCGATCGTTCACCGCGACATCAAGCCAAGTAACCTAAAAATTACTGAGGCAGGTGTCCTAAAATTGGTTGACTTTGGCTTGGTAAAACTCTTAGCCCCGGGAGAAATGACAATCACAATCATTCAAGGACAGGGTACAGCTTTATACACTCCACTGGAACAATATGGTGGCGATGGTTCCCACACTGATGTTCGCAGCGATATCTACTCTTTTGGGGCTACTTTGTATCACTTGCTTACCAATACCCCCCCTTCGGATGCGCGGGCACGATTTATTGATCCGGATGTTCTAGTACCTCCTAAACAATTAAACGACAACATCTCACTTCAAATGGAACGGGCTATCCTCTGGGCATTGAATTTACACCCAGATGAAAGACCACAAAGCATAACTCAACTCAGGGATTACTTCACCGGAAAATCACTCGTAATTGACACAAACTATAGGGAAAAGAAATCATTGAAAGAATTCCTCAAGAAGCCAGCAGGTAAATTCATTTCCACGGTTTCAGTTGTGCTGATGATAATAGGATTCTTTGCTTCAGTTCTTCTCTAGATTGACGATATGCAGGCGCACTAAAGTCCACCCCAAAACAGCACCAATCACCACGCCAAACATAACAACCAGCCCTAACCTTACGAAACCATTTGGGCCATATCTCGGATTCGTACCAGGAAGCGACAAGACCATCCATGATGCATTAAAAAGCCCGCCTATTAATCCGCTCCCGCTGATAAAGAAATTCTCATACAATAGAAAATAATCATGGATAACAATATAAACAACAGCGCATGACACCCATGAAATCATAGTAGAAAGAATCCACTCGATGAATTTCGGATTTTCTGTATCCGCACCAATGTCCGCAGCAGCAACCAAATCCTCTTCCATTACTTCAGGTTCCGGATCAATGGGCATAGGAGTTGGGAGGATTTCACTGACTGAGGTTTCTTCTTCAGAAATATCCAATAAAAGTATTTCACTATTCACTGCTGGGTTGGCATTTACCTTGATCTCATGCAGACCGGGTGTCAGAAGCGCGAAAGAAGCTCTGGCAACCCCGCCTTTTGTTTCAGTTTCAACTTGCTGAATGGTCATATCATCGCCATTTTCACTCATCGTAAAAGTCACGAGTGTCCCGTCTGGAACCTGGTTAGCATTATGATCTAAAATAATGCCGGTTACAACCGGCAGCGTATCGCCAAGCTTGAATACTGGAGTTTCTGGTAGGGGATTAGTTTCTAGCTGCTCTTCCGTTTGTAATCTTTCTGCAGCTGCCAAATCAACCCCCATCGTGATAATTTGATTCGGATCAGGTGTCATAGCTTCGATCAGATCATAACTAATGCCAGGGATAGAAACTGGGGAAGCACTGGTTGGAGAAATCTCTTGAAATAAAATCCGAGCGGCAATTTCCACGAAAGCGGGCAATTTACTGTATAAACAGTAATAAGCAGTGAATGTGGATAATTCCGTTGCATCAAAATAGTAAGGTGCGTCAAAAGAAAAAACGACCACATTTTTATCACGCAGCAAAATCTGATCATCTGCAATTAATTGATGAAGTGCTAATCCGCCAACCTCTTCCGGAATAAACTCACGTATTGCAAAAACAACCCAAGTGGCTTTTGAAAGATTTTCCTCAATTCCCGGACGATTGATAGGATTTTCAAGGAAATCCGCAAGATCACGAAATGAATAGGAAACTATTTGATTCTGCCTGATTTGCCCACTACCCGCTGGACCGTATAGTGCGAGTATAGAGCGTTCCAGCCCATTTACGGGAAAGACATCGACCGCATTACAATTATCGCAGGGGACAATGGTCTGGTCACTCGTAAATACAACCATGTTATCTGAAATTTTTGGCGGTTCTGTTAATAATTCGGCTAATTGATTCTGGGTCGGATTGATCAATGTTGCGCCGTTTTGGGCAATCTCAAACTGAAGGTTTGTTATTTCAATTGGGTCAATAAATGATGTATTGCCAGAATTTACACGGTCAATCAGGAACGCATCGTACATCTCAAATTTTAACGTCAGGATCCTGATAACAGATTCATCTACTTTCTGGGCAAATGCAGAATCCTCATTATATTTTTGTTGAAAGAACGTAATAACATTC
>CAZDIS010000072.1:0-12635 GCA_964505585.1 uncultured Pelolinea sp. | reverse complement strand
CTCTTTTCTTTCCGTAAAACATTTCTTCATATGTAACATTAAGATATTCTACTCCGATCTTGGCAAAAAAGAAGAAGCAATATTACGCGGTGGTGAAGGGACGGGCGCCGGGCATTTACCGCACATGGTTCGGGGCGGGCGGGGCGGCGGAGCAGGTGCAGGGGATCGATGACGCGCTCTACCGCGGATTCTACACGGAAGAGGAGATGGCGGCGTGGCTGGCGGGCCTGCCGCAGGGGATGCTGAAACGGGCAGCGCCGGCGCTGGCAGAGTTCGCCGATGGATTTTCTGGCACTGCATCCTCACAGGAGAAAGAGATCAACGCGCTGCTGGAGGCAGGCAAAGCGGTGATCTTCACCGATGGCGCGGCAAACACAAGAACCCGCCGCGGTGGATTTGGGGCGGTGATTCGGCAGGGTAAGAAACGCGAGGAACTGTCAGGCGGATACCGGGGAACGACCAACAACCGCATGGAGCTGACGGCGGTGATCAAGGCACTGGAAACATTGAAAAAAAGATCGGACGTGGTGGTGTTCAGCGACTCCAAGTACGTGGTACGGGCGATGACGGAGGGCTGGATCGATAACTGGCACGCCAACGGCTGGAAACGCGCTAAGAAGCAGAAATTGATGAATGCCGACCTGTGGCAGCAATTGTACGCGCTCAATAAGAAACATGATGTGCAGTACCGCTGGGTGCGCGGGCACAGCGGCACGCGTGAGAATGAACGCTGCGATAGGCTGGCAGTAGCCGCATCGCAAAAATCCAGATTACCAATCGATAAAGGAGGATAAATGATATTTGAAAGAATTCGATACGGTGATTTAAAATCAAGACAGAAAGAAAGTTATAACTTCCATAAAGTCGCATCAATCCTTGCGGATTTCGGATTCAACTGCATAAAACTTGATGATGACTGGCAGGGAGCAGATTTCATTGCAATGCATATTAACGGCGAAGATTATTTAAAGGTGCAATTAAAGGGAAGATTGGTAATTGATAAGAAATATATTGGAAAAGATATTTACATTACTTTTCCCTACAAGAAGAACTGGTTTTTTTATCCACATGACATAGTAATGAAATATCTGTTAGCAACGACGAATATACAAAATACAAAATCTTGGAAAGTGGGTGGCGGATATTCTTTTCCATCATTAAATGACCATGTGTTTAATTATTTACAAGAATATAAACTATTAGATGCGGTTTAGATAGTCAAGGCAAGAAAGATTAGGCAATGATTCACTCCGAAAAATTCACACAGCTGGTTTACGACTTCTGGGCGCGACGCTTTGATTATAACGCGGCGGAATTTGACCGGCTATGCACGTATATCTATGAGGACCAGACGCTGGAAGGATCGGGTAAAGCGGTGCTGTATCAGATCGGGGAGGTGTGTATCGCGCGCCTGGGGGCGGACCTGCTGGCGCAGAGCGGGCTGGAGCAAGCATACCCGTCCGCGATCAAGGCGCTGGACGTGGCGGGGATGCGGGAAGCGTTGGCTGAGCGATTCACGGTGGTTGTAGAATACAAGCTGCTGGACTGGTTCCTGGACGCGGAACGGTTTATCCCGCAGGCAATACCATCCGGGTTTACGGCGCGACAGCTGGACGGGGAACAGGATGATAGCATCCTGCGCGCATTTTACGGAGCAGCAACGGCGGATGACCTGGAGAAGGCGGAGATCCTGGTGGACGAACCTGACCCGGTCATCTTCGGATTGTTTGACGGCGGGGGGCAGATGGCGGCGTACGCCAGCCACCGCTACTGGGAAGAGCTGCTGTGCGACATTGGCGTGCTGGTGCACCCGCATTTCCGCGGGCAAGGGCTTGGGGCGGCGTCGGTATCGACGCTGTGTGAGTGGTGCATCGCGAACGAGAAGATCCCGATGTACCGTGTATTGGAAGATAACCCGCATTCGCTGACGATCCCGCGCGGCCTGGGATTCCAGATGATGGTGCGGGTGGACGCGCTGAAGATCAACAAGGAGGCATAAATGAACCGCGGCGTGCAGTTGTTCACCTATAAGAATTATTGTGATGAAAGTCCATTGGAGAAGAAGATCCTGGAATGCGGGGCGGGGGTATTCGAGCCGGAGATGGTACCGCTGTTCGCGCGTTTCGCACGCGACGGGTACAAGGTGCATGGAATCGACATCGCCGAGGAGCGTCTGACCAACGCGCGTGTGTACTGTGAAAAGCACGAGATCAGCGCTGACCTGCGGCAGGCGGATATGCGTAAGATCCCGTTTGCAGATGAGAGCATGCCATTCGTGTATGCCTGCGATGTAGTTATCCACGGGCGGAAAGTGGATATGCGCCGGATGACAGCGGAGATGGCGCGTGTTCTGCAGCCGGGGGGGCTGATGTTTGTCAATTACCTGGCGCATGAGGATGACCGAAAAGAAAAAGGGAAGCGGATCGGCGATGGTGAGTACCTGGAAATACATGGGGGAAACGAGGTGGTGCACAGCTACCTGGCGGACAATGAGGCAGAAGACGCGAATTATTTTGATGGGTTAGCGTTGCAATTCAAAGAAAAAAGGATCGTTTGGAAGATAAAAAAGGGTACGTGGCGCCGGCAGGCGCACCTAGAATACATTCTCAAAAAGGAATAGTTTTATGGTATAAAAAGGTAACAACTGAATAGCCCCCTTTAAAACGCTACCCTGAGGCGCCGAGCTTTGGGGTATTTTTATTAAAAATAGTGAGATGGAGGTGTGATATGAGCGAAAAGAAAATACCAATCAAATCGTTAAAGATGACGGCTGCTGTGTATGCTACGGGGGAAGGCGTGGTGGAATACGTGAGAGAACATGGTGTGCTGCCGAAGAGAATGAAATCAGGCGGATTTCCGCATGTGTTCGGGCATATCCTGCATACCCGCGGGGTGGACCTGGAATTGACCGAACGCGAGCAAATTGTGTTCGAGGCCATCATGCGCGGCAGCCCGCTGGCGGGTGGGATGGTTAACGTTATCGAAGAAATGGATGATGAAACGCAAGACGCAAGCTGAAGCGCTGTGATTTGATTTACAATTTAACTATTACAAAATTGATAAGAGGTGAAACATGACCCAGCGTATCGCAATCATCACAGACAGCACGTGCGACCTGCCTCAGGCATGGCGTGAAAAACATGAGATCACCGTGATCCCATTAACGATCATCTTTGGCGAGGAACAGCTGTTGGACGGGGTGGATATCAGCGCAAAAGCGTTCTATGAGCGCCTGATCGGAGACCAATCTTCCACGCCTTCCACATCGCAACCATCACCGGAGTTTGTGCGCAACATTTTTGAGACGGTGCACAAAGCAGGCGCGGAGGAGATCGTGTGTGTGCTGATCAGTTCACAGATGAGCGGCACGCTGTCTTCTGCAGTGCAGGCGGGCAAAGATTTCCTGATCCCGGTACATATTCATGACAGCCGCAATAATTCGATGGGCCTGGGCTGGCAGGTGATGGCGGCGGCGCGCGCGCGTGAAGCTGGCGGCGGCGTGAAAGAGATGCTGGCTGCGGCGGAAAACGTGCGCGGCAGAATGGTATACCACATCCTGCTGGATACAATTACATACCTGAAGCGGGGCGGACGCATTGGCGACGCGGTGGCGCTGGTAGATTCGGTGCTGGCGGTCAAACCGATCGTAACCGTCAAACCGGATACCGGCACGGTTGGGATGGCGCTGCCCGCGCGCTCACACCGCATTGGCAAGAAGCATCTTTATAAGAATTTTTTCAAAAAACTGGACACCAGCAAGGCGATGCATATCACCGTGCTGCACAACAACATTCCTGAAGAAGCGGAAGAAATGGCTGCCCGGATCCGGGAGGAGTTTGACCCGCAAGAGCTGTTTGTGCAGATCGTAAGCCCGATCCTGGGCGTGCACACCGGCCCGGGGGCGATCGCGCTGTGCGGGTATTCTGAATAAGTCCGTGATTACCGCTGCCCCGCGATAGGGGCGGGTATAATTACGCGCTTGAATAATTGACCCAAGAAAAGGAAACGCATGACAGAAAAGAACCAAAAGCAGTATGACAGCGCGCCTGAGATGGCGCTCGACCCTGAAAAAAGCTATAAAGCGGTGGTGAAGATGGAGAACGGCGAATCGTTCACGATCCAGCTGCACGCCGAGAAAGCACCGGTGACGGTGAATAGTTTTGTGTTCCTGGCACGTGAAGGATATTTTGACGGTGTTACATTCCATCGTGTGCTGGACGGATTTATGGCGCAGGGGGGTGACCCGAGCGGCACCGGCGCTGGCGGTCCGGGGTACCAATTTGAGAATGAAGATTCCGACCTGGTGTTTGATAAGGCCGGGGTTGTTGCCATGGCCAACGCCGGACGCGACACCAACGGCAGCCAATTTTTCATCACCTTTGGCGCGACCCCGCATTTGAATGGTGGGTACACGATCTTTGGCCAGGTTGTGGAGGGGATGGAGGTGGTCGATGCGATCACAAAGCGCGACCCTTCGCGGCGGCCGGATTTTGAAGGCGACGCAATGGAATCGGTGACGATCATCGAAGCGTAAGGACAGGAGGCGGCGCGATGGATTATGAAATCAAAGAGCTCCGCACCCGAAAAGACTTAAAACAGTTTGTCAATTTCCCGCATCGGTTGTATGCGGGAAATGCTTTTTGGGTACCGAGCATACGTAAAAGTGAACTGGATACGCTGGACAGGGAGAAGAACCCTGCCTTTGCCTACTGCGAGGCGCGCTATTGGCTGGCTGTGCGGGATGGCGAGGTGATCGGGCGTGTCGCTGGCATCATCAATCGCCGCCACCATGAAGTATGGGAGCAGCCCTACATGCGTTTCGGCTGGCTGGACGCGGTCGATGATCCGCAGGCCACGCGGGCCCTGCTTCAAAAAGTGGAAGATTGGGCCAAAGCGGAGGGTTTGACTGCTGTGCATGGCCCGCTGGGGTTCACCAACCTGGACCATAACGGTGTGCTGGTTGAAGGATTTGAGGAACTGGCGACGATGGCTGCTGGTTTTAACTACCCTTACTATATGCACCACATGACCGCTGCCGGGTATGCCAAGGACGTGGATTACCTTGAATATTTGATGCCGATGGTGGATGAAATGGACGCGCGCATCGTCAAATTGGCGGATATGGTGCAGAAGCGCTACGGCCTGCGTTTATTGGATGTGAAGAGTAAGAAGGATCTGCTGCCCTACGCGCGCCAGCTGTTCAATCTGATCGGCGCGGAATACAAGCATTTATACGGTGTGGTGCCGCTGACCGAGGCGCAGGTGGAAGCGTATATTGATGAATATTTTGGTTTCATTTCCCCAAAATTTGTGCCGGTCATCTTAGATAAGGAAGATAAGATGGTCGCCTTCGGAATCACCCTGCCATCCCTGTCGCGGGCGCTACAGAAAGCGAAGGGACGCCTGTTCCCATTCGGGTTCCTGCATATCCTGCGCGCGCTGCGGAAGAATGACCGCGCAGACCTGATGCTGGTGGCGATCTCAAAGGAATACCAGGGGAGAGGGGTGAACGCGGTGTTGATCAACCGCATGTTCGAGGTGTTCCGCGAGATGGGAATTGAGTATGTTGAATCCAATCCGGAACTGGAAAGCAATATCGCCGTGCAGGCGCAGTGGAAGCATTTTGAACGACGCCAGCATCGCCGCCGGCGCATCTATATCAAAATGCTTTGACGCGCGCGCCGGGATTATTAACAAATTTGTAATGCGGCAATCCGCCAGTGTGCGCTATATTACTGGTGTAAAACAATTAATGGAGGAAAATAGATGAATTACAGATATTTAGGCAATTCCGGCATACGCGTCAGCGAATTATCCCTGGGGTCATGGGTCACGTTCCACAAACAGGTGGACGTGGAGCACGCGGTAAAAATGATGACCGCCGCGCGTGAGGCCGGTGTCAATTTCTTTGACAACGCTGAGGCATACGCGAAAGGCAAATCAGAAGAAGTGATGGGCGCGGCGCTGAAGAAACTGGGCTGGCGGCGCGGGAGCTACCTGGTCTCATCCAAGTTCTACTGGGGCCTGCATGAGGGCATCAATGAAAAGAATACACTCAACCGTAAGTACCTGATGGAAGCGATCGACGGTTCCCTGAAGCGCTTTGGACTGGATCATATCGACCTGATCTTCTGCCACCGGCCTGATCCGTATACACCGATCGAAGAAACGGTGTGGGCGATGCACAATATCATTGAATCTGGTAAGGCGATCTACTGGGGTACGTCGGAATGGTCCGCGCAGGAGATCGTCTCCGCGATCGAGATCGCCGACCGCCACCACCTGCACAAACCGGTGATGGAACAGCCCGAATACAATATGTTCCACCGGCAGGTGTTTGAGGTGGAATACGCGCGCCTGTTCCGTGATTATGGCTATGGGACGACCACCTGGAGCCCGCTGGCATCTGGCTTGCTGACCGGCAAATACAACGACGGCATTCCCGAGGATTCCCGCGCGTCCCTGGATGGGTATGAATGGCTGCAGGATAAGGTGACAGATAAGGAAAAGCTGAAAAAGGTCAAAAAACTGAGTGAGGTGGCTGGAGACCTGGGCGCGAGCACCGCGCAGTTAGCGATCGCCTGGCTGCTGAAGAACCCCAACGTCAGCACCGTCATCACCGGCGCCAGCAAAGTCAAACAGGTCAAAGAGAATATGAAAGCATTGGAAGTTGTTCCCAAACTGACCGATGATGTGATGGCGTCAATCGAGAAGATCCTAAAATAGGCGCTGATCTTTAAAGAAAAAACACGCGGAATATGCATACGCGTGTTTTTTTGCCTGTATACTGAATACCATGAAAATGACATCTGTTTGTGTGTATTGCGGCTCCAGCCCGGGTGCCTCACCGCTGTATATTCAGGCGGCTGAAACGCTCGGACGGGAGATCGCGGAGCGCGGGATGCGGCTGGTGTATGGGGGCGCGCGTGTCGGACTGATGGGCGCGGTGGCCAAAGCGGCACTGGCGGCGGGCGGGCAGGTGACCGGTGTGATCCCGCAGGCGCTTTGTGACCAGGAGGTCGCGTTTATGGCATTAGATGACCTGATCGTGGTCGATTCAATGCACACCCGCAAGGCCACCATGGCGGAGCTGGCGGATGGATTTATCGCTCTGCCGGGCGGGTATGGGACGTTTGATGAATTTTTCGAGATCCTGACCTGGGCGCAGCTGGGGCTGCACGCCAAACCGTGCGGATTGCTGAATATCAACCATTATTATGACCATCTGCTGGCGTTCCTGGACCATAGTGTGAATGAGATGTTCGTGCACCAACCGCACCGGGATATGATCCATGCCTCGGAAGAGGCGGGTGACCTGATCCGGCTGATGGAGGCGTTTGACAAACCGCCAGTGAAAAAGACGGCGTGGATCCACGGTTTGGATCGCAAAAACGAAAAAAACTAAACGATCTTTCTCTCAAAAATGCGGTAACGGCGCAGCGGCCTGGCGCCGAGCTTGATGATGGCGTTATTCATCGGTCCGTTATCCTCCAAAACGTAATTGATCTCCATACGCATTTCTGGCGAAAAAATGGATTCGTAAAGGGCACGGTAGATAAGACTATCGATCGCCTTGCCATGATACTCTGGGATGACACCGAGCGCAAACATGCGGTAGTGGGTCAGCTTTGGCAAGCCGGTGAGCAGCTTGAGCCAGCCGAAAGGCAGCAGGCGGCCGTTGAGATGTTTGAGAAGCTGGTTGACATCCGGCAGGGCAAGGCCAAACCCGATAACGCGACCGTCACGGTCTTCAGCGAAAATCGCTGCTTTTGGGTGCAGAACTGACTTAAGATCTTTGGCCATGGCGGCCGCTTCAGCGGGGGTGACAGGCGCATAGCCCCAATTGTCTGCCAGGCTCTGGTTGGATAAGTCGAGGAAGGTGGCGACTTCCTGATCGTAATGTGCCATATCCAGCGGGCGGGTGCGGATGCCATATTTTTCCGATATGCGGTCAGTCAGTTTCAGGATGCGTTCGGGGATGCGATAACCTTCGCGAGCGTCGATGACATAGACGAGCAGATCTTTAATCTTTTGCATACCGTATGCGTTGTATTGGTCAATGTAATAGGGCGGATTGTAAGGCGCCATAATGACGGGCTGCGGTTCGAACCCTTCCACCACCGCGCCCCATTCCTGCGAGACGAAGCTCCATGGGCCGCGCATGGAACGCATGCCCCGCGCTTTCAGCCAATCGCGTGCCCTATCAAGGAGAAGAGCGGATGCTTGCAAGTCATCCGGGCACTCGTAGTAACCGAACAAACCAACCGGTTCATTCCAGTATGCATTAGCGACGGAATCGATGAAGGCGGCGACGCGGCCGATTACTTCTCCATCATCAATGAGTAGCAATAACCGGTAATCACAGTGCTCTAAAAAAGGATTCTTACTGATGCTGAATTGCGCCCTGACCTCGCTGCGCAGGGGCGGCACCCAATTAGGATCTTTTTGGTAAAGGCGATATGGGAGGTTGATAAAATCCCGTAAATCACTTTTGGAAATAACCGGCTGGATTTTCATTGTTTCCATAATAGATGATAAAAAAATTATAAATCAGTATTCCGCATTATCCTAAATCCATTGTTTGTCAGGCACACGGTAGATTGTTATACTGATGCATACGGTATCGCGAACAGGCGGTTGCTAAAGTGGCTTATACAATTAACGCATATGCAATAACACAATTTACGACGGCGTTCGTCTCTGCGGCGCTACTGATCCTGGTCTGGCGGAAACGGCATATCCGTGGAGGTGCCACGCTGTTGATGCTATTCACGGCGATATTTTGGTGGGCGATCACTGCCGGCCTGGCGGCAGCCGCCGTGGCACAAGGGACGAAATTATTCTGGTCAAAATTAGCGTATTTCGGCGCGTTCCTCTCTCCTCCGTTTTTCCTTTTATTCGCGTTGTTCTATACCAATCGCAAGTTTGACATCTCCCCGCTGATCATCATCGGGCTATTCGGCGTTCCCGTGGCGATGATCGCACTGGCACTGACAAACGAATCACATGGCCTGATTTGGAGTGGTTTTAGACCCGGCCCTGTCGGCACGAACAGCATGATCTACGAACATGGCTTATTTTTCTGGATCGGAATGGTGTATATATTCTGCGTTGTCACGCTGGCGTCATTGACGCTGTTCCTGTACTCTGTCAAATCGCAAACATTATTCAAGCGGCAGAACCGCTTGATCATTCTTGCATCCATATTCCCAATTGTCGGGTCGGTCCTGTATGTGTCCGGATTGAATCCCTTTCCCGGTTTAGATCTCATTCCGGCGACATTTATGTTCACGGGCGCGGCTTTACTGGTCGGCATCTCCCGTCAAAAATTATTGGACGTTATACCTATTTCTCATGAGTTCCTGATGGACCAATTTGATGATGCCGTGCTGGTGATTGATGCAGACCTGCGGATCATTGACCTGAATCAATCCGCGGAAAAAATGATCATTGGGAAGCGGGAGACGGTGATCGGGAAACCCGGGTCGGAGGTAATCCTGTTCTGGGATCACCTGCACCAGCACTTTGACCCGAACCACCAGCTGCGGTTTGAGATGGCGCATACACAAAATGACGAGGCCTTTTTTCAGATCACAATTTCTCCAATGAAAAATAACCATACCCAATTCATGGGATGGACGCTTGTGATTGCGGACATCACGCGCCTCAAGGCGGCGGAGATCGCACTGCAGAAAGTAAACGCGAGATTGGAGAAGCAGCTACGGGAGATCCGATCATTGCAGGAAAAACTGCGTGAGCAGGCAATCCGTGACGCAATGACAGGGACATACAACAGAGGATATCTGGATGAAACACTGGAACGGGAACTGGCGCGGGCAAAGCGAAGTGGATATCCGCTGAGCGTGATGATGATCGACATTGATCATTTTAAAAATATCAATGACAGCTATGGGCATAAAGGGGGAGACCTGGTAATTAAGTCGGTTGGAAAAATGCTGGCGAATCATTCACGCGCCACTGATTGCGTTTGCCGCTTTGGCGGGGATGATTTCGTTGTTGTGATGCCGGAGATGGATGTGGCGGATGCGATGAACCGGGCTGAAAAATGGCGCACGCTGCTCAAAAGCAAACATATGATCTACAGGACCAATACCATCGCGCCTACCATCTCGGTCGGGATTGCAACTTATCCGGATATTGGAAATACATCAAGCTCCATCGTGGATGCCGCGGATCGTGCTCTTTACAATGCAAAGGAGAGCGGGCGGGATTGTGTGCGGGTTTTCTCTGGAGAATTAAATGGAAGACGTACCTCTACTGATGTAAAATAGATACTCGAGAAGGCGATGAATTATCAATTTCCAAGTTTTGTAGTAATTTATTTTATCTCCGCCGCACTTTGTTTCATTTCGGCAGCCTTATTGTGGCGCAGGCGCGTGAATCCGGGTAGTATTCCTTTCGCTTTGCTGATGATCTCATTAACGATATGGTCACTCGCGTCGGTCTTCGAAGCTGGCACTACTACGGTGGCGGGAAAAATATTCTGGTCAAAAATACAGTATTTAGGAATCACGACTATTGCGCCGCTCTGGCTACGGTTTACCACCCAACATACACGGCGGGATAAAGTTTTCAACGGAATTGCGCGATGGGCAATCTGGATCATTCCCATTGTGACGCTGCTGCTGGCGTTCACGAATGAGTATCATGGCTTGATCTGGAGTGTTGTCACCGTTCAGGAAGACCTTTTCTATATCGGTATGTACGGACACAGCATTGCTTTTTACATCCATATCATTTTCAGCTACTCAATACTAATTCTGGGAATTGTTTGGCTTGTCTTTGATATTTTTCACAGCGATAAGGTAAAGCGCAAAGGGTCGATCATTTTTCTTGTGTCGGTGATCGGTGGGCTGGGATCAAACCTGATCTATGTTCTGGGGTTATTCCCTATTCCAGGATTTGATATTACCCCGATTTCGATCAGCGTGATCGCGCTGGTAATGGCCTGGACAATCTCACGCTACCATTTATTTGACCTGGTGCCGATCGCCAGGGACACATTGCTGAGCAGTATGCAAAATGGTGTGATCGTGATTGACACCAATGATATTGTGCTGGAAATCAACCCGGCTGCCCTTGCCATTACGAGGTATGAAGGGCCTTCGCCGGTGGGACATTCTGTTTGGCATGTTTTTGAGAAATATAAAGCGCAGATCGAACCTCTTCGCAACAGGAACAATTTTACAGACGAGATCATCTTTTCAGATGGTGATGAAAGAATCATTGAGATCCAGGTGACTTCGATCGAGAAAAAAGAAGAAGACCAGACCGGGCAATTGATTGTCCTGCGCGATATGACAGACCAAAGGAAAACAGAGATCCTGGAACGTGAACAATCGGCATTTGTGGAGGTGCTGGCGGATACCGCAGCGGTGATCAATCGCACGCTCGATCTGGATGAGGTCCTGGAACGCATTCTTGATAATGTGGTCAAGGTAGTACCACATGAATCCGCCAATATCGCGTTAATGACACAAGCCGGACAGGCAAAATTTGTTAAAGTCAATAATTCGGAAAAATATGGAAAAAAAGATTACTTGACCGGCCTGGATGTAAATGTTTTAAGCATCGAAAATTTCCGCAAAATGGCCGATACAGGAAAGCCGATTATTATTTCAGACACGCGTGCGGATGAGAAATGGACAAATGCCCTGGAAGAAAGCAAATGGATCCGATCCTTTCTGGGAGCGCCGATCATCCATCAGGGTGAATTATTGGGGTTCATCAATCTCGATTCCAGCAACCCGAACGCGTTTACCCAGGCACACGCGAAACGATTGGTGGTGTTTGCGGAATACGCAGCCACAGCCATCTCGAATGCACATAATTATCAGGAGATCAAGCTATACGCGGATGAAATGGCGATCCTTAATAGAATTGGTCTTGCGATCTCCGCCGGGGTGGGGCTAGAAAAAACAACAGAAGCTGTATTCACACAGTTGAAGGGTGTCATTCCCGTGGATATCTTCTACCTGGCCCTTTATGAGTCAACCACACATATGGTTTCTTGTTTCATGTATACTGGCGATGGCAAGCGAGTAGAAACGGAACCATTCGATCTGATGCAAAGGCTATCGATGACGCGATTTGTGATCGAAAAGCGAGAGAAAGTATACATTCCTGATTTTAAAGCGCCGGACGCGATACTCAAAGAACACGAGGTCATTCCAATTCCTGGGTTTGCTGGGCGTACAGCATTGGGTATCCCGCTGATATTGCGCGGCGAGGTGATCGGTGTTCTTTCTGTAGAAAGTGAAAAAGCGAACGCGTATTCAGATCGGCAGATCCAGCTGGTGGAAACGATCGCGCAGCAGGCAACGATCGCGATGGATAACGCGCGTTTATTTGAACGTATGCAGGAATTGGCGATCACAGATAGCCTGACCCAATTATATAATCGGCGCTATTTTTATTTGGTGCTGGATAATGAGATCGAGCGTACGATGCGCTATGAGACGCCGCTTTCCTTGATCATGATGGATATAGATCATTTTAAGGCGGTCAATGACAGGTTTGGTCACCTGGCTGGTGACGCGGTGTTGGAAACTCTGGCGGGATTGTGCAAGCGGTTGCTGCGCCAGGCCGATGAGATGTTCCGCTATGGGGGGGAG
>CAZDIS010000071.1:0-12756 GCA_964505585.1 uncultured Pelolinea sp. | reverse complement strand
CCGCGGCCTGCGGCTGGCAGCGTGTGTTGTTGCCCATGGCCGGGATGCCTTTGCAGATTGGTACAACGAACAGAAGCAACCGCGCATGGAGAATTTTTACCGCTGGCAGCGCAAGCGATTAGGTATCCTAATGGAAGGTGATACTCCCACAGGCGGCGCGTGGAATTTTGACCGCGAAAACCGCAAAGCGCTGCCGCGGACAGGGATCACCATCCCCGCATTGCCAGCCCCCATAGCTTGCAGGCATGAACAGGATGTATGGCAGGTGATCCGGGACTTTTTTGGCGACCATCCGGGAGAAGCGGGGAAGCTGTGGCTGCCGGTGACGCGAACAGGGGCGCTGGCATGGCTGGATGATTTCATTACCAGGCGCCTGGCGCTGTTTGGCCCGTACGAAGACGCGATGCACCCGCAGGAGCCAACCCTGTTCCACTCTGTATTGTCACCCTTATTGAATATTGGTTTGCTGACACCGCATGAAGTCGTCTCTAAAGCAATAACCGCATTTGCTGGCAGCCGCGCAGCGCTGCCTTCGGTGGAGGGTTTTGTAAGGCAGGTGATCGGATGGCGCGAATATATGTACGGCGTGTACTGGCAGGAACCATCCCTGGCGGAGACAAACTACTTTGGATTTGAAAAACCACTGGAACCCTGGTGGTACAACGCGAATTTCCATGATCAGGATCTGCCGATCCCACTTGCCGCTGTTTTGCAGCGTGTACATTCTCTGGGATACGCGCACCATATCGAAAGATTGATGGTGCTGGGAAACTGGTTCTTACTGAATGCGTATGACCCGCAATCGGTGACGGACTGGTTCACGGCGATGTTCGTGGACGCCTATGATTGGGTGATGATACCGAACGTGATGGGTATGAGCCAGTACGCGGATGGGGGCGGGGTGGCAAGTAAGCCCTATGTGTGCGGCGGGAACTACCTTCAGAAGATGGGGCGCTGGTGGGGCAGCCATGCTGAGGCGAAGCAAAGTGTGTTTACCGATCGATATTGGGCTTTTTTGAAAGACCATAAAAGTAAACTAAAAGATAATCCTCGCATGGCGCTGGCATTGCGAATGGCAGAAAACCGGAAGGATTAACCAGGGTATCAAAATCATCCCGCTTTTTTCGAGCGGGATGATTTCAATAAGGAGAAGCGGTTATTGCTTAAGTTGGACGTTGAAAATGATCTTGGTGTACAGGTCAAGCAGAAGATAGATGCCCGCGGCAAGCGCGCTGCCGATGATGCCAAAACCAGTCGGGCCGAGCAGGAAAACGAGGGGGAAAACAGACCAGCCGAAATAGATATAGTTCTCGATCCAGTCAGTGGAATCGGTTCTTGCCTTGAAGACCTTTGCCAGCAGAACGATGTAGGCGATGGAACTGAGGGAGAAGTAGATCCATTTGATGGACGTAACGGTGCGCGCGCCGAGGAAGCCGGCGAACATCACGATCACGATCAGGTAGATCCATTCAACCAGCGCCGCTCCTTTGACCTGGCGGACGCTCGCGATCTCGTAGATGAGGAGGGAGCAGCTGGCGACGTAGAATAGCCAGCGCGTCCAGAAGATGGGCTGGCCGCTTTTGTTTGCGATCTCCAAACCGCCCTGCCACATCAGGAAATAGGAGATGAGGGTGACGAAGCTGACGATGAAGGCAGTATTGAAACTGCCCTGTTGTTTTTTAGAGAACAGGAACAGGATGCTGGATGCTGTGAATAGCAGCACACCGCTTTGAAGAATTGTATTGATAAACATAATGACCTCGATTTTTTTATTGTTGATTATATGTAAAAAATTGATCTGACGGTATTCACAAAACCTTAGAAAATAATCAGATTTTTGTAAATCAGGAAAAATAAAATTGGCGCGTTAAGGATGTTTCCCGCATCCCGGAAATTAATTTGATTCCAGAATGAGTTCCATGGGTGCGCAAGAACAATAAAGGCAATCAAAGCCGCCAAATTTCAATGAGAGGGGAGAATAGTTTTCCGCTTCCACAGAAATCAAAAAGGAATCAGTATCATGCAGGAATACATCAAAGGAGAACTGACCATCAACGCCGCTGACGGATTCGTGTTCACCAGCGGTGGGTGAACAATGGCTGACCTGCCACAAGGTGATGGGGATGCCAATGAGACGGTTGTCTTCCCGCGCGAGATCCTGGTAGATCGTTCCGGTCAGCGTACAATCCCAGCCCGTGCATGGGTCGGGGGTAGCGGTGGCAGCGGATTCTGGTTTAGCGAGATAGCAGGCAGGCATAGCAAAAAATACCGCGACCAACAAGAACCATACCGCAAAACGCCTGATATGCATGAATATCCCTACACCTGATTATAACCACGTACTATAATTCACACTATGCAATTTAACCCGGCAAAAGCAGCGATTTGGATCGATACCCAGGCGGCACTGGAACAGGCAATGCCTGCGCTTGCCGCGGGCCCATACCTGGCGGTGGACACCGAGTCCAACAGCCTGTATGCCTATCGGGAGCAAGTGTGCCTGATCCAATGTACAACTGCCAAAGATGATTACCTTATTGACGGGCTAGCGGGATTGGACCTTTCCGGGCTGGGAGATATCTTCTCTGATGAAGCTGTCCAGAAGATCTTTCACGCGGCCGAATATGATGTCATTTGCCTACGGCGGGATTTCGGTTTTCGGTTTACGAACCTTTTTGATACGATGCAGGCCGCGCGCATTCTGGGGTTCAAGCAGCTGGGGTTGTCTTCGATGCTGGAGGGGCAGTTCCGACTGGAACCGGTAAAGAGCTTTCAAAAAGCGAATTGGGGCAGACGGCCTTTGAGCGCGGAAATGAAGCAATATGCGCGCGTGGATACCCACTACCTGATCCCCCTGCGAGACCGGCTGGCACAGCAATTGAAGGAAAGTGGGTTGACCCCGCTGGCTGAAGAGGATTTCAGGCGCGTATGCCAGGCAGAAAATAATCACAATGATCTCTCGTCCTACACCCACGTGCGTGGATACCATAAGCTCAATCCGCGCGAATTGGCTGTGCTGGACGCGTTATGTACCTATCGCGATAAGAAAGCCGCGCACATGAACCGGCCGCATTTCAAAGTGATCGGCTCGCGGTCTTTACTGGCGATCGCGAAGGCGATGCCGGAAAGTCCGCAAGCGCTGGCAGCCATAGATGGGTTTTCTCCGCGCCTGGCAAAGCGGTACGGCAAAGGCCTTCTCAATGCGGTGGGGGAAGGGAAGAAAGCCCCGCCGATCGTTCCGGAAAAACATCAACGGCCCTCGAATGCCTACATCAAGCGAGTTGAGCGCCTTAAACGCTGGCGCAAGGAAGAGGGTCAGCATATGGGCGTGCAATCTGACATTGTTCTACCGCGTGACATCCTTGAAGAGATAGCCGGCGCGCATCCGCATTCCGCAGATGCGCTGCGGAAGGTGATGGTTGACGTACCCTGGCGCTATGCGCACTTTGGGCAGAAAATTTTGGATGTGATCAACAAAGGAAATTGAAATGAAGATACGATTTTACGGGGCAGCGCAAACGGTAACCGGCTCCCAACATTTGATCGAAGTGAACGGCAGTAAACTGCTGCTGGAGTGCGGCATTTTTCAGGGGCGGCGCAAGGAATTTTATTCCCGCAATTGCTGCTTCGCTTTTGATCCAAAAGAGATTGACGCGGTCATACTCTCGCACGCGCATATTGACCACAGTGGCAATCTACCCAACCTGGTCAAACAGGGTTATAGCAACCCGATCTATGCCACACCACCCACCGCGGAATTAGCCGGCATCATGCTGCGGGACTCCGGCCATATCTATGAGGAAAACGCAAATTTTTACAACCGCCGTAAACGCAAACACGGCCAGGCAGCCATCGAACCACTGTACACGATCGAAGACGCGGAGAAAGTGCCGGGCTTATTCATCACCGCTGGTTATGATGAGCCATTTCATCCGGCAGCGGGCGTTACCGCGCGATTCGTGGATGCCGGGCATATTCTGGGTTCTGCCGCGGTCGTGCTGGATATTGAAGAAAAAGGAGAAAAGACACGCTTGTGGTTCTCCGGTGATATCGGCCGTGAAAAACTGCCTTTGCTGCGAGACCCTGTGTTGCCTACCGATGTTGAAATCCTGCTGATGGAATGTACCTATGGAGATAAGGCGCACCGTGACCCTGATTCTGCGTATGTGGAATTCCGTGATGTCGTGCAACGCACCATCGCGCGCGGCGGCAAGGTGATCGTGCCCGCTTTCGCGGTTGGGCGTACGCAGGAATTGGTATATGATCTCAACCGCATGATTTCCGCCGGAGAACTGCCGCGTATTCCCGTGTTCGTGGACAGCCCGCTGGCGATCAACGCGAGTGAAATATTCATGAAGTATCCTGATTATTATGACGATGAAACGCACGATTTCATGCGCACCGGCCGGCATCCCGCACTGACTTTTCCCGGTTTGAAATATACCCGCGCGGTCGCGGAATCGAAAGCGATCAACGCGCGCGATGACCCAATGGTGATCATTTCCGCTTCCGGTATGGCGGAGGCGGGGCGCATCCTGCACCATTTGATCCACAACATTGAAGACGCCCGCAATACGATCTGTATTGTTTCCTGGCAGGCCCCGCACACCCTTGGGCGGCGGCTGGCGGAACGCCAGAAGCGGGTGCGCATCTTCGGGGAAGAAGTGCAGGTGCGGGCGGAAATCGCGACCATCGGCGGACTATCCGCGCATGGCGGGCAGACGATGCTGTTAGATTACGCGCAGTCTGCCAACGCAAATGGATTGAAGCAGATCTACCTGGTCCATGGCGATGCCAAACCCGCGCAGATCTTGATGGAAAAGATGCGCGAACGGGGAATCGGCAAGGTACATTTTCCTGAGCGGGGAGAGATCGCGGCGTTTTGACGGTTAATGGTTGCAAGAAACCACGATGTTTCCAGAAAAATATTGTGGTTAATGGAAGCGAAAGGGCTGGAAAAGATGGCAAACGATTATCAGCAATTTGATATGTTCACAGCCAATAAGAAAATATTGGCCTTCGACCTGGAGACGCAGGCCTTCTCTGGGTTTGGGAACCTTTCCGAAGTGGGAATCACCTGCGCGGCGGCCCTCACTGATGATGGTGAATCACAGCTTTGGTACGGCGGAAAAAAAGCCGGAACGTATGAAGAAAAAATGTCCCAAACTGAAGTTATCGCTATGGTTGATTATCTATGGAAAAAAATGAACGAAGGCTATCAGATCGCAAGCTGGAATGGGCTGTCGTTCGATTTCCAGATCGTGTACAGTCAATCCGGACGGGATGACCGCGTGAAGCAGATCGCGATGCGGCATGTGGACATGATGTTCCATTTCTTCTGCATCAAAGGTTTTGCGGTCTCGCTGGAAAAAACCGCACAGGGGATGGAAATTGAAGGGAAACCGCCCGGAATGGACGGTTCTCTCGCGCCCGAGATGTGGAAAACCGGCCAATATGAAGAGGTGTTGAAATACGTTGCCCAGGATGTGAAAGTCACACTTGCTTTGGCCCAGACATGCGCCTTGAATAAGGAGGTGCGCTGGATCAGTAAGCGCGGTATCCAGAATAAATGCCTGCTGCCTGCCGGCTGGCTGGCTGCCGAAGAAGCGCTCAAGCTGCCTGAACCGGATACTTCATGGATGGACAACCCCTGGGAGCGCACACGCTTCATCAAATGGATGTAAATATTCCTGGTTTTGTCTTTTTAGTTGTTTCCCCGCTATAATGAAAACCATGGGTAGTAATCGCGGCCGGGAAAAAACGAAAAAAGCGTTCTTCCAGTCACCACGCGGAAAACGGGTCGCCATGTGGCTGGCGTATTTCCTGTTCTGGGGCGGATCGGCTGCGTTTCTTGCCTATATCTCGCTTTTTTACGAGAGCGTTAATCTCTCCGGCCGCCAGATCGGGCAGCTCTCAAGTATCCCCTTTTTTATTTCGCTGATCAGCAGCGTGGTCTTTGGTTTCTTATCCGACACCAGCCGGCGCAACCACCTGCTGCTGCGCATCACAACGGTGGGCCTGATCGCGGTGCTGCTGGTATTCCCGCGCGCGCAGACGTTCTGGCTGTTGTTCCCAACCGCGCTGATCTATTCCGTTTTTCAGGCGCCAACCAACCCTATCCTGGATGACACCACCTTAAACGCGCTCGATAAACCGGAGAATTACGGCAAGGTGCGCCTGGGCGGATCGATCGGTTGGGGGCTGGTGGTGCTGCTGACGGGCGTGCTGATCGACAATCTTGGATTCGGTATCCCGGTTATTTTCTATATCAACATCACGTTCCTGTTTGTGTTCTTCTTTTTAATTGGTTTGATCCCTTCACCGAAAAAGACCGCCGCAGAGAACGAGGAAAAGCCGACATTGAAGTCACTGGGCAAGATGGTCACCAATCCAGGCGTGTTTCTGTTGTTCCTGGTCATCATCATCTGGGGAATGGGAGAAGCGAGCATCAGTAATTTCCTGTTTCTTCATATCAAACATCTGGGCGGGAGTTCGACCCTGATGGGCACCGCTTTATCTGTTTCACTGATCGGTGAGATCCTGACCTTCAATTTTGCGAACCGCATCCAGAAAAAGATCGGTGAAATGCGCATGGTCCTTTTGGCGTTTGTTGTGTTGATCGTGTGGCTGACCGGCCTGTCTCTGATCAAAGATCCGAACCTGATCCCCGCGTTTCAGATTTTTGGCGGGGCGGGATTCGCGCTGATCCAGTCTGGCAGCGTGGCTTATATAAACCGAAAAGCGCCGCGTGAACTGGGAACGACAGCGCAGGCATTGCGCGGCGGGTTATACGCCGGGCTGGGGAACGGTGTGGGGACTCTCCTCAGCGGCGCCTTATATGAATTCTATGGTTCGTCCAGTATGTACCGCATCATGATATTTATCCAGCTTTTTGGTTTGGCGTTTGGTTTTTATGTATATCTGCGCGACCGGAGAAAATCGGCGAAAGCGAATAAGGCGTAAAAAACCGGGAGCGAATGCTCCCGGCAGTGCCAGATCGGAACCCGGCAGGTCTTCAGCGGCTGCAAACCTTTTTCTATCGATTTGGCAATTACCGCGCGGACTGCCTTATGATGGAAAGAAATGATAGATCATCCGCATTATTCTTCGGATGGCGGTTGTAACCCTAAAAGACTCATGGCCAGGCATACGATGCTGACGCATACTACTGCTAACTTTGTAAAGATAGCCATGGTTCACCTCTGTATTTTCGTCCGCGTCAGGCCGTCTTCATCTAACGGCGCGGCAGCCCGCATGGACATTTCTGTGGCGGAAGATCCGCCTTTATGATAATGTGCGATACATGCAACTTGCTTAACTTAACGCAAAAACGCGGAAAAAGTTCCGCGCTGGATCTCCAATTTCTTATAAAAGCTAAAAAACTATTCCCAGACCCCGGCGATCGGCTGTCCGCAGCTGGGGCATGTGTTCTGGTCTGTGAGGTTAATGTGCCCGACCGTGTATGCGCTGCGTTCGATGATGAGTGCCTGGCAGGCGGGGCAGTACGTGTTCTCGAGCGATCCAACCCGCCCGGGCAGATTGCCCGCGTAGACATAGCGCAAACCGGCTTCCTGCCCAATATCCGCTGCGCGGTGAAGCGTTTCAGCCGGGGTGCGTTCGCTGCCGGTGTGTTTATAGGTTGGATAATAGGCGGTCACGTGCCAGGGGATATCCGGCGAGACACCAGCGATGAAAGCAGCGCTGTCCCATAATTCTTCATTACTGTCGTTGAATTCAGGGATAATGAGCGTGACAACTTCGACCCACATGCCGCGCGCGTGCGCGCCGCGGATCGTTTCCTTGACCGCTTTCAGGCCGCCGCCAAGAGAACGATATTTTTCATCACTCAGGCATTTCAGGTCGATCTTGAATCCATCCAGATATGGGCTGAGGGCGTCTAATGCCTGCGGAGTCCCATAACCGTTTGACACAAACACGCATTTCAGTCCGTGCTTTTTGGCTTCCTTGAAGATCGCAACCGCCCATTCGGTTGTTATCAGCGGTTCATTATAGGAAGACGCGACCACTTTCGCGCCCATCCGGCGGGCATAGCGCACCAATTCCTGCGCGCTGATATCCTGGACATAGCGCCCGCTGCTCTCTGAAGCGGGATCGCGCAAGGCCTGGGAGCTGACCCAATTCTGGCAGAAATCGCAGTGGAAATTGCAACCAAGCATGCCGAAGGTCAGCGCTTTCTCACCGGGGGTGAAGTGCATAAAAGGTTTTTTCTCGATTGGGTCCACATTTGCCGCAGCGACATACCCCCACGGCACGCGAAGTTGGCCGTCACGGTTGAAGCGCATCTGGCAGATGCCGCGTTTTCCGGGATGGATCAGGCAGCGGTGGGCGCAGGCCGCGCAGCGCAGCGCATCCCCTTCTTTTTCAAAAAGTGAACCCGGGCGGGTGCGGCCATCCAAAATCTCTTTCAAGTCTGCCATATTGCTATTATAGCAATTGGAAAGAAAGGCGCGGATTATAATTGTGCAAAGATAATATGGAGACTGCGATGCCCGAGCGGATGCCGATCACGATTGGAAAAAACACGATCGATCAATTTTTGGAATTTTGCCAAGAGAACGGCCATCAGAAAATTTTGGTCGTAGCGGATGCGAACACGCGCCGTGTACTGGGAAAGGATGTTGTTGCCGCCGCGCAGGGTGCGGGGTTGGATGTCATCACATGTGTGCTGGATCCTGAAGGGCTGCATGCGGACGGCGTATCGATCCTGCGCGTGCTAAACGCGTACGATGCGCAACCGCGGCTGTTTGTTGCGGTCGGTTCGGGGACGATCACAGATATCACCCGATTCGCCAGCCACCGCTCCCAGAACCAATTTGTATCCTTCCCAACCGCAGCATCCGTGGACGCATACGCTTCCAAGAACGCGCCGGTAACAGTCGGCAATCTCAAAGGTTCGATCTATTGCCACGCCCCGGTTGCGATCTTCACGGATATTGAGACGATCGTCCAGTCACCAAAATTCCTGACATCATCAGGGTTCGGTGATCTGGTCAGCAAAACGACCGCGTCCACCGATTGGAAGATCACACACCTTGTGTGGAATTTTCGATTTGATGAAGCGATCTACACCAGTGCCGTGCACGCTGGAGAGAGCGTGATACGGGTCGTCGATGGCATTAAAAATAGCGAGCCGGAAGCGATGGAAGTGATGATGCGGGGGCAGTTTGAAAGCGGATTCTGTATGGCGGATTTTGGAAACAGCGCGCCCGCATCCGGCTCTGAACACCATATCGCCCATATCTGGGAAATGATATTCCATTGGGAGCAGCGTGAAGGGCTTTTCCATGGGCACGCGGTGGGTGTCGCCGCGCTGATGTCCGCGGAATGGTATCAGAAATTGAAGGGATTATCCCGCGCGGATGCCGCCGCACTGCTGGAAAAAGCAGCTATTCCCGATCGTGAGACGCAGCGCAACGCGCTGCGGCGCGCATTGCCGCAGATCGCGGATGACCTCATCGCCAGCGATCCGATCTACATGCAATTGGCAGAGGCGGGGAAATGGTTGCAAACAAAGGCGCGCATCATTGAAAAATGGGACGAAATCCTGGAGGCAGCGCAGCATGTGCCGGAGCCAGACACACTGCGTGCATGGATCCGTTCTCTGGGCGGGCCAACGACGCCGGAAGAATTGGGCATCAGCGCCGAAGAGACCGCGCTGGCAAAGGAATATGGGCATTACCTCCGTGAACGCTTCTCGATCAACATCATTCGCAAGTTGTTTGGGTGGCCTTAATAATCCTCACGATATTTAATAGGAGTTTCCCTGTCATAACTTTGCAAAAGTGATAAAAAAAAATCAATTTAAATGACTTGAAAACTACCTGTTGAAAATGAAAGCAGGATCTCAGTTGTATCCAAAGAAATATTTTTCACGCATACAGCTATAATTGTGTGCGCAATGGATAGAAAATCAATCAATACCCTTGAATTCCCAAAGATACTGGAACAACTGGCGGGTTTCACAGCGTTCAGCGCGTCAGAAAAACTGGCTCTTTCGCTGCGCCCGTCCAATAAGGCTAGCGTTGTACGCGCGCGCCAGGCGCTTACCAGCGAAGCAGCATTCCTGCTAAGCGAAAACGCGGATGTGAGCATTGGCGGCGCGCGTGATATTCGCCCGCAAGCCAGACTGGCAGCCCGGGACGGTATTTTACTGCCTGAGGACCTGACGCAGGTGAAAGATACCCTCGAGGCAGGCCGCGATCTGTTCCGTACCTTTGACAAACTTGCACTGGATGTGCCGGGATTGAAGGGTATCGCCGGGCGGCTGCTTCCGCCGGAAGGGCTGATCGAGGCGATCTCGAAAGTGATCGATGAAAAAGGTGAGATCAGGGATCATGCATCTGAGAAACTTTCTACTATCCGTACCGATCTGAAGAACGCCAACCACCGCGTGATGGATAAATTGAATAGTTTTATCAACTCCTCCAGCACCGGGCGCATGCTGCAGGAGGCGATCATCACCTTGCGCGGTGAGCGCTATGTAGTTCCGTTGAAAACGGAATATAAAGGGCGCGTCAAGTGCGTGGTGCAGGATCAATCCGCTTCAGGCGCGACGCTTTTTATCGAACCGATGGGTGTTGTGGATCTAAACAATGACCGGATTTCGCTTGCGAAGGAAGAGCAAGAGGAGATCCAACGTATTCTGGCTGCCTTATCCGGGCTGATCGGTGGTTACGCAGACGAGATCAGCGAAATCGTGGATGCTATCGCGGCCCTCGACCTGGCGCTTGCCTGCGGCAAGTATGCGTTTTCAATTCATGCGGTTGAACCTGTCCTGACACCTTTTCCCGAGGACCGCCACAGCCTGCCGGACCCGATCATGCGCCTGATCGAGGCACGCCATCCCCTATTGGATGAGAAGGAAGTTGTCCCGATCGATATCCGCCTTGAACATGGTACACATACGCTGGTCATCACCGGCCCGAATACCGGCGGCAAGACCGTTTCTTTGAAAACCGCCGGCCTGCTGGTTTTGATGGCGCAATCCGGGCTGCATATTCCCGCTTTGTCCGGGTCGCACCTATCTGTATTCTCGAATGTATTCGCGGATATTGGCGATGAACAATCGATCGAACAGTCTTTATCTACATTTTCAGGGCACGTAACCAATATTGTCCGCATTTTGCAACGCGCCGGGCGCAGGACGCTGGTGCTGCTGGATGAGCTGGGAGCTGGAACGGATCCACAGGAAGGTTCTGCCCTCGCGCGCGCGATCCTGACCTTCATGATGAAGCGCCGCACGCCCAGCTTGATCGCCACCCATTATCCGGAGTTGAAGGTCTTCGCGCACCGCGCCGAAGGCGTACAAAACGCGAGCGTGGAATTTGACCCCAAATCGCTTAAGCCCACCTACCGTCTGCTGATCGGTATTCCGGGCCGTTCAAACGCGCTGGCGATCGCCCGCCGCCTGGGCATTTCTGAAGAGATCCTGGAGATCGCGCGCGAGATGGTTGACCCGCAGGATATGCGCGCGGATGGATTGCTGGATGATATCCATCGTCAGCTGGATAATATCCGGGAAGAAAAAGCACGGACGGAAGAAACGCGGCGTGTACTGGAGGAAGAAAAACGGGATTTACGTGACCGGCTGGCTGACATTGAGAATGAACGCGCCGCCGCATTAGAATCCGCGCGTGAAGAAGCCCTGAAGGAATTGGACCAGGTGTACGCGCAGATCAACGCGATCAAGACCCAGTCTCAGCAAAGCCATGCGGATGGATCAAAAAAGGAATTGCGCAAAAAGGCGGATAAGCTCAGCGAGAAGCTGCGGCAACCGGTTGAAAAAGACCGTATTTCAAGACAGCCGCGACGTCCATTGCGGATCGGTGATCGCGTCCATCTTCGTCCTTTGAGCACAGACGGAATTGTTACGGAGATCGGGGAAGACGAGATCGAGGTACAGATCGGAAAAATGCGCATGAAAGCGGACCTGCGCGATGTGGAACGCTCAACTAAATTACCTGGCGATAAGAAAATAGAACCAGCAGGGGAAGACAAAACGAAATCGCGCGGTGATATGTTCTATCCTTCTCCCGGGAACGAATTGAAACTGCTGGGGTTGCGCGCGGAAGACGCCCTGCTTGCTTTGGAGCGCTATCTGGATGCGGCACAGGCAGCCGGATTGCCTTATGTGCGAATTGTGCATGGAAAAGGCAGCGGGATCCTGCGGCAGGTCGTTCGTGAGAATTTGCCAAAAATGCAAGCCGTCAAACGCTGGGAGCAGGCATTGCAAAATGAAGGGGGAGAGGGTGTGACCATCGCTTTTCTTGAAACGGAGTAATTAAGGGAAAAGATCGATAGTGGCTGACCTCACTCACTATCGATCTTCCTCCACGGTTTCCCTACGACCGTGCTGCGATGTTCTTAGGATGATAATAAAATATCTCCGAACCTTGTAAGATTATACACGATTATATATTATTTGCAAGGTTGTCATGACAACATGATGTGGGTTTAAGACGATTGGCAGGCGCAGTGGCGCCACCTGTCATTGTTTATAAGGATGACCTGGTGCTACTGGTATCCAAAAGTGAGGAAACTCCCTGCAGCGAATATGGTTAGCGCCCCGTTTTGTATGTCAAAACGCAGCAGGTACGCATCGTCCCAGGTATCGCCGCGGGCTTCGATCAGGAGCGTATTGTTATCCAGCCATCCAACTGGCTGCATCATTGAAATGATTTCACTCGCGATCGCTTGCCGCGCGGGCTCAGCTTCAACGGCTTGCACGACACCGCC
>CAZDIS010000070.1:0-12788 GCA_964505585.1 uncultured Pelolinea sp. | reverse complement strand
ACTGCTGGGTGGACAACGGCGGATGACATTGACAGAAGCGTATATTTCTTGTGCATGGACCTGACCCTGGGGGTTTAACTTGATTAACTCGCGCAGGATCCGATGAACTGTTTTCGATAGAGGTTCGGTTTGGAAAATTTTCTTTTCCCAAATCTCGTCTAGTGCCTCGAGATCAGTTACAACAACTGCCATGCGTTCATTGAAATCAGCGTTAATTGGTTGTTTGAGCATAGCAAACACAATTCCATTGTCACTCCCAACTAAGACCGTCTTCAGCCATTCTTTATTTTGTCTGCTTTTGTTAAAGCTTATTTTTATTTTTCCAGGTTTATTACCTTTCGAAACCGTTAGCAGGCTGCCTGGAAGGATGTCATTCTTCTGATACCAATCCTTGAGTCCATAAACATATTTCTTTGACCGAACAACCCAACCCGGAAAACTATCTTCGCCATCAACAAAAGTGAATTTAACACGCGGGGCTTCGTATGCCGTTGGGAACATTTTTGATAACGTCAGGGTTAATGGTAAAGTGCCTGCGCGCCAATGCGGGAAGGAAATACTGATTGTTGCGCTTTCATCGTTAGTTTCCTGAAGATCGTTTTTTTCCAGTTCATCGTAGATCGTCGATTCAAATAGTGAAAGATATTTTTCTGAAGACCCATCTGTTACTGGTGCAGCCGAGCTCTTTAGATAAATGGGAGTTTTACGGACAGCTTCGGGTTCCATTTGATGTAAAAACCATAATGTTTCACCGGCCGGTCCAACTTCATCAAACCGCTCATCCTCCTGCAAAGCGAGGTCAAAAGAAAATTCTAATAATTTTTTATCGACTTTCGCATTTAATTCCACTTGTTCCATCAGCGGAACAGTTCCAAGCGGCCCGCCATTTCTTTCTTCCAAAATCGCTTCTACTAGATTAAGGTGGCCGATGTGAACGTCAACCAGGAGAGATCTGGGAAACCAATTGCCGGCAATTTTTACCAGGTCATCATTACTTGTTAGCGACTCAGCCAAGACATTGATCAAATGGTCACCAAAGTTTTCCATGATTTTTTCAGGATCATAATTAGGATCATCCTCTGGAAGGTCAAATATATGGTTGAGAAGATGATCTTCAATACCGCTTGCGTATTCTATTTCACCATCCTCTTCAAATTCAACTGTGATCACTGAAAAAGGAGCGATATCAGGATTTTTGCCTGTTCGTACATTTTTCACTGTTCCGGTCTTATCATCCATTGACGGAAATTGCAAAATATCTCCGGCTGAATATTGATTCTTTGGAAAATAGATTTTTGCATCGGAGTTTTTTGAAAGTTTTTTCTTATTCTCATGGCGATTAATGCGATGAACGACCAATGCTTTTGTAAGTTCTATTGTGGACTGTGGAATCTCTTTTTCTAATAGAAAATTGTAAATAAAATCAATATCTGACTTTTCTACAAGAAATTCTCCCCAGTATTTTTCGTTTAGAGTGTGATTGCTTTGCATACTTTAACAGATCTTTCCTTTCCAGATAGTAATTATAAATGAATTAGGGATATTGGTTATAGATCCAATCAAAAGGATCTACCTGGTTCCCATTTACCCAGATGTCCCAATGTAGATGAGGGCCGGTTACGCGCCCGGTTTTCCCAATGGTTCCTATGAGGTCCCCCTGGTTTACAAATTGTCCAACCTGAACCAGGATTTCATCCTGATGCGCGTACCCGGAGAGAATCCCTTGACCATGGTCAATAAACGTTGTGTTTCCACGTATATCCATGGGACCTGCAAAAACCACAACTCCCGGCGCTGCAGCATATATATTGAATGTATTAAGCAAAATATAAAAATCAAGACCGCCGTGGAATCCAAAATATTCACCATTATTATATGATCGGCGATTACCGAAATAAGAGGAGAAACCTATTGTCTCATCTTCCAAAGAACCGTCCACTGGATATCGGAATGGTCCTGTCCAGTACTTCTGGGTTCCACCTTGCGCCAAAATTTCCTGTACTTTTTCTGATTCGATGATATTCAGCTCCTGGTTTATGAGCGTTGATTCGACAGTAAGCGTTTCACTTACATAGCCACCGCTCTCGATCAATACCATTTGGTTGATTGCAAACGTTTCACCTGTCTCAAACGAACCAAACAGGGAAAGCTCTGCCAATCCTGGTTCTCTCAATGCGTGAATACCATCAATTGCATACTGGAATTCGCCTGTTTCATTTGCGTAAAATTCCAGCGTTTTTCCGTCAAAGACCGCCTTAATTTCAACCGGTAAAGTATGACCCACTTTGAATACTGCGGTATGGCCCTGGCTCAGAGGAAGCGGTTTGATTTCAACGTTTTGAATATGAGGGGAAAAGATGGTGCCGCTGTTATCGGGTTGACTTTCGGATTTGATAAAAGGATCGAGTGGTAGATTAATTGATGAATTTTGAATATCGTTCGCAACAATATTGGCCCAATTATTTTTGCGATGTTTAAAACTCTCTATAAGCAATGATGAATCTTTTTGGAAGGTGAATATTTGCTTTCCATTATTTTCACTTTCACCATTGTTTATCGGAAGAATAAGATTTGAACCAACATATGTCTGAGAGGGGCTGGTTATTTTGTTGAGTTTGAGAAAAGTGTTTAAACCAATATCATATTTCTTAAGGATAACAGGAACTGTTTCACCAAGGTTAATTGCTGATACCGTAAGCACGCCAGATATCCCTTCCAGACCCGGTATAATCAGTTCGGTGCCCGCTGAAATCAGATTGGAGTTTGCGATATTATTGATCGCGATAAGGTCGGAAATATCAATTCCAAATTTGATCGCAATACTGCTCAGGTTTTCCCCTGGCTGAACAATGTACGTAGGGCCTGTATCGTTATCCTGCGCTGAAACTGGATTTGGGATCAGAGAAAAAATGAAAATAGTTATAATAAAAAGAAGTTTAAGCGTTTTCATACAGTAATCTTTATTAACCTAATGAGTTTACCATAGAGAAGAAAATGAAAATAACAACCTGGAATGTTAATGGAATAAGAGCTGTAACAAAAAAAGGCGCGTTTGATTGGATAGAAGAGAATAGCGCTGAAATTGTGTGCCTGCAGGAAATAAAAGCGAAGGAAGACCAAATTGATAAAGATCCCATTGAAAAAGCTGGGTATGCATATTATATAAATCCCGCTGAACGGCCTGGATACAGCGGGGTGACAAACCTTTATTCCACTCCTCCTGACGCGATGCAAAAAGGATTTGGAGAGCCAAAGTTTGATATTGAAGGACGTGTTATACAATTCTCATATCCTCAGTTTGAACTTTTTAATATTTATTTTCCCAATGGCGGTCAGGAAAATAAAAGGGTGCCCTATAAGCTTGAGTTCTATGCGTATTTATTGAATTATTGCGATCAATTGGTTAAAGATGGCAAAGAAATAATCATCACTGGAGATTTCAATACCGCGCATAAAGAGATTGATCTAAAAAATCCAAAATCCAATCAGAAGAACACAGGTTTTCTTCCTGAAGAACGGGAATGGATAGATAAATATCTGGAATTCGGCTTTAAAGATGCTTTCAGAGAATTACATCCTGAGGAAGAGATCTATACGTGGTGGACATACCGTTTTGGCGCAAGAGCGAAAAATGTCGGTTGGCGCTTAGATTATTATCTGGTAACAGAAGAAGTATTTAAACACACAAAAGATGTTGTCATTCACACTGAAGTGATGGGTTCAGATCATTGCCCAGTATCGATCCTGTTGGATTACTAAGGAGAAAAATTGAAAAAAAGAATTATCATCGTGGATGATCACGAGGTGGTGCGCTTGGGCTTGAAAAGCCTATTAGATCAATATCCCCAGTACGAAGTAGTATCTGAGGCAGGGTCAGCTACTGAAGCGGTCAAACTTGCTCATGAATTAAAACCTGATATATTTTTAATGGACATCCGCCTGCCGGGAAAATCTGGCATTGAAGCTTGTGAAGAGATAAAAAACACATACCCAGATATACAGGTTATCATGCTCACTTCATATGCAGAAGATGAGATGTTGTTTTCCGCCATTAAAGCGGGGGCGTCTGGGTATGTCCTGAAACAGATCAACTCTGAAGGCTTGATCCAATCACTTGAAGCCGTTGCCAGGGGAGAGGGTTCGTTAGATCCAGCGGTAACACAGCGCGTTTTTCAAGAAGTCCGAAAAGCTGTTCGGGAAGAGGAAGCCGCATCATTTGCGAGTTTAAGCCAGCAGGAAAAAATGGTATTGAAATTGGTTTCCGAAGGAAAGACCAACAAAGAGATCGCACAAAACTTATTTTTGGGTGAGGGTACGGTTCGGAATTATGTTAGCAGTATTCTATCCAAGTTGAGCGTTAGCAACCGTGCTGAGGCGGCTGCATACGCTGTTGAACATAATCTTAAAAATTACTTATAGCAAAGTTTTAATCAACATATATATTCTTGGAATAAAAATAAGAATTCCGATAATTGTAGCGAAAAGTGCCGAAATTAATACGGCGGCGGCACTGATGTCTTTAACTCTTTTTGCTATCTGATTAAACTCTGGCGATACAAGATCGATGGTGAATTCAACCGCAGTGTTAAAGATCTCTGTAACTATCACGATCAATATCGTCAATAAAATAAGGAGGAACTCAATAACTTGGATGTTGAGCAATACCGATAAGATAGTGACAACACCGGCAGCAAATACATGAATACGTAAGTTCCTTTGTGTGCCGAAAGCGGTTTTTATACCGCTCAAAGCATTTCGGAATGAAAATTTGAATCGATCAATATCATTCAAGATTATTTCCTTTTGACAAACCGAGGATCTCCCCTTGTAATTTGAACATATCCACTTCAGAAACGGGATCGGCATGATCGTATCCGTATAGATGCAGAATACCATGCACGATGAGGGTTGACAATTCCTCCATCAACGAAACTTTGTTATTGGCGGATTGCTCAATCGCGCGATCAACCGAGATGATAATGTCACCCAGATAATCCGTACCTGATTCTGGATTGACCTCCTTTGCTTCAAATGAAAGGACATCGGTTGGAAAATCATGCCCAAGATAGGTTTTGTTTATATCTTGAAGTGTTTCATCATCGCTGAGAACGATGGTGATGTCATTGTCCTGAATATTTAAATTAGAAAGCGTAAACTCCGCTATTTTGATGAGTGAAGTATTTTCTAAATTAGCAAATTTCTCATTTTCTATGATCAGCGATACGGTCATTTTAACTAATCTTCTTCCTGCCCTGGGTACTTAATGCGGTGGTGGTAAGAGTTCTTGAATGTTCGTGTGAAAGAACGCTTGATGGTTTGAATATCCTTCAGAGTAAGGTCGGAATTATTTAATTGACCAGCTTCAAAATATGTATCAATAGATTTGCTCACAATTCTTTCAATGTCATCTATTGATTCTGGATCTTCGGATCGCATACGTGCCTCGCTACCATCAGCCATCATTAGAATGGCCGTTTCTTTGCGGTGCGGTATTGGTCCTGGATATTGAAACAGACTTTTCTCCACTTTATTCTCGCCACCGGCGTCTAAAACAGCTTGACTATACTGATAATAGGTAAGCATTGTTCCATGATGCTCGAGAATAAAATCCTGTATTTGGGGTGGTATCCGATATTTTTTGGCCAATTTAACACCATCGGTAACGTGCCGGATAATCGTCGCCGCGGCCAGTACGGGGTCCATAGAATCATGGGAATCAATTTTGCCTACAGGCTGATTCTCAATAAAAAAAGCAGAATCTAAAGTCTTTCCAACGTCATGATAAAGCGCCCCGACACGAGTTAATAAGGCATCACCGTTTACTTCTCGCGCAGCTTGTTCCGCGAGATTCGCCAACTGTAAACTGTGTTGGTATGTCCCGGGGGCTGAGGTTAATAGTTCCTGCAAAAGCGGATGATCAGGTCTTGAAAGATCCATAAGCTGCATCGCGGTGGTTTTACCTAACAGTAAAGAGATCAGGTACTGCAGAATAAGTGCGAGACTGATTGAAATTACGCCATTAGCAAATGACGCGCCAATCAGCGCGCCGGCGCCGGAGATATCAATAAACGAGTTTAAAATGCGGTATCCGATAACCAGCATACCACCAGTAACTGCTTGAACAAACCCCGCCAGGAAAAATATATTAATTCTTCTTCCACGGCCAAGTACAAAAATTGCCGAGGCTGTTGGAATGAAATAATACAAAGCGAGATCAACAGAATTTGCCTGGTTGTAAGCAGAAAGAACGCTTAATACAAGGGCGCTGATCAGACCAATTTCGTAATCAAAAACGCTTGTGATTAGCAAACCAAAAGCTGCAATAGGGAAGATGTATGGCAGGATGGTGTGATTTGGGATGATCAAACGAGCAGAAACTAAGAAAAGGAAAAATATAAAGGCAATGGCGGGCAAACCATCGATCGCAACACCCTTGGATTGCTTGATCCGCCTTAGGTAGAACGCAATAAGCGCCATGATAGAACTAACGATCAGGCCTGCTGAAATATTATCCAGCGTTCGGTTTTGCGGCTCGGTATATCCTAATTCTTGAAGTGCTTCCCAGCTTAATGTGTCAATCACCTCACCGTTGTTAACAATAATCTCCCCTGCAGCAAAAGACTCGGCAACTGGTTCCACAGCGTCACGCGCAGAAGAAATTTGTTCATTTGTCCTTTCAATGCTGAAAAGACTATTTGCAGTGATCAGTTGCGACACGATATTGCTAACAAGCTGGGATTCTGAATCAGAAAAACTGAAATCAACTTTTGCAGAAAGATCTCTCTTTACTCCAGGCACTTGATCGTCGCGAATGGAATTTCGCATGACAAGCTCGAGAAGGTATAAAGATTCTGTCTTTACTGCATCCCAGCGATCATCGCTCAAATCCAGGATGGTGTTAGCAAGGTCGCTGCTGATATCAATCACTTCGACAGCAGTCAGATCATTGACTTTTTGTTCCTTCGTTGCAAATTCGTCATTTCGTATTGATGTGATGTAGTCGAGTGCTGATTGGAGCCCTTCAATTTGATTTCGGGTGATCGTAGGATCAGGAGGTAGGTAAATTGGAACAACGGATTTTTCGGCCTCGTCTTTGGCTCTTGTTGTTAAATAGTCACTGATATATGAAAATGAGCGCGGCGCGTGAATATCCTGCATCGCGACATCGCCAACTTCCATTAGCGAAGGTGTAGGCCGCAAAGAAATTGGCAGAACAATCACAGCGTATATAAGAATTGATGATATTACAAAAAGTAATGTATTCCAAACTTTATTAGATCGAAGTTTTCTCACGTGACATCTTCTCTGGTTATCAAATTTTCAAAAAATTAGGATAATTTGATTTTTACCATCTTGCTAATACGGTCATTGGATGCGCGTCCGGATACACGTGCAATGGACCCTTTCATTACACCTCCCATTTGTTTGATCGAATCAGCACCAGTTTCCTGGATGACCTCATCAATGATCTTTTCCAATTCACCATCATTCAGTTCTACCGGCAGAAATTCTTTGAGGACAAATATTTCCTCATTCAAATCTTCTATCATTTCAGGCCGGTCTGCCTTTTTTGCTTCAGCGATTGTCTCTTCTCGAGTTTTTACTTCTTTTTGAAGTATTGCAAGCAAACGAGTTTTATCAATTTCTTCACCTTTTTCAACTTCGGCAAGTTTTATTGAACTTAACGCCATACGAATCACTTTTGTGCGGACTTTATCTTTTGACTTCATTGCATTTTTCAATTCAGAAGCCAATTGTTCTTTTGTGGTCATCTTTTACCTCTATCTAATCTTATCGTTTATTACATATTTTCAAGCTTGAGCAAATTATTAAATGCAATCATAGCAACTTCTATTTGTTCATCGTCTGGTTCACGCGTTGTTAATTTTTGCAGAAGTAAGTTTGGGGCAGTGATTGCATGGATAATCGGATTGTCATGATGATCCCCCATCCATTTAATCACTTCATAGGAGAACATCGCCAGAAAGGGGATCAGAAAGAGTCGGGTAATAATTCGCATTAATAATCCCATTGGGCCAAGTAGAGAGAAAAATAGAATAGAAAGGACCACTAGCGTGAGAAGGAAAGAAGTTCCACAACGGGCATGTTCTAAAGGATATTTATTAATGGTTTCAATGGATATTTTTGTACCAGATTCAAAGGTGTTGATAGTTTTATGTTCCGCTCCGTGATATTGAAAAACGCGGGCGATATCATTTGTCTTTCCAATGATCCACAAATATCCAACTAGAAGGGTTAATCGTAGCAATCCTTCAATCGCGTTCATTAAAAAGTTTGAATAATCAAAAATACCTCCTAAAAAGCTGGTGATTAGTGTGGGGAGAACAAAAAAAAGCGCAATTGAAAGAGAAAGCGAAATAAATATTGTAAAAAAGAGTGTTGCTCCTTCAATTTTTTCTTCTTCCTCTTCAGCCTGTATATTAGCGGAAATGGTGAGGTATTTCATTCCCAATGATAGCGAATCCCATAAGATCACAAGGCCTCGCAGAAAAGGCAATTTGGCCAGTTTTGTTTTGTACAACCCTTCCAATTCTTCTGATTCAACGATAATCTTCCCTTCCGGTGAACGGAAAGCGCTAACAACAAAATCCTTTCCGCGCATTAAAACACCTTCGATCAGTGCCTGGCCCCCATAACTTGGCAATTTACTTCTATTTAATTCTTTCATGCGCGAAGTTCTCCCACATCATTAAAAAACTGGATCAATGTTTTTATTCCATTCCAAAACATATCCATATCCATGGTTTCATTTGGACTGTGGATTTTATCACCAGGTAATGCAAATCCACTGAGAATACTATTTGCGCCAAGTATTTTTTGGATATTCGAAGCGATCGGAATGCTCCCGCCTTCACGTTGGTAAATGGGGTCTACATGCCAAACCGATTTCAACGCCCTGGCAAAACATTTCGCCTGCGGTGTATATGGATCCGTAACATATGGTGTCTCACTATCTCCAGAAAGCCGTTTAACTTCCCAATTGATTTCTTTTGGTGCATTTTCTTCTAAAAAGCCCAATAGCTGCTTGTATACTTCCTTAGGAGTCTGATCTGGTACCAGGCGCATGGATAATTTAGCCGCTGCTTTTGCAGGAATGATTGTTTTTGGACCAACTCCGGCAAAACCTCCCCAAATACCGTTTACATCTAAAGTTGGCCGAGCACCAATTCTTTCAGTGGGTGTGAATCCAGTTTCTCCAAAAAGTGAATCAACACCGGTTTGGTTTTGATAATACACTGCATCCAGCCCCAATTTTGCCATTTCCGATTTCTCTTTTTCAGAAATGCTCTGCACTTTATCATAAAAGCCAGGTAATTGGATCACGCCTTGTTCATCGATCATGCCTGTAATGAGGTTCGCCAGTGCATGGATTGGATTTAATACAATGCCACCAAATAAACCAGAATGCAGATCGTGTGAGGGGCCTGTTACATGTATTTCAAAATATGCCATCCCGCGCAAACCGTAAACTATTGATGGTTGCGTTTTGGAAAGAGAGCCAGCATCCAGGTTAAGTACAAAATCGCAAGCAAAAAGTTCTTTATGTTCCGCTAGAAAAGATTCTATGCTTGGCGAACCAATTTCTTCTTCGCCTTCTATCATAAATTTTATATTTACAGATAACCCATTGGTTCTCAGGATTGCCTCGATAGCACTGAGAAAGACGATAATCTGACCTTTCATATCAGCAGCGCCCCTCGCAAAAATGAGATTATCTTTTATCACTGGTTCAAATGGATCAGAATCCCACAATTCAAGCGGATCTGGTGGCTGCACATCATAATGCCCATAGATAAGAATAGTTGGTTTTTCCGCATCACCACAGGAATATTCTCCATATACTACAGGATGGTGGTCGGTTTGGAGTAGCTGCGTTTTAGATATACCCAAACGGTCTAAATAATCTTTTACCCAATTTGCGGCAGTCAATAAATCTTGTTGGTGGTCTGGATCAGAAGAAATAGATGGAATCGATAAGAACTTTTTAAAAGAATCAATGATTTGCCCTCGATTACTTTCAATATATGCATTTGCATCTTTAACGCTATCTGTCATTATTTTCTCCTCATAAACCTTAATTGTAATTCATTAGTATTTTCAATAAGGCTCATTATGTTAGAATGAAATTAAATCCAATTATGAGGTTTTGATGTTTATTATTAACGCAAAAATCATCACATTTGACGAAAAAGATCGGATCATTGAAGATGGGGGAATTCAAATCAGTGAAGAAGGACAAGTAACCGCGTTATTTGAAAAAAATCAGCTTCCACCATTGGAAAATGAATCAGTTGTGATTGACGCAGGTGGAAAATACGTGATGCCTGGCGGCATTTGCGCGCATACACATTTTTACGGCGCGTATGCGCGCGGGATGTATATTCCGGGTGAAGCTCCAAATGCTTTTCCAGAAATACTGGATAAACTCTGGTGGCGTTTGGACAAAGCCCTCGATAAGGATGCTGTTTATTATTCCGCGATGGTATGTCTGATTGATGCGATCAAGCACGGCACCACTACCCTTATTGATCATCACGCGTCACCAAATTTCATTTCAAATTCCCTCGATACGATTGCGGACGCAGTGCAGGAAGCGGGAGTTCGGGCTTCTTTGTGCTATGAAACTACCGACCGTGATGGGAAAAAGAAAGCCAATTTAGGGATCGAAGAAAACATCAGGTTTATTGAGAAAGTATCGAGCAATACAAATAAACAGGATTTTCTGAATGCAACCTTTGGTTTGCATGCCAGTCTCACCCTTTCAGATGAGACGCTCCAAAAAGCAGCTGACGCTTGCCCGGATGGATATGGTTTTCATATTCACGTTGCAGAGCATCCCGTTGATGAGTATGACAGCCTTAAAAAAAGTGGGATGCGTGTAGTTGAAAGGCTGAATCAATATGATATTCTTGGTTCGCAAACTATACTCGTTCATGGCGTTCACATAGATATTAAGGAAGCTGAATTGATTGCTGACAGCGGTACCTGGCTTACACATCAACCGCGATCAAATATGAATAATGCTGTGGGCTTACCGAGAGTAGGGGAACTGGTTAACGCGGGTGTGAAAGTCGGTATGGGGAATGATGGATTCTCAAATTCAATGTGGGCAGAGTGGAAAGCGGCCTATCTTTCTCATAAATTATGGAACCGTGATCCGCGAAAAATGCAAGCCGATTTAATAAAACAGATGGCAATAAATACCAACAGAGATATGGTAAAAACACTATTTGGCGGATTAAAGGTCGGAAGCATTGAAAAAGGATATGACGCAGACCTTATTTTTGTAGATTACAAACCTTATACTGCATTAACAAAAGATAATTTACCCTGGCATATTGTTTTTGGGTTCCAGGACGGAATGGTGACAGATACCCTTGTTAAGGGTCAATTCTTGATGCGAGACAGGAAAATTTTGGGCATCGACGAAACGAAAATTGCCGAAGAAGCAATGAAAGTTTCTACCAAAGTTTGGGAGAGATATCATTCATATTTTGATTAAAAGGACTAAGAATGGAAAAACAAAAAATCGCAATTATTGGTGGTACAGGAAAAGAAGGCAAAGGGTTAGCTTATCGCTGGGTTAGAGCCGGATACGAAGTTTGTATTGGATCAAGGAGTATCGATAAAGCAAAAAATGCATGCAATGCAGTCGAAGAAATGATTCCTGATGGTACATCAATCAAATTGAAAGGGCTTGAGAATACAGATGCTGCATCGTGGGCAGACATTGTTGTATTGACAATACCTTATGCCTTCCATCGTGAAATGATTATGAAAATCAAACCGTTTGTCCAGGGTAAAGTAATTGTGGACGTTACGGTTCCTTTGGTTCCCCCGAAAGTTTCCGTCATTCAGATACCGGAAGAGGGCAGCGTTGCGATTAGAACTCAAAACTTGCTTGGCGAAAATGTAAAAGTCATATCAGCTTTCCAAAATATATCTTTTGAGCTTTTGTTGAAAGAGGAACCAATCGCGTGTGATGTATTAATGTGCGGCAGCGATAAGCAAACACGAGAATTGGGGATGCAATTGGTTAAAGCCGCAGGGCTGGATGTCTGGGATGCTGGCCCACTTGAAAACGCCATCATTGCTGAAGGATTAACATCAATTTTGATCCGCATCAATAAGAAATACAAAACACACTCGGCGGGGATAAAAATAACTGGAATTGAAAAATAAAAAACCTCAAAAACTAGAAATTTTGCCAATTGGAGGGATCCCGGATATCAAACCGGGGGATGATCTTTCCAACATCATTTTGGTTTCAATTGCTGAACAAGGTATAGATTTACAAGATGGTGATATTGTTGTCATCACACAAAAAATCATTTCAAAGGCTGAAGATCGATTTATAAATATTGCGACAATAAAACCCTCCCGCAAAGCAAAAAGAATTTCCCGCCATTCGAGAAAAAAACCAGAATTGATCGAGCTTATTCTGCGTGAAAGTAACAAGGTGCTTCGATACAATGAGAGAGCAATTATTGTCGAACACAAAAAGGGTTTTATTTGCGCTAATGCTGGAATAGACCGCTCGAATATTGGGCGGGAAAATGATGAACAAGCAGAATGGTATCTAATGCTGCCAGAAGATCCGGATAAATCAGCACTAGATATAAAAAAAACACTTGAAGAAAAGCACAATATCTCTATTGGCGTGATGATCATCGATTCTCACGGTAGGGCCTGGCGTTACGGAACGGTTGGTACTGCAATAGGATTAGCGGGTTTACCCGGTCTCGTCGATCTGCGGGGAAAAATGG
>CAZDIS010000069.1:0-12831 GCA_964505585.1 uncultured Pelolinea sp. | reverse complement strand
CTTATGCTGGTTCTCTCAAAGATACAAGGTTGGGTTGAGGCACGAAACCCAACATTCCCCATTTATCATGTGATAAGAATGCTGTGCATTCTGACAAACCCTTTCCATACCAGGAAATCTATCCATTTGTTGTCGTTGCGATATTTTCGTAGAAAATCGAGGGTGCGCATCCTCCCCGGAGGGGGCAATCTCCCTCACCGTCAGCAGCGCGATCGCCCCGCTGTGATGCTGTCCTCTCCGCTGCAACCTCCATCAAACGCTCCGGGCTGATCAGCGCCCACTTCAGTTCCACGATCGCCTCCCGCATCGCCGTCACCAGCCATGGGAAGTGCGCGAAATGCGTCAGCTCGCCCGCCTCCGCCGCTCCCCGGATCGCCTCCCGGATCAAGCGATTCTGCAGTGGCAGCGAGATCGTCGGCATCATCATCGCCCGCTCCGTAAGCAGCTGCTTGTATAAGTCCTCGAACCGTCCCACCTGCACCCCCAGCGCCCCGCCCCTCTCTGCCAGTCTGCGCCGAAAAGCCCCCGCCTGCGTGCGGTCCGGCACCACCACCCACACCTGCTTCAGCGGCAGCCCCGCCTGCGCCCCCTTCACCCGTGCCAAACACCGTTCCGTCTTCCCCGTCGCCGGCGCGCCTACCAGCAGTTCGATGGTCATAGTTATTCCTATCCTTATTGAATTTCGAAAGAATCCAAAATAATGATCATTTCAAGATTCTTTTCCGCGAGATCAGCACCTTTAGCATTTATTGTTTTTCCCTCCTGGTTGAAAAAATGGGTACAAGTACAACCTTTAATAAAAGGATTCACAAATTAATGAGTAGAAAAACTATATCATAAACACTCGCGATCTCATCACTTGATTCATCGGATGATGATTGTATATACGGAAATATTATGCGAATTTGATCCTCAAAATCCCAATATTGCGGGATGGTAAATTGGAGCGGCTATTGCCTCTCCATTTGATATAAAGTCTTTTTCCACCCTCATCGATGAAATGCCTCACTAATAAGCCGGAAAATCTAGGCGCTTTGTAAAATCCAATCCTTACAGATGGTTGTAATTCTCCCATCCCAAATATTTCCCAAATGCTTCATCAAGCGCACCCGCAACCTGCCCCATCGTAATCGCGACATGGTGCTCAAACCCATTCTCACAAATATGAGCAAGCACTTTTTGCAGATCTTTGACCTCAACCACTGCGCGATTTCCGAACGTATCCAGTGCGTCATTGGTAATGTTGCCTTCTCCGGTATAAGTGCGCATTACACCATACGTATCATCAGTACTTACGCGCGCAAAAGTCATCGGTCCTGATGCAGCGCTCCCCGCCATCGCGCCAAAAGTGTTTTCTTCACCCAGGGTTGTCCCCAAAATTGGCGCAGTCTTAATTTCAATATCTGGCACGAAAGATTTCGCCCAGTTGCCGCAATGGAATAAAACACACTTATCAGGATCTTCCGCGTAATTATTGTTCCAATCTACCAGCGCGCTGGGAAAGTTGGAGGCGAGCTGCAATGCATACATGGAAACCACGCCTGTAACATCAGTTTCACAGGCGGATGGCATCAGCCGATCGCTCATCATACTCATTAAGGTACAGGCATTGATCCCAAAGTTCTTTTGTATCGATGACCAGCATTGTAAAGCCGATGCTTTCAGATCATTCTCAGCCATCCAATCTGAAATAACCACGCCAAGTTTTGCCATACGCATCAATGCCTCAGATGGGACACTGTCATGCTTTGCATATCCTCGGATTTCATCCACCTTTTCTTTCACCTTTGGAGCACTATCGTCTAAACGGCCGGCACTTCCAAAGATATCAGACAGATCGATGGTCGTTACGGAAATCCCGGATGCCTGTAAAATTTTTTCACTGTAACGAACGGTGTTAAAAGCGCCGGGCCGCGCTCCGATCGCCCCAACGCGCACATCTCGCAACCCGTTCACAACCTTACACACGCGGATGAATTTCTCAAGCTCTGCTTTGAATGCCTCAGAAGTCGGGTGAATAGTATGTTGTTTTGTGATCGAGTAATCATATCCATACTGCCTGAGATTGTTGCATACCGAGATTTTCCCGCAAAACGCATCCCGCCGGCTTTCAACATTGAATTTGCTGAGGTCATCAGGATACGCTTGCACCAGGATCGGCACCCGTAATCCGCTTATCTTAATAGTATCTGCGACGCCTTTTTCATCGCCAAAATTAGGCAAAATGACAAGTATTCCCTCAATACGATCAGTATTCTTCTTGAATAGATCACCACAAGCCTTTGCGTCGTCATAAGTGACCACCGAACCAAGCATTGTGTCTTCACCACCCAACATCACCCCATCAATGTTCATTTTCTTAAATAAATTGAGAACATCATTTCGTGCTTCAGTCACAAGATGGTCAGGAAAGAAATCCCGATTGCCGAAAATAACACCTAAACAAGTCTTCATATCTACTCTCCTTTTCAGTTTTTCAAAAAAACCTTGTCTTGTCATCCCCTGACAGCAGCAACTAGTTTGGATTGTTTGGAAAAAAGACATTTTCAGTAAAAAATATGCTTATCATTCTTCCTAACTAAGTAATCTATAAAAGGAATGATTCCTTCGCTTGATAAATATGTCAAAAGATGATATCTATAATGATGGGGCACCATTTCGCAGAATACCGTTTTTATGGTGCCCCCTTGGTGGTGGCTGGTTAGTAAATCTCTAATCAGCCACCCTCGTTGTTATTATGCACATATCGTAATAACAACGTTCTTCTAAACTCTAATACTATGGGCAGGTAGTCTTACCATTAGGCGCAAATTGCGTATACTGGCATGCATTTTCGGGGGTCAAAAGTACCATATCAATGGACTGCTTTTCCGGTTTGCCAGTGCTTCCAGTCTGAATGTAAGCATCCGCCTGGATTGCTGCCTGAATTGCCATTTCTGCCACCGGCTGTAATGATCCAGCATCGATATTGCCAGCCATAATGGAATCGTTTACATCATCTGATCCATCAAAACCAACAACGAATACATCGCCCATACCAGCTGCATCCAGCGCAGCCTGCGCGCCCAGCGCCATGGTGTCATTGCCGCAAATTACGCCTTTCACATCCGGATTGGATTGCAACAAGCTCTCCATCACATCAAAGGCCTCTGTCTGGCTCCAATTGGCTGTCTGCTGCGCAACCATTTCCATACCAAGTAAGGCATCTAACACATCATGATAACCCTGCGAGCGTACTTTTGCATTCGTGTCCGTATCGCGTCCGGTCAATTCGATATATTTTCCCTCTTCACCCATCAATCGTGCAAATTCTTCAGCCAGGATCGTCGCGCCCTGATAGTTGTTCGATACGATCTGGGATACTGCCACACCTTCTTCCGTGATCTCGCGATCAACAAGGAAGGATGGGATACCGGCATCTTTGGCTTGCTGAACTGCCGCTACACTCGCTTCTGCTCCAGCGTTATCAAGGATGATTGCTACAGCACCTTTTGCGATGCAGCTCTCAAACAATTCCAGCTGCTTGTTGGCATCATCATCATGCACCAGTTTCAACGTCTCATATCCAAGCTCTTCTGTTTTTGACGCTGCAATCTCTTGCATTGTGCCGAAGAACGGGTTCTCAACACCTGGTACGATTACGCACATCAACCCGCCAGCATCTGAGGTAGTCGTTGCAGCTGTGCAAGGTTCAGTTGAACCAGTCGGCGCGAAGCTCTTATATTGGCATGCATTTTCGGGGGTCAGAAGTACCATATCAATGGACTGCTTTTCCGGTTTGCCAGTGCTTCCAGTCTGAATGTAAGCATCCGCCTGGATTGCTGCCTGAATTGCCATTTCTGCCACCGGCTGTAATGATCCAGCATCGATATTGCCAGCCATAATGGAATCGTTTACATCATCTGATCCATCAAAACCAACAACGAATACATCGCCCATACCAGCTGCATCCAGCGCAGCCTGCGCGCCCAGCGCCATCGTGTCATTACCGCAGATCACACCCTTCACATCCGGGTTTGACTGCAGCAAGCTTTCCATCACATCATACGCTTCTGTCTGGCTCCAGTTTGCTGTCTGTTGTGCTACCATTTCCATGTCGGTCAAAGGATCTAACACATCATGGTAACCTTGTGAGCGCACATGCGCATTCGTGTCTGTATCACGTCCAGTTAATTCGATATACGTGCCTTCTTCACCCATCAGTCGTGCGAATTCTTCTGCCAGGATCGTCGCGCCCTGATAGTTGTTCGATACGATCTGGGATACTGCCACGCCTTCTTCGCTGATCTCACGGTCAACAAGAAATGAAGGAATGCCTGCGTCTTTGGCTTTCTGCACGGCTGCTACGCTCGCTTCGGCCCCAGCATTATCAAGGATGATCGCTTTTGCATCCTTCGCAATGCAGCTCTCAAATAATTCAAGCTGCTTGTTGGCATCATCATCATGCACCAGCTTCAGTGTTTCGTAACCAAGCTCTTCCGCCTTCGCAGCAGCCATTTCTTGCATTGTGCCAAAGAAGGGGTTCTCAACACCAGGAACGATCACACAGATTAAGCCGCCTTCGCCTGTTTCTACCGCATCTCCTGATGCAGTCGGTTGACAAGCACTGAGTACGAAGCTCAATATTGCAAACAGGCTTACGAAAATATAATACTTATTTTGTTTCATTTCTATCTCCTTATTTTTATTTTTTATTATTTACAAATCACAAACGTGGTTTGTTTCTTCAAGAAATATTTTTCGATAAAACCTCCTTTCCTTTATAACTTCTCACTTAACATTGTCTTGTGTATTTAATTAGTCTCTCGCTGTTTTTGAAGCGCTATCCGTTCCTGCATTCGCTCTTGAACTTGGTCAATAATGACTGCGAATACGATCACTGACCCTTTAATGACTTTTTGCCAGAATGATGAAACACCCATCATCACCAGCCCATCCCCTAAAACTCCGATTACAAATGCGCCGATCAACGTACCACCCATACTCCCACGCCCGCCGGATAACGATGTACCGCCTAATACGACCGCAGCGATAGCATTGAGTTCAAAGGAATCGCCTGTTAATGGGTGTGCCGCCACAAGCTGCGATGCAATGATCAGCCCCACTAGTGCGGAACAAAAACCGCTAATGCTGTAAACAATGGTTTTTGATAATGAAATTCGTACCCCTGAAAGCTTTGCGGCATCTTCGTTTCCACCGATTGAATAAATATGTCTTCCTAATGGCGTGCGGGTCGTAATGATATGTGCAACAATAGCAAAGAAGATCATTAACCAGATTGAGTAATTGATTCCAATAAAATCCCCCGCACCAAGAATCTCAAATCCTGTATTGCCGTATTCAGGTCGTCCTATAAGATTTGGAAATGTGTAGCCATTATTCCGCAAGCCGGCGATGCCGCGAGCGACATATAACATCCCCAGCGTGGCGATAAATGGGGCGACATTAAAACGCGTGATGATGACACCACTAATTGCCCCCATGAGAATTCCCAGTATGAGGGAAATAAAAATTATCATCCAGGTATGTGGATAAATGATGATGCCGAATCGTTCCAGAATAATACCTTCATTAATCAGACCACCTGCTATCATGGCGATCATCCCCACAATCGATCCTACAGATAAGTCAATTCCACCTGTCAGGATTACGAATGTCATCCCAATTGCTAATAGAGCATTTATAGCAACATGCTTGGACATGATAACGACATTACTTGCTGTCAGAAACTGCGGTATCAAAGATGTAAAAACAACAAAGACAAGGATTAACGCAATAAATGCACGCCCCTTTAATAAGAATTGCTGAATATCGGTTTTTGTTATTCTGCGTTTTTGCTTTGTCTTTCTCTCGGATTTATTTACCATTATGCACACCTCCATTTGATGGACCATGGCCAACTGCTGAAGCAGAAACAAGTTTTTCTTCAGTAGCCTCATTGCGAAAAAATTCTCCTGTGATTTTCCCTTTCGACATAACCAAAATGCGATCGGACATCGCCAGGATTTCCTTTAATTCTGATGAAACAAATACCACCCCATAATTTTGTACCGCCAGATCATTCATAATCTCAAAAATCTCAGATTTAGCGCCAACATCAATGCCGCGCGTTGGCTCATCAAGGAGCAGCACATTAGGTGTGGTCAATAAACCTTTGGCAACAACCACTTTTTGCTGGTTTCCTCCGCTAAGAGAAGTGATCAACTGGCGCGGATTAGAAACACGGATGGAAAGATCATTTATCTTCCCTTTTGTGGCAGATTTTTCTTTCTTTCTAACCAAAAAAATACCTTTTAAGTATTTTGATAGACTGGCAAGCAGCATATTATGCATCACGGACATTGTCGGAACTAGCCCATAACGTTGCCGGTCTTCTGGAACCAGCACAATACCGGATTGGATTCTCCCAGGAATTGTCGATGATGAAATTTTTTCATCTTTTAAGCGTATCTCACCCTTTGCTTCTGGGTGGGCGCCTGCTAAACAATCAACAAGATCAGATCGTCCCGCGCCCATTAGCCCGTAAAACCCAAGAATTTCACCTTGACTTAGCTTAAAGGAAACATGATCGATCAGAAAACCGCCTCCAGATCTTGGCAGAGTAAGATTCTTCACATCCAATAAAACATTCCCAAATTTCCGTTCCTTCCGTGTGAACAGCGCTGCTGGATTTCGGCCAACCATATTCTCTATCATCCATGGAATATTAACTTTTTCCATTTTTTCCTCTGCCACCTTGTGACCATCGCGCAGGATTGTGACGTAGTCCCCAATTTGTAATAACTCCTCTAATTTATGCGAAATATAAATGATCGAAACACCGCGAGATTTCAAATCGCAGATAATACGAAATAGAACCTCTACTTCAGCTGAACTAAGAGCCGAAGTTGGCTCATCCATGATGAGTATGCGTGCATCTTGCGCAAGGGCTTTTGATATCTCAACAATTTGTTGTTGACCAATGCGCAAATCGCTGACACGCTCATCAGGATCGATTTCTTGCTCCAATTTACTAAGGAGTTTTCTGGCGAGGGATTTCTGGTCCCTCCACTTGATTAACCCATTCCGAGTAATTTCTTGAGCGAGAAATATATTGTCAACCACACTCAAATTTGGGCACAAATTCAATTCTTGGAAAATGATGCCAATTCCGAACCGATTTGCATCATTTGTTGAGCGCGGATGGATTTCCTTTCCGTCAAGAAGTATCTTCCCGCTGGTGGGCTTCTCAACACCAGCTAATATCTTCATCAAGGTAGATTTTCCAGCTCCATTCTCTCCAATTAGGACATTTACCTTCCCTTTATATACATTAAAAGACACATCTTCCAATGCAACTGTTCCCGGGAAAACTTTGGTAATCCTATCGGTAGTCAGAATAATATCTTCTGAAAACCTTTTTTCTTCCATAAGAATGGGTTTTGTATTCAGCATACTCACTCTCCCGGGTCAATTTCCACCGGAACAATCCGAATTTCGTTCATATCGATTTGAACCAGGTTGAAGGTCCGAATAGTAAAGGCCCCCTTAAACGAGATGGTTTTTCCAGTTAGGTTCTCTAAGTCAAATCCTGATAAGGAATTCGCAAGAATATACTTATTGATTTCAGATGAAACTTTTCCATATTCGGTTTGTTCTTTGAAGTCTCCAAATGTAATAAAACCAACCGCATCACGCACAGATGTCTCATCACTTGGAATCCGCGTTCCGATATAGATGCGGGTTGTGATTGGCCCATCATAATCGTCAAGTTTAATTTCCGCAGTTCCCAGGCTCGACTCAGTATCAACACTGATGATATTTCCACTTCCTTTCACCATATAGACATGAGCCTCGCCGACTGTGATCAAACCATATTTTTCAGCGATTGGGATTAGCTGATCCTTATCAGCAGTACCATCCGTGTTGAGTTCGATTTCTGACAATATCATTGCGAGTTCTGTAGAATTTTCTTCGAATGCGGGAATCATTTTTGAATCCCATATTCCTTCTACGTATACCAGAGGGTCGAATGCTTCGTTCTGAACAGTCTCTGCCGCCTCTTCGATGCTTATGATCGTGAACCCGTACTTTCCTGCGAGAAAGAGGAAAATGATGGTTCCTGTAATGATCACAATGGTTGAGATTTTTATTTTCATAGGCTTTTCCTTATTCTTATTAATATAGAACCTGTGATATAGCGATCTTCCAGCCGTTATAAAGTTGATTTACGTTTTCTCTATGCATCTGCGGCGTAAACACCGTGTATCCCGCTGAAATTTTCTCTATTTCATCCAGCGATGAAACCAGCCCCAGCCTCAGCCACGCTTGAAAAACGGCTCCCAGCGCTGAGAGTTCCGCTGTGTCCGCTGCACGCACTTCTATCTGGTTCAAATCAGCCACGAATTGCATCAAGAATCGATTTTGGCTTGCTCCCCCGTCCGCATGGATCACGCTCAGCCGAACGCCCGCATCCTCGCTCATCGCCGTCAGCACATCCGTGACGATATATCCGATCGACTCCAGTGCGGCTCTCACTATATGGGCGCGCGTCGTTGAAGGTGTTATCCCCAGGATTGCGGCGCGCACGTCCGCCCGCCAATAGGGCGCGCTTAATCCCACAAAAGCAGGCACAAGATACACGCCGCCGCTGTCCGCTACCGATTTGGCGATTTCTTCTGTTTCAGATGCGTTAGTGATCATCTCTAGTTGATCTCGCAGCCATGCGATCGTAGCGCCGGTGAAATTGATGATCCCCTCATACGCGTAGGTGGGCGCCTGGTTTATCACCCAGGCCAGCGCGGTAACGGCGTCCGCATCATCATCGGGTTTCTCATGCCCGATATTTAATAGGATGGAAGAACCAGTGCCAAAGGTGACCTTTGCCCCGCCAGGTTTAAAACATTTCTGTGCAAACAGTGCGGCTTGCGAATCGCCCATCACGCCGCATATCGGTATCGGTCGCTTCAGGAGCCCGTCCAGGTCGGTCTCCCCAAATTTATCCGCGCTTTCCCGCACATCTGGTAATTGCGCGAATTTCGCCTGAAAAATATCACAAAGCGCCTGGCTCCAGCATAACTGACCAATATCATAGAACAAAGTACGGGACGCATTCGTATGGTCTGTGGCATACACTTTGCCGCCAGTCAATCGGTAAATAAGGTATGTATCGATTGTGCCAAACAGGGCTGTTCCCTTTTCAAGCATTTCTGCCAGTTCAGGATGATTTATGATTAACCAATATAGTTTACTGGCCGGAAAGTATGTATCAATTTTCAAACCAGTTGATCGGTGAATGGTGTTCTCATGGCCATCCCTAATCAATTGTTTGCAAAAATCATTTCCACGCCGACATTGCCATACAATGGCATTATGTAACGGTTTGCCGGTTTCGCGCTCAAAAACCACGAATGTCTCCCGCTGGTTGGTAATACTCAGCGCAATCAGGTCACCTGCCTTTTCTGCATGTTCGTTGAACAATTCTGAAATAACACCCAACACGTTTTGGTAAATTTCCTCAGCGTCATGCTCTACCCACCCGGGTTGAGGATAGATCTGTTTGTGGGCAAGAGTTTTCTTGTCTTGGATCTTTCCGCTTGGCAATACGATCATTGCTTTCGTGGAGGAAGTGCTTTGGTCAATCGCCAGGATATTTCCTTTAGGTTTCATTCCATCTTCCCTTTTTGTAACAAACTTTTCGCGCTGGCGGCCAATCCCTTGCTGTCCAAACCATAATGAGCAAATATTTCAATTTGGCTGCCAGTAATGATATGCTCGTCCGGGATACCCACCACTTTCAATGGCCGGAAGATACCGGCTTCCATCATCAAGGTTGCGGTTCGGCTTCCGATGCCGCCATGGATGCTGTGCTCTTCAGCAGTCAGGACCACTTTTGACCGCCTTACTGCATGCTTCACGCTCTCCCAGTCATAAGGCTGTACGCTGTGTAAACTCAATACACAGGAAGTGATGCCAATTTCAGATAGCGCAATACTTGCCAGATAAGCCTGCACAACGGTTTCACCATTCGCGATAAAAGCGACATCATATGCTGACAATTCGGAAGTCAGAAAAATGGCTTTTCCGATTTTAAATCCTGCCCCATTTTTATGCAGCTTTGGCAGAGGCTTCTTTCCAAATCGGATATAGATTGGACGCGGATGGTTTACAGCCGCTCTGATTACTTCCCGCGTCTCATAATTATCCGCGGGAGCGACAATATCAATGTTGTTGATCGCCTGCAGAGCCGCAAAATCATGCAGTGAATGATGCGTCGTTCCCAGCGCTCCATAGCTCACACCCGCGCTGATCCCTATCAGTTTTACCGGTTGGTCAGAATACGCCACGTCATTCTTGATTTGCTCAAGCGCGCGTGCCGTTAAGAAACAGGCCGGTGATACAGCGAACACCTTCTTTCCGCTCGCCGCCAGCCCGGCCGAGATACCAACCAGGTTTTGCTCAGCAATGCCAACCTCGATCATTTGCTTCGGGTATTTCAAACCAAAAGGAGTTATTTTTCCAGACCCGCGCGAATCGCTTGTCACAATTACAATATTTCTATTTTCTCCTGCAAGCTCAATCAATGTGTCAGAAAATACATGAAGATTTGGGCTACCCATTGGTATTTGGTTTCTATTCATTGATAGGTACTTCTCCCAATGCCTCTTCGGCTGTGTCTAATTCTTGCATCGCTTGTCTTAATTCAGCTTCTGAGGGCACATGATGGTGCCAATTTACTTGATTCTCAATAAAACTTATACCCTTACCTTTAATCGTATTCGCGATGATCAGGTTGGGTTTTCCTTTTTCAAAAGGAATATCTTCAAAAATGCCGATCAATTCGGGGATGCTGTGCCCATCCACGTTTCGCGTATAAAAGCCAAACGTCCTGAATTTTTCTTCCAGTGGTTCCATCGCCAAAACAGTCTCTGTATGCCCGCTGATTTGGAGTGTATTCCTGTCAATGATCGCAACCAGGTTATCTAGATGATAATGCGATGCACTTGCAGCCGCTTCCCAGATCGAGCCTTCCGCAAGCTCGCCATCCCCCATGATCGTGTAGATCTTACGCTCACTGCTATCAAGCTTAGCGGCCAGCGCCATTCCGACAGCCACGGAAAGGCCATGTCCAAGCGCGCCGGTATTTTGCTCGACCCCGGTTACGCGCCGGCTGGGATGCCCAATAAAATCTGATCCGTATTTTTCGACGGAGTCTAGTTCTTTTAGATCAAAAAATCCACGCTCCCCTAAAACTGCGTACAACGCCTCAACGGAATGGCCTTTGCTGTGAATATAATGGTCGCGCGCTATGTCAGAAAAATTCTCTGGGCGGATATCCATCACATGGTTATAGAGAACATTCAGAATATCCACGCAGGATAAACTCCCGCCAGTATGACCGGCATTTGCTTTATAGATCAGATCTAAAAGAAGTCTTCGGTAAAGGATCGATTTTCCTTCCAGCATCTGTATCAAATTTTCTGATTTTTTATTCATTTCTCGGTCCAAATATATGAATAATTATTCATATTTGCAAATATATTCATTAAGTCTTATAATACAGGAAGATTGAAATTTATACAAGGAAAAATAAATAAATATTCATATATGAATATTTATACGTATTAAAAATGTCCAGAATCGATGAATTGCGATTGATTGCCCGTATTACCCGCATGTACTATGAGTGGGAAATGCGCCAGTCTGAGATCGCCAGCCAGCTCGGTCTCTCTCAGGCAACGGTCTCTCGGTTGCTGAATCGCGCTAAAGATGAAGGGATCGTTCGCATTTCAGTGAATTTACCCAATGGCGTCTATACCGAATTAGAGGAGCTTTTAGTTAAAAAATTTGAATTACGTGACGCGATTATTGTCGATAGTCTGGATGAAAATGAGCACATCATCCAGCGCGATCTGGGTGCTGCCGCTGCGTATTATCTCGAATCAGCCATCCGCCCCAATGAAGTGATCGGCATATCTTCCTGGAGCGCCACCCTCCTCAACCTAGTCGACGCGCTTCACCCTATCCCCAAAAAACCCGGTATCAAGGTGGTCCAGATATTGGGCGGCGTCGGCGACCCCTCCGTGGAAGCGCATGCTGCGCGTCTCACCTCACGCATGGCACAGCTCGTCAAAGGCGAAGCAATATTCCTGCCGGTCGCGGGGGTATTGGCAAGCGAAGCCGCCCGGGATATTCTCGCAGCGGATGAAGTCGCGCAGCACGCCATCCGCCTGTTCAACCAGGTCACCATCGCCCTGGTCGGCATCGGCGCCGTCGAACCCTCCCCGCTCCTCGCAAAAAGCGGAAACATCTTTGCTCCCAAAGAATATGAATTGCTTCGCAAATCCAACGCGGTCGGCGATATCCTCATGCGCTTCATTGACCACAACGGAGACCTCGTCAAGACCGGTCTCGAGAATCGTGTCATTTCCATGTCCCTGGAACAGTTGCGGAAAGTTGATCACGCGATTGGTGTGGCAGGCGGATTCAGAAAATGTGATGCGATCTTAGGCGCGCTGCGCGGCCGCTGGATCAATATTCTTGTCACCGACCATTTCACTGCTCGGCGCCTGGCAGAAGCATAATGCTCCGGTTCCTACTTATTTTCCGAATAACCCTCTCCTAAAAATCAAAATTATCCGGGTCAGGCCCAATGCGCTTACCCGCGTCCAGCGCGTCCAATGCCTGCATATCCCCCGCGGAAAGCGTGAAACCAAAGATATCCGCGTTTTCTTCAATGCGCTCTGCGTGAACGGATTTCGGGATCGTCACTACCCCATGCTGCAGGTCCCAGCGCAGGATGACCTGCGCCGCTGTTTTCTCATATTTCCCGGCGATTTCTAGAATGGTTTC
>CAZDIS010000068.1:0-12898 GCA_964505585.1 uncultured Pelolinea sp. | reverse complement strand
GATTTAGCTCCTCTCAACGCACCCTTGCCAGAGCTTCCCTTATCAATGCTGCGACAATACGCAAATAAAATCGGTGTTCAATCGATACAATTAGAAAACCCTGACAACGTCAATTTGTTGTTAGGTGTTCTTGGCCTTGAAGAAACCGAGAAAAATAGAAACCACCTTGGTTTGATCATTAAAGGTGGCATTAAACATCAAGTCCTTAACGCGCTAAAACATGATCAAGAATCACAAATCATTGAGGATGCTGGTGCGTTTAGAGCTGTTACCATCGCCACCAATATGGCCGGCCGCGGTGTTGATATCAAGCTCGGCGGAGAAATAAAAGAATCCATACTTTCCGAAGTTCGCCGCATTCTCTCACAGGCAGAAATAGACCCTTATGGAATGACTCAACGGGAGATGGCGAAAAACCTCGTCCAATTGTCCGTTGAATTATCAGAAAAAGAAGAAGAGGCTATTTCAATATTCACTGGTTTCCTTGATGAAATGACAGATGTCAGGAACGCCGGCGGGCTGCACGTGATTGGATCAGAACGCCATGACGCGCGGCGTATCGATAATCAATTGCGCGGCCGCTCTGGACGCCAGGGAGATCCGGGATCTTCTCGCTTCTTCCTCTCGCTGGAAGATGACCTGATGCGCATGTTTGGAGGGGAACGCGCCGAAAATATGATGCGCATTTTCAACCTGGATCCATCGCTTCCGATCGAAAGCAAGATCATTGGCCGTTTGGTTGAACAGGCGCAAGAACGTGTTGAGGGATACAACTTCGATATTCGCAAGCACCTGTTGGACTACGATGATGTTCTCAATGACCAGCGTGAAAGAATTTATAACGAACGTGATCAGGTATTAGTAAAAGACAATTTAAATGAAGATGTTTGGGGGATGCTTGAAAATGAAATCCGGCAGCGCGTTTTACTCAGCCAGGATGATCCGAAAGATGGGCGTTGGAAGCTGCTCGCTTTTTTAGATGAGATCCAACCTACAATGTATTATGAAAAGCAGGGTATTCGCGTGCTCTCTTTTGCCATGCATCAGTTGCTGGACCACGCCCAAAAATCTATCAAAGATTCATCTGATTTCAACACGATCCGTGACCGTTTGATTGAAATTGCCGAACAAACTCTAACCTACCAGAAAGACCACTTGATTACACAAGCGCAGGATTTTATCCAGCGCACAAAGGATTCATTTGAAGCCCAATTAAGTGAACGCTGGGAAACCGTGGATATTTTCAGTGACACACTCACGGAAAATGATACGCTTTCCATGGCTGAATTAAATTCCCGCTTTCAAAAAATGGTCCGTCTCAAGATCGATCTCGACCAAAATCTGGCAGAACAGCTTATCGAAAGAAGCAAAACAGGGCTGCAGGAAATACGTGATCGTGTTCGCGCTCAATTAAAACAGACTTTTCTTTCACGGGTTGTTATGACGCTTGAGCAGCGCCTCGGCCAAAAATTAGGCTTAAAGATCGAAGACCTCACTTCAGATTCATGGGAAGAAATTGAACAGGATATTTCAGCCATTATCGATGAGCGTTTCAGCAAGAACGCTGATCTGCGAAATCAGCCCAATCACCCCATTATCCAAAATTTAGAGCATCTACTCAGAAAACAGCTTGATGACCAGGAGCAGGAATTAGATCTCGAAGCGCTGTTGACCGAAATGGCTTTTGGAACACAGGTGGCAATAAACCAGCAGACCCACAAACGCGTCTACCGCAGGGTCAATATGCTTAACTACGTTTTCTTTGTTGCCAAAAATTGCCTCCCCAAAAACCCCGATCAATTACAAGTCCGGGTTTTATCCCACTTCCAGGAAGCATCTGAAAAACTATTACTCGTTTGGGGAAAAATGGAATTACAGCGTGTTGCCGATAACAATCTCTCTTATGATCAGTTTTCTTCCACTTACAAAACAGTCATTGAAGACAATTTGCAGAAAGAAAACCTAACCACATTAAATACGGATGGGCTTTCAAGTTTGATCCAAGATGAAAATGAAAATATTGTTTCCGCGTTCGGAATAAATGTTCGCCAGGTGATCTATCGGCATATATTGCTAAAATCAATAACTGACCTGTGGATGGAACATTTAACACGCATGGAAGCGCTCAGAGTTTCGATCCGGATGGAAGCCTATGCCCAGCGTGATCCGTTGGTGCAATATAAGAGTTATTCAACAGACGCCTTCAAGGAACTGCTTGCAAACATACGGCTTTCCGTTGTCAGCAAGATGTTCCGCATGCAACCATCTAAACCAACAACCGAGAACGTGGAATCCGCAGGAAAACCACAAAGTGCCTCCAAGCAAAACACCAGTGAAAATACGAAGAAGAAAAAACGTAAAAGGCATAAAAAGAAGCGCTGATCACCTATCTATCGCTGTCTTTTTCAAAATGCTATATCGCCAAGGGTTGTCAAGCGAACCTTAAGCACGTATAATCACAAGTCTATCTTATTACTGTATTGGAGCATTTAATTTTATGAACGAAATCAAAGAGAACCACGCAACGGAGGGAAATAAAGAAGTTCCAGAATTCGCCGACATGGCTTCTTTATTAGCTGAAGAGGGATTAGGTTTAAACCTGCCCAAAACCGGTGAAATAAAAATGGGAAAGATCGCATCCATCTCCCCGGGCCAGATCATGGTCGGTATTGGTGCAAAGTCAGAAGGCATTATCCGAGGCCAGGAATTTGAATTGATTCCTCCGGATGTCCTCGCTGAATTATCTGTCGGCCAGGAGATCCCTGTATTTATCATTACACCTGAAGATCATCATGGAAACTTGCTGCTGTCCTATATGCGCGCACTTGAAGCGGAAACATGGGAGAAGGCGCAGGAACTTATGGATGAAAAAGAGACGTTTACAAATACAGTCGACGGCTATAACCGCGGCGGTTTATTAGTAAACTTCAACGGACTGAATGGTTTCATTCCTGGATCCCAACTGAGTTTTTCACGGCGCACGGAAATGAACGGCAACACGCCAGAAGAGCGCTTCAGTGAATTTGTTGGACAGGAAATTCAACTGCGCGTGATCGAAGTAGACCAGGAACGAAGACGGTTGATCTTCTCAGAACGTGCCGCGGTTCACGAATCACGTGATTCCATCCGTGACAAAGTGATAGAAAAGATCGAAGTGGGTGATATCCGCACGGGCCGGGTGACGAGCCTGGCAGATTTTGGCGCTTTTGTCAATATCAACGGTGCTGATGGACTGGTTCACCTGAGCGAGATCTCATGGGATCGCATTCGCCACCCAAGCGATGTATTAAAAGTTGGCGAGGAAGTCGAAGTCGAAGTCATTAGCATTGATGAGGTGAAACGGCATATCGGTCTTTCTATCCGACGCTTACAGGATGACCCCTGGCAGAAACAGATCGGCGAATTAAAAGTTGGACAACTAACCAGCGCGACAATCACACGCCTCACGAAATTTGGCGCATTCGCCCAGATCACGGATGATATTGAAGGATTGATCCATATCTCTGAAATTAGTGAAGAACATATTGGGCACCCTAAAGAAGTATTACATGAGGGTGATGAGGTTACACTGCGGATTATCAAGATCGAACCCGATTCACACCGCATTGGCCTCAGCCTGCGCAGGGTTGAATCCCTCGCGTTCGCTGATATGGACCTGAAAGAATTAGAAAAAGAGCTGGAAGACACAGATATCACAGTTACCAGTGATGAAGAACCTGCCGAAACTGACGAATTACCAGAGTCAGAAGCTGCTGAAGAATCTGCAGAAGAAACTAAAGCTGAAGAAACGGAAGAATCGGAATCAGATGAAGAATCAGAATCAACGGATGAAGCCGATGAAGATTCTGAAGAATCAGCTGAAGATAACGAAGCCTAAAGAACACAGAGAAACCTCTAACACGATCGTCAGCCCGAGGGCATTTGCCGAAAGCGCAAATGCGGAATATGGCAAATAGGAATAACGGAAAAACAAGTAGTCGATCCGAAAAGTTCCCTCTTCGCCGTATCCAGATCGGACTAGCGATCGCTGTCGGAGGTTTTTTTATTTTTATGGTTGGGGCTAAACCCGAGCTTTTTCTTCTTGACCGCAGCCCTGTGATTGGTTTTATACAAATTGGTGTGATGCTTTTCGGGCTTGGTTTGATCTGCCTTGGTGGCTATCAGTGTATGCTCGGTTTATGGCGCGGCAGGCGCCTTAGCATCGCGGCAGAACTGGGTGTGCGTTTCATCAGTACAGGTTATGTAATAGCGGTTTTTTCTGGCCTCGCCGATATCATCGGTCTGGGGAGCCATCCCACACCAAATTTCATCCCATATTTTGGAGAGTGGCAGGCACGGGGGATCCAGATCGCAGAAGGATTTATCGCGATTGGTATGTTGATGATGCTGCCCATAGCGGATAATCCTCTTTTCCGCAGCCAGCCAGAACCTAACGGTCAGCAAAATCAATAACAGCAAAATTCTAATAAATTTTTTCCATTTAATTCATTTTCTCCAGATAAAATAAACATCAATTCGTCATCCTTGGAAATTTATGATTAAAAAACATACGCTTGAAAACGGTTTGACCATTCTGACAAATGAAATGCACCATGCGCCGGTCGTAAGTCACTGGATCTGGTATCGCATTGGCTCAAGAAATGAACGCCCGGGTAAAACAGGCATTTCTCACTGGGTCGAACATATGCAGTTTAAAGGAACCAGGAAATATCCAGTCCATGTACTGGATGCGGAGATTTCAAAGGTGGGTGGGCTCTGGAATGCGATGACTTACCTCGATTGGACTACATATTACGAAACACTGCCATCAAATCAGATCGGCATCGCTATTGATCTGGAAGCGGACCGAATGGTAAACAGCATCTTCGATCCAAAGGAAACTGAGTTAGAAAGAACTGTTGTTATCAGTGAACGCGAAGGCAATGAAAACGAGCCATTATTCCGGCTGAGTGAAGCAATGCGGCAGAATGCATTTTCCATCCACCCATATTCTCATGAGGTGATCGGTAATATGGAAGACCTAAAGACGATCACACGTAACGACCTGTATAAACATTATCAGGATTATTACAATCCAGCTAACGCTGTTATTGCAATTGCCGGTGATTTTTCGACAAAACGAATACTGGATCAGGTGCGGCAAGCATATGCTGCAATTCCTTTAAAGCGCCCGCCACAAAACAGCATTAGATCGGAACCAGGCCTTAATAAGCAAACAGAGGTAATCGTTGAAGGACCCGGGGAAACCCTCTTTATTGAACTTGCTTTTCGTGCGCCATCCGGTAGTGATAAAGATTTCATTCCGTTAATGGTGCTTGATAGTCTGCTGACCGGACCATCCTCACTTTCAATGATGGGCGGCGGATCCGTATCGAATAAAACCAGCCGCTTATACCAAAGAATCGTTGAGAACGATCTCGCGATGAGCATTTCAGGCGGATTACAAACAACAATCGACCCATACCTTTACTCTATCCTGATCATCGCGGCACCAGACCAAAATACTGATCAAATCATAAAAACCATCGATGAAGAAATATCCAAAGTAATGGATAATGCTATCCAAAATGAGGAGATCGAACGGGCTAAAAAACAGGCACGCGCCTTATTCGCCTATGGCAGCGAAAGTATTTCAAATCAGGCATTTTGGATGGGATATTCCGCCATGTTTGCTGAAGCAAATTGGTTTGAAAATTATCTCGAGAACGTCTCGCAGGTCACAACGGATCAGATACGACGTGTGGCAAACAAATATCTCACTTCAAAAAATCGGGTTGTCGGAATTTACAAACCCACAGGATTGAAAACCCATGCATAACGAAAACAATTCATATTCGCATCTCCCCGGTTCAGATACGATTAACCAATTTAAACTGAAAAATGGTATTCAGGTTTTATCTTTTGAAAACAAGAACGCGGAAACCGTCTACATGATCGGCATTCTGTCTAAAGGTGGAGATCATGACCCGAAATCAAAAACCGGGCTGGCGCACTTCACAGCGAATATGCTTTCGCGGGGTACAGAAAACATTCCTTTTCAGGAATTCCATTCTTTGATAGAAGCAACGGGAGCGAACTTAGCATTCAGCTGCAGTAGCAGGCATATCTGGTTCCGGGGAAAATCATTGGCTGAAGATTTACCACTCCTCTTCAGGCTTTCCTCAGATGCCCTGCGCTACCCCGCATTCAATGAAAAATATGTGGAGCGATTGCGCCGCCAGCTCTTAGCAGGGTTAGCGCTGCGCGACCAGGATACGGGTGAAATCGCATCCATGTTATTCGACCAGAACTTGTTCAGGAACCATCCATACGGTCTGCCAGTCGATGGTTTTGTCAACACGATCAATTCAATTTCCCGCGATGATATTATCGACTTTCATCACCAGTATTTCACTCCGGATGAATTGATCATAGTTATTGCCGGCGCCGTTTCCTCAGCAACGATTCAGGACCTTGCCAAACGATTTTTTGGGGATTGGCAGCCTGTTGCCCAAGCGCAAAGGCCGGGTGAATCGCTCCCGCCAACCCCATCTGGAATAATCCGCAAACACCGCTATTTGGAAGGAAAAAGCCAGGTTGACCTGATCATGGGTGGGTTTGGCCCTGCGAGGACATCGCCGGATTACCCTCCTGCCGCGGTAGGGAATAATATCCTTGGACAATTCGGACTTATGGGCCGGATCGGAAGGCGGGTTCGTTCCGATGCTGGGCTGGCATATTTTGCCTCAAGCAGCATCAGTGCCTGGTCAGAAACCGGCACCTGGGATATATCCGCGGGAGTAAACCCGGAAAATGCTAAAAAAGTAATTGAATTGATCCGCGATGAGATCAGAAAGTTTATCTCATGTCCAGTAACGGATGAAGAATTGGCCAATTCAAAATCCCATCTCATTGGCCGCCTGCCGATGGGGCTGGAAACAAATGCGGGGATTGCAAACGCGATCCTCACCATGCACCGCTTCAATCTGGGATTAGATTATTACCGAAAATACCAGGAAATGGTAAGCGCTATAACACCTGAAGCGATCCGCACTGTCGGGCAAAAATATCTTTTACCAGACAGGTTGGTCATCACAAGCGCGGGGCCGGGCGAGGAAATTGCATAGCAATGAGGATTTTTAGCGGTATCGACCTGGTTGAGATCTCAAGATTTAAGAAATTGGACCCTGCTATCCGAAAACGATTTTTCAAAAGGGTGTTCAATGATCGTGAATTGATGTATATCGATGATAACAACCAGCGGGCAGCGGGAATCTTTGCGGCAAAAGAAGCCTGCGCGAAAGCACTTGGGTGTGGGATTGGCCCAATTCGATGGATAGACATTGAGATCACCCATTCCGCTGAAAATCAGCCGAAGATTACATTGCACGCGGCAGCACGTGATCTTGCGTCAATGAATAATATATCAACCTGGACCGTCAGCATTACCCATACAAAAGAAACAGCAGCTGCAGTCGTTTTTGCAGCTGCTCCATAAAATATTTCGGTTTTCGTGATGTTTATTCGGTTGGGATTTCCAACCAGATGTGATTTTTAATCACCCGTTCATTTGGCATCACCTTTACCACATCCTTTACAACAAATTCTGCTGGCAATGTGTCCGGGTGCACATAACAAACCTGTGGGGTCTGGCCATATTTGCCGCGAAAAAAATCAACCGCTCTCTCGATTATGGTTTTTAATTCATTCTCCTGGTCTTGGACATACCACAGCATTCCTTCCTCCATACCGCTCCTTTCCTTTTTTATATTATAGCACTGGTGTTCTAACTTTTGTGTGATTCATGGAACTTTTATGGAAATAATGTTTTTTTTAAGGTATCCTTAACCAAATTAGATATTCCAACAGGAGGTTGATGTGATTAAAGAAGCTGTCCACGATGCAGAACGTCGAATGAAAAGCGCGATCCAATCCTTGAAGGATGATCTCGCAGGAATCCGCACAGGCAGAGCAAACCCGGGGTTGGTCGAGAAATTATCTGTTGAGTATTACGGTTCACCTGTACCCTTGATTCAATTAGCCACAATCGCCGTTCCTGAACCACGGCAATTAATGATCAAACCTTTTGACGCTGGGTCGATCAAAGATATCGAACGGGCCATACAGGCATCCGACCTTGGTCTGACACCAATTTCCGATGGAAAAGTGATCCGATTAAATTTACCTGTCCTTACCGAAGATAGGCGCAGAGATCTGACTAAGTTTGTGAATACGCGGCTCGAAGAAGCCCGTATTGCTCTTCGCAACGTCCGCCGCGACGCGATTAAAGATCTACGAGAATTTGAAAGTGAAAAATTGATCTCCGAGGACGATCTAAAATATGGGGAAGATAAAGTGCAGGAACTGACCGATAAATATGGGGAAGAGGTTGGAAATATCGGTGCAGAAAAAGAAAAAGAGATAATGGAAATCTAACCCAGAATGCCGGATAAAGATAAACCGCAATTTGAAAAAACACCGACGCATATTGCCATCATCATGGATGGCAATGGCCGCTGGGCACAGAAAAGGCATCTCCCACGCATGGCTGGCCACCGGGCAGGCACTGAAAATTTACGCACGATCATCAAGGCCTGTGTTGAATTTGGGGTGAAATATCTAACCGTTTATGCTTTTTCTACTGAAAACTGGAAACGCCCGGCCGATGAAGTAAGTGGATTGATGGATATTTTGGCCGATGTGCTGGAAAAGGAATTGGAGACGCTGCATCAACAGGGTGTATGCCTCCGGCATATCGGGCGCCTTGAACGCCTCGATACAGCGGTGCAGAAAAAGATTATCGCCGCGATGAAATTAACAGAAAACAACGAACGCTTGATAATGAACATCGCCTGGAATTACGGCGGACGAGACGAGATCATCAGCGCAGTGCAGAAAATTATTGAAGCAGGGTTAGCGGTTGAAGAAGTCACTGAAAACGTTTTTAGCCGCCACTTATTCACGTTCCCTTCGCCCGATCCCGATCTGGTCATCCGAACATCCGGAGAGTACCGCACTTCTAACTTCCTTCTCTGGCAGAGCGCGTATTCAGAATGGTATTTCACGCCAATCCTTTGGCCGGATTTTGACCGCGATGCATTAGAACAGGCTATCATCGACTTTGGTAGACGCTCGCGGCGCTTTGGCGGGCGGATAAAAGAAGACATCGAAAAACCCTATGCTGGGTAAGCGTACCCTCAGCGCAGTTTTCATTGTGCTGATTTTTGGGGTTTTGATCCATTACGGTGATCTTGTTTATACGATTGGGATCGGTCTAATTCTCGCGGCGGCAGCGCAGGAATTCACTGAAATGTTCAAGCACAGGGACTTTCACACGAATTCAGCGCTGATAGCAACCGAAACCTTTTCTCTAATGATAATTCGCTACTATACAGGTGACAGTTTATTTACCTTATGCATCGTTTTTGCGATTTTTATTACCTGTGCCGCTGCCATATATCAATATAAAAATGACCAAAAAAGAGCGGCGATAAATCTTGCAATTAACATTGCTGGCTTGGGTTTTATTGCTCTGCCGGGTTCGTACCTGATCCTGATCCGCAACCTTCAAAACGGAAATTTTCTGATACTGTTGTGTATGCTGACAGCAGCGTTAGCCGATGTAGGCGCATATCTGCTTGGAAGTGCATTCGGGAAACATAAGCTTTCTCCGCTTGTCAGCCCAAACAAATCGATTGAAGGGTATTTTGGAGGCATTCTTTTTGCCGGGATAACCGCGGCGGTTGTGCAGTCCGCTGCCGCCTTATACCAAATAAACATCGATTTCTTCGCCGCACTCACGGTTGGACTCACAATCGGAATCGTTGCCCCGCTTGGAGACTTATCAAAAAGCGTCATTAAACGCACTTTTTCTATCAAGGATACGGGACATCTCATTCCGGGACATGGTGGTATTCTGGATAGAATAGACACCATTTTGTGGGCAGCACCAATAACTTATTTTCTAATTATCTTTCTAGCTTAAATTAAAAATCGCCGTAGTTAGAACGGCGATTTTCTTTGTATTAAATTATTTAATCTCGTACGTCAGGGTTACCTGCGCGTTAATTGGCATCTGTCCGGATGAGATCGGTACATTTTCAGCCATTGCGGCACCGCCGCCCATTCCGTACCCGTAAACATTCTGGGAAGTCGTTGTTGCGGTGGAGTTTATAGAAAGGAGCTCACCAAGTTCTACGCCCGCGGATTGCGCGAGTTCTTCTGCCTGTGCCTGGGCTGCTTGCACTGCCAAATTCCTGGCAGATGATTGGGCCGGCAGTTTATCTTCGACATCGAAATTAACTCCGTAGATATTATTAGCCCCGCTGCGTCCAACTGCGTCCAAAACTTTACCCAGGTTGGCAATATCTCGCACGGTAACAAATACTGAATTTTCCACCGAGAAATATGAATCTGTTGGATTTCCCTGGAAATCATAATCAAATTGCTGGTACACATTAAAACTGGAGGTCTGAATATCTTCCTCTGCTGTACCTTCTGCGACTAACGTATCCTTGATCTGCTGGGCTTGTACATTATTGGCCGCGATCGCTTCCGAGACGGTTGCGCCTTGGGTGCGAACACCGATATTGATGTGCGCGATATCTGGAATAACAAATACCTGGCCAGTTCCCGTGACAGAAAGTGTGGCTGGCTCATCCCCTCCGCCAGATACTGCTGGACCTCCACCTGTGCAAGCGGTAAATAACATTGCACTCAACCCTAATAAAGCTACAATTTGTATTGTTTTTTTCATCATTACCTCCGTCTATTCATACTATAGACGAAAAGTGCGAATAAAAAGTTCCCATTTATCGGAAACATTTTTTTACCTTGATAAGATTGTAATTACATGTTATTATGAATCCGTCCTTTCAATCGATTGCCCCCCTCAATCGGTTGGAAGGGCATTTTTTATTCTTCCCTGCGGGTTGCGCGATAGATAATAAACGCACCCGCCACAATGAGTAACACCGGCCACAAATATTGCGAGTAGGACCAGATATCCAAATATGGAACTGCGCGGCGGATAAGATAATAGACACCCCAGGCAATTAATCCGATCCCGGTAAATATGATCAACTCAGAACTTGGCTGCCGGGAGATATCACGCACCTCGTTCCCTACCTGGTTAAAGCGTGCGCCCACGTCACTGATATCAAACTTCTCATTCGCGTCTGGTGCTGATTTCCTTGGGATAACGATCCACATGATAATATAAATGAGTACGGATAACTCTCCCAGGACGGTCCATAGAATAAAGAAAATACGGACAAACACCGGATCAATACCTAAGAAATCTCCCAGGCCGGCACAAACTCCACCTAATATTTTTTCAGATTCATTTCGATATAAACGCTTTGCCATGATTACCTCAATTTAAATAGTTGTTATTAACTTTAACTACGCATAAGAGATTTATAAGTTTCGCTTCAAATGATAATTCTTTGATTGACTTGATCTCTGGAAATTCTTATAATAAAAATTAGGTATGGAAAAAATAAAATTATCTTGCATCTGTTATCCGCGGAATAGTTAGCATTATCCGCTTTAAACACCTTCTGAAAGCGGACGCCAGCTATTCCGCCTTGAATTATCCAGAGGGTGCAATTATTTAATATAGAAATGAGAAAAATGAAAATCGCGAATAATATAACCGAATTAATTGGCAACACACCCCTTGTTAGATTGAATAGAATTGTAAAAGGACTCCACGCGACCATCGTGGTTAAACTCGAATACATGAATCCGTCCCACAGCGTAAAAGATCGGATCGGTGTCTCGATGATCAACGCGGCAGAAAAGAAAGGATTGATCCATGAGGATACGGTCATCCTTGAAACCACCAGCGGAAACACGGGGATCGGGCTTGCATTCACCTGCGCTTCGCGCGGATACGCTTGCACAATAATCATGCCGGATAAAGTGTCAAAGGAACGCATCAAGTTAATAAAAGCTTACGGCGCACAAGTCATCCTCACGCCAGGAGAAAAAGGAATGAATGGCGCAATGGAACTGGCATCCCAAATGGCGGCCGATGACAGCCGCTATTTTATGCCCAAACAATTCGAGAACCCAGCCAACCCGGATATTCACCGTAAAACTACTGCGATCGAGATCTGGGAAGATACTGATGGGAAGGTGGACGCATTCATAGCCGGCGTTGGTACGGGTGGGACAATTACCGGGGTTGGTGAAACATTGAAACAAAAAAAACCGGACATTAAAGTGATCGCGGTTGAACCTGCCGCTTCACCGGTCCTTTCCGGGGGTGAAAAAGGAAAACACACCATTCAAGGCATTGGCCCCGGGTTTATTCCAGATGTTTTGAATATGAAGATCATTGATGAGATCGTTCAAGTTCCCGATGAAGCGGCGTATGAAATGGCACGACGAATGGCCAGCGAAGAAGGTTTGCTGGTTGGCATTTCTTCCGGTGCGGCTGTGTGGGCTGCTTTACAGGTTGGATCACGTGACGAGATGAATGGAAAACTAATTGTTGTCATCATCCCCTCCTTTGGAGAGCGTTACCTGAGCACAAAACTATACCAGGGCTTGGTCTGAGGAGATACGATGCTCAAAAGAATTAAAGAGGATATCCGTTGTGTTTTTGAGCGTGACCCTGCGGCGAAAAACACATTGGAAATTTTAATAAATTATGCTGGGCTGCACGCTGTTTGGGGCTACCGCATTGCGAATTGGTTATGGCGCCATCACTTCATCATTCTTGCGAGAACAATATCCCAGCTGACCCGCTTCTTTACCGGGATCGAAATTCACCCCGGCGCGACCATTGGTAAGCGGTTTTTCATCGATCATGGCATGGGAGTTGTTATTGGAGAGACTGCCATAATTGGGAACGACGTTACTCTGTATCACGGTGTGACCCTCGGCGGTGTCAGTCTAAAAAAAGGTAAAC
>CAZDIS010000067.1:0-13014 GCA_964505585.1 uncultured Pelolinea sp. | reverse complement strand
TCGAGGTCGCGCAGGATGCGCATCGCTGTTTTGTGGCTGGACCGCTCATGGTATTTGCCGCAAAGATCCATAGCAAGCAAAACATTATCCAGCACGGTGAGCTGATTAAGTAACTGAAAGGTCTGGTAAACGACGCCGATATTCAAACCGCGCCAAACCGCGAGGCGGTCCTCTGAAAGGGAAGAAATATCAGTTTCCATCATGGTGATGGACCCGCTGGTGGGGCGGTCGATGCCTGCCAGGAGGTTGATGAGGGTGGATTTTCCCGCACCGCTTTTGCCGATTAAACCGATCAGTTCACCGGATTGGGCGGTGAAAGAAACCTCGCGCAGCGCATGGAGACCATGGGGCGGCGCACCGTAGTATTTGTTGACCTGATGTAGGGAAAGCACTTCTGCCAAAATAACACCTGTAAAATATAAGACAAATGTATTATAATATGACGTACAGATGCTGTCAAGTACAATGAACAATAAAGGATACTGAAATGGACCTGCGGATACAGCGAACCAAGAAAGCAATTATGGATGCATTTCTTAAACTTTTAAAAAAGAAAAGTTTTTCTGAGATAACGATCACCGACATCACGACTGAAGCGATGGTGGCGCGGCCTACTTTTTATTTGCACTATAAGAGCAAGGACGAGGTGCTGGCTGAGTACCTGGACGAGATATTCGCACAATATTTACAGGAGATTCATCCCGTCATGGACGATGTAGATCAGTACGCGCTGGCGACGGCGCTTTTTCGGCAGGTAAAGGAACACGCAAATTACCTTTCTTCACTTTTAGAAGAAAGTACCGCCGTGATCATTCAGGAAAAACTGCACCAGTACATCCAGGAAGTATTTAAGTTGCTGCTGAAGGCAAAATTGGGAACAGAGGCCGCGCAAGTTGCCAAGCGAACAAATGAATATATTGTGGCAGCTATCGCCGGGATGGTATACGCGGTCATTCGGCAGTGGATGGAAGATGGCATGCAGGAAACCCCGGAAAGGATGGGCAAGCTGCTGCGCAGTATCAGCCAACCGGGCATCCTGAATGTGTTGAAAAACGAACTATAGTATTTTCTTTCCTTTGATGGTGCAGTTGGCGGGATATAAAAAAACTAAAATATCGTATGGATGAAACGCAGCATGATCTCTGATACCTGTTGGTGCTGCGCAGCTAAACTGATAGAAGGAACAACGTCATCCTTCTGTGGACCGTAATCGCCGAACTGGGCGTGGCTGGCGCCCTCGATCGGGATATAGAGCGCATCATCCGGAAGCAGGAACCGTTTGTCATCAAAGTTCTCTGTATTGGGAATGCCGCTGGTGGTACCGAAGACCGAAAGAACCGGCAGGTTATCATCCGCCAGAGTGGCGCTGTTGGGCGGGTAGGAATCCCAGAATACGACTGCATCAATCTGGTCAGGGTTGTTATCCGCGAAGATGGCTGCAGCTGCGCCGCCGAGGGAATGCCCAGCCAGAATCCAGCTGGTGATGGTTGGATGGGCATCGATCACGCTCTGCGCCGCACCAGTGCCAAAGATGGCGAGGTTGAAAGGCATGGGCGTGACCACGACCAGAATATTTTCTTGCGCAAGGTTACGCAAAACCGGTGCGTATGCTGCCGGCTCAACCAGTCCGCCTGGATAGAAGATCAATCCGGTTTGTGTCTCTTCAGAAGGACTGAAAATAATGAATTCATCCTGTGTAACGGTTACATCCTGCGTTGATTCGATCGCGGCCAGCGCAACCGAGCGGGCGGGATAGGTGCCTGTCTGAGACCAGACAAACAAAGCTACAACACCCGACAATAGGAGAGAAGTTATTGCGATGAGTGCATATTTCAAAAATTTTATTCGTTTCATTATTCCTTGCCTTAATCTCGATTGCGAAGAGATTTTAATATACCGATGCAATTTGGACTATTGAAAAACTATAAGAATTTCTGAAAATTTGTGGAATTGACGCCATATCTGCGTGCTATCGCCTCCACAAAATTAATAAAATGTAAATGTCAAATGATGGGTTTGCATTTTAGAATGAAAGTATAGATAAACAAATGAAAGGAAAAAAATGGCAATAAGAACAGCATCTGCTGTCTGGGAAGGCAGCATCAAAGAAGGAAAAGGAAAGATGCGACTGGGATCGGGGGCATTTGAAGGCGCTTACAGCTGGCATTCACGGTTCGCAGAGGAAAAGGGCACCAACCCGGAGGAATTGATCGGTGCCGCAAACGCTGGTTGTTTTTCGATGGCGCTTTCAGCCGCATTAACGGAGGCGGGTTACAAACCCACGAAAATTGAAACGACCGCGAAAGTGCACCTGAACGCGGAGCCGAAGATCGCATTGATCGAACTTTTCACAGAAGCCGTTGTTCCTGATATTGACGAAAAGGCTTTTCTGGAATTTGCGCAAAAATCAAAGGAAGAATGCCCTGTATCTCAGGCGCTAGCGGCGGTAGAGATCACGCTGAGCGCAAAGCTGGCTTAAAGAAGATTTCTACAATTTTCCAGTGTTTGTACCGCGCGGTTTGATCTAACAAAGCGTATCATACGCATGCAGGAAAATGAATAAATAAAGCGAAATAATTTCTAGCCATCACGCTAACGTATAATTGGCGTATGTTCATTGATGAAGCAGATATTGATATTGCATCGGGCAAGGGCGGGGATGGGATCGTTCATTTCCGCAGAGAGAAATATGTCAACCGCGGGGGACCAGACGGGGGGGATGGAGGTAAGGGCGGTGATGTGGTATTTCAAGTTAATCCGCACCTTAATACGTTAGAAAAATTCCGACACCAAAAGCTTTACCAGGCGGATGAAGGAAAACGCGGCGGCGTGAAGAAACAAACCGGGCGATCCGCTGAGGACCTGGTGATCGAAGTGCCGCCCGGCACGGTCATTACGGATGCCGTAAGCGGGGCGCAGCTTGCTGACATGGTGGATGAAGATGCCAGGGTGGTGGTCGCTCCCGGGGGGCGGGGTGGACGGGGGAACCCGAAGTTCAAGAATTCCCGTAACCAGGCCCCGCGGCTCGCTGAAAAAGGTGAACCTGGAATCGAAAAAAGTTTACATCTTGAATTAAAGCTGATCGCGGATATTGGCATCATCGGCATGCCTAACGCTGGAAAATCCAGCCTGCTGGCCGCCGTGACCAACGCCAAACCGAAGATCGCGAATTACCCTTTCACGACCCTGGTGCCGAACCTGGGTGTAAGCGTGCTGGATGATGACGTTGTGCTGGTGCTGGCGGATATTCCGGGGCTGATCGAAGGCGCACACAGCGGATTGGGGCTGGGCGATACCTTTCTCAAGCATATCCAGCGGACAAAAGTGCTGATCCATTTATTGGATGGGACCTCACCCGATCTGCTAAGCGATTACGGCCAGATCAACACAGAGCTTTCACTGTTTGACCCCGCGCTGGGAGAAAAGGCGCAAATTGTGGTGCTGAACAAGATCGACATTCCAGACGTAAAGGAAAAATACCCGAAGCTCAAGGAATCATTTAAAGCGTTGGGTGTTGAACTTCTGGCGACATCGACTGTCACCAAGGAAAACACGAAAGAAATCCTGTGGAAAGCGAATGCGCTGTTAGCCCAGGCCCCGAAACCGCAGGAAAAAGTTGAGGCCATGCCGGTTTACCGCCCGCAATCTTCCGAATCTGTGTTCACAATAAAAAAGATCGATTCCGACTGGGCAATTATTGGAGAAGCGATCGAAAGAGCCGCGAAAATGACCTACTGGGAGTATTTTGAATCCGTGCGGCGATTCCAGCGGATCATGGAAGCTATGGGAATCCGAGACGCGCTGATAGAAGCCGGTGTGAAAGAGGGCGACAGCGTGATGATCGGTGAGCATGAGTTTGAATGGACGCACGATATGGGGGACGCGTGATGGATCGCGCACGCTTTGGCATCTTCGGGGGCACATTTGACCCTCCGCACCTCGGGCATTTGATCCTGGCGATGGAAGCTGCAGATCAGCTGCATTTGGAAAAAGTGTTATGGGTACTGACGCCGGACCCGCCGCACAAACAGGGTAAGGAAATCACAGCGATCGATACGCGCATCAAACTGGTGATGCGGGCGATCGGTGAAGATCCCCTGTTCGCATTGAGTTACGTGGATATTGACCGACCCGGTCCGCATTACATCCGGGATACGATGCACATTCTGCAAGAGAAGTATGATACTGTCGACCTGGTGTATTTAATGGGCGGTGATTCATTGGAGCATTTGATGGAATGGTACGAACCGCAGGCCTTTATCGCGGCATGTGACTATGTGGGCGTCATGCGCCGCCCAGGCGAAACGATCAATATGACGCATTTAAGAAACACGCTGCCCGAGCTATTCACAAAATTGGAATTTATCGACGCACCACTGCTGGAAATTTCATCAAACCAGATCAGGCAGCTTGTTGCAAATGGACAACCATACCGCTATTATTTGCCTAAACGTGTGTATGATATGGTAAAGAAGTTATCGCTGTACAAGGAAGGAGAACAAAATGAATAGGTGGCCAAAATACCAGGCGTTGGTGGTGTTGCAGATCGCCATGAGCATCCTGTTCTTGTCCGGTTGTATCCTGGTCAGCGACCCAACACCGATACCGGCAACGAATACGCCGACCGCGGCGGACATCATCATTCCCGCGACCGCAACGACACAAAATGAAGCAACGGACGTTCCCGCCACGGCTGTGCCAACAGAGACAGTTCTCACCGAAACAGCGACACCGGTTGAGACGGCCACTTCTATGCCGACTTTTACGAATACCCCGCTGCCAAGCCAAACAGCGACGCAATTGCCATCCGCGACACCCTTCCCATATGGTTTACAGATAGGGACGCCAGCATATATTAATAATTTTCGCTACCCTGCTGCCGGTTGTAACTGGATCGGCGTAGCCGGACAGGTATTTAACACACATGGTGACGCGCAAACAAACCTGGTCGTCCTGGTAACCGGCGTGTATAACGCCCAAGCGGTGAACGCCGTCGGCGTGACAGGTACGGTGGCTGGAGACACTTACGGGCCGGGAGGGTATGAGATCCAAATTGGAAATGAACCGATCGCTAGCGAAGATCAATTATCGATCCAGGTTTTTGACCTGGCAGGTTTCGCACTGACCGAAGCGTTTTCCTTTGATACTTCCGCCGCGTGTGATGAGAACCTGATCATCATCAATTTTTCACCATAAGAAAACCGGAAAAAGAAGAGATCCACCTATGGATGGCGAAGATCGATTAAACGGTTATTTTTTAGCTCTATTAAGAGCTATTGGTGTAGCTTTTTGCTTGATCTCAGCAATCGGGCTGGCGCGCGGCATACGATATCTCGCACCCCTCCAAACAAAAGAGAATACCGAACTTGCTTCCACCGACGATACCTGGATGTCACTTTCCAACCCTGATGCGGCTGCGAATCCTGAGCCGACGCTGGAATTCGCGACTGAAGAAATGGATACGGATGGGTTTTTAAGGACCGAAACAATCCTAGAGAATACCCCCGTCCGGGAGAACGATTTGTTTCAACTGGCTGAAAAATACGAGGGGATTTCCAATATACCTGTGCGGCTGCAGGCACCGCCAATGCTCTTCCAAAACGGGGCATCGAAAGATTTTTGGGTGCTCAATGTCAATACAAACCGTTACCGAAAGGCCGCGGCGACGCTGGCGTACCAAACGGAGCATGTGTATTTCTGGATCGAGGAGGGGATCGATTACACCCACGAACATGTCACAGCATTGACGAATACTTTTGAGGAGCAAATCTACGCACGCAACCGCTCACTGTTTGGGAGCGAAAGCGCTCCCGGCGTAGATAATGACCCGCATCTCACAATCCTCTACGCAAATGACCTGGGGGGCGCGGCGGGCTATTTCTCATCCGCGGATTCGTTCCCGCCTGAGATCGAACAATTTTCCAATATATCAGAAATGTTCTATCTATCCGCTGAACATATCCATCTTTCAGGTGATTATGTTTACGGCGTGATGGCGCATGAATTCCAGCACATGATCCATTGGAACATGGACCGAGATGAGGAAGCGTGGGTCAACGAGGGTTTATCTGAGCTAGCGGTGGACCTGAATGGATTTGACCTGGGCGGGTTCGCAACCCTTTATATTCTGAATCCTGACCTGCAGCTCAATTTCTGGCCTGGCAATGAACAGGGTTCTTCAACCCCGCATTACGGCGCTTCGTATTTGTTCGCAAAATACATGTACCAGCGGTTCGGGTTGGATTTTATTAAAGATCTGGTTGCCGAACCCCGGAACGGTTTCGCGGGGATCGAAAAAGTACTTAACGACCATGGGCTTGATGCGCATGGCGGCACGGAGAACGCAGAAAATCTGTTTCAAACATGGACGATCGCGAATTATTACAACGCAAACGGCCGAAATGGATATGCCTTAGGGTATGACGGTCCTGTCCTGGGCATCCCCATACAACCTGAATTTTCATACGCATGCGGTGATGAGTCCGTGTCGGGAACCGTGCAGCAGTTCGGCGCGGATTATATCGCCCTGGCATGCACGAATGATCTCTTATTAAGCATTGATTGGGAGGAGACGATACCCGTTTTACCCGTTGATCCCTATTCTGGAAAAAGATATTTCTGGTCTAACCGCGGCGATGAATCGGCCATGCGTTTATCGCGCACCTTTGATCTAAGCAGTGCAGAAAATCCGATTATCCTGTCCTATTGGACCTGGTATGACATCGAGCGAGATTATGATTACGTATACGTGAACATCTCGGAAGACGGGCAGAACTGGGAAAACATGATCACATCTTCCTGCACGGAGGATGATCCGACAGGCGCGAACTACGGATGCGGATACAACGGAAGATCAAACGGATGGATACGGGAGGAAGTCGATCTCTCGCGTTACGCTAGAAAAAAGATCACGGTTGAATTTGAATATATCACTGACGCGGCTGTGAACGGTGAGGGGCTGGTGATTGATGATATCCGTATCGACGCGCTCTCCTATTTCGAGGATTTTGAGGGAAAAGACCATGGCTGGGAAAGCGATGGTTTTGTTCACATAAAGAACAGCCTGCCGCAGTATTTTGGGGTATCCATTTTGCATGGTGATCAAACGACTGAAGTAACACAAGCTGTTCAACATTCACCTTCAAAACTGACAGTACCGATCTCGGTTGAAAGTGAACCGGTGATCATCATCCTGAGCGGATTAAGCCAAAATACGCACCAACCCGCAACTTACAGCATACGCGCGGAAAAAATTAACTAGATCTAGCCTTCCGTTTTATACTTTTCGATCTCCTGCCGCAGCTGCGCGCGCCGTTCTTCCACCGCGGTTTTTATCTGATCCGAGAACTTCTCAAACCGGTAGCGAAGCGCTTCACGCGTGTCCGCGCCGCTTTCCGGCGCGAGGAGAAGTACAGCCGCACCGCCTAAGAAACCACCGAGCATGGCCCCAAAAAGAAATCTACTAAATTTTCGCATAATCACTCCACATTTTGTTTAATCTAAAAGATACCATACGATATTATACATGTGAACCCCAACCGGGCGGGGGCGATACAATTTGGCCTTATCAGGCAATTTTTACATCGTTACGCAGGGATTCCAAACGGGCCCGCGCCAGGTCTGGAAGCGTTTGCAGCGTATATAAAGGCCCGGACCCCTCCTGCTTGATGCTGGCCGCAACACTTGCCATTAAGGCAGATTCAAGGGGGTCGAAATGGGTGATGAACCCGCCGCAAAAAGCACCAAAAAACGTGGGAAAAACGCCGATCGGATCGACCATTTCGGAATTGATCCGTGGAACGCGGTACTTCTTTCGCGCAGCAGCGTCATAGAGCATGTGCATCTCATCCATTGCAAATACAGTGATAATCTCAACGCCAGCATCCGCAATGAATTCCACCATTTCCCACGGATCCTGTGTTTTCCCTAAGAAAAGGCGTTTGAGCTGCGTAAGCGAAGTGATGAAGGCGCCTGCACCGCGGATCATGGGTGGAAACTCATACCAGAAAGCGGGCTGCATAAAAGAACGGGAGCCGCAAAACAATACGCGCCCGTCAGTCCTGGAACGGTAAAATGGCGGGATCATGTTGTGGGAATACACATCCATGGGCGCGACCAGCAAATGATTGATCTTCAGGTATTCTTCGGGTATATCCTGTGGTGTGATCGAGGAGGGTTGAATGGCGCGATTGATATCGTTCGAAACCTGAGGCGGCTCATAGCCCAGAAGAAACTTTGGCAGGGGCTGGTTAAGATTAAAAAAGTATTTTTGCGGATTGTCCATGCTAACGCGTCCATCTTCGCTGATAGCGTAAAAACGGGATTGCCCAAACTCGCCGATCACTTTTGAAATTCCGGTGGTATCGCAGCCCGCATCTTGATAAGCCCGCATCCATCTTCGCGATCTGTTTTCGCTGATCTTACTGATGATGCCCGGCGTTTTACCCGAAAGCCGGAATCCAGAAGCGGCATAGAGCGCACTTCCGCCGGGGTTAGCAAGGGTGATCGCGCCCTCCGTATTGATGATGGTTTCAAAATCAATGTTGCCGACAATGATGGCGTCAATTGAATCTATCTGACTCATATGCAAAGTGGGCAGCGATTAAATTGGAAAAGCAGCAGGATGTTTACCTGTGTCCGCGGCCTTTCCCTTTGCCAATGAGGGAGTAGAGGAAGGAAATCGTTCCTAATCCGACCTTGCTCAAGTTCTTGCGATTGAAAGGATTCTCATCATCCTCAAGGCCTTCAGCCTGACCGATCAAATACGCTGCTGTAACGCCCACCAGCGCGCCAATTACGCCACCGATGACGTAGGTTAAAGTATTGTTTTTGTTATTTTCCATTTTTATCCTTTTTTAATAGTGCGTGTTTAATTGCCGTGACGTGCGCATCGACTTCAATAATCGGGTGTAGAAAACGATGTACCGCAAAGCGAACATTCTTATTCACGCTGCCAACCTGTTCCCGGACCTTTGGGAAAAAAGAAGCAGCGGCCCTGAACGCCTTCGCGTTAATTACAATCCATAAGATCATCAAAGCGATGGCAATGAAAACAGGGGTAAAGAATAAGAATATGAGATATATGGAAGCGATATCACCTGATCGGCTGATGGATGTAGCTGCAAGCTGCTCTTTGAAGACCAGAAAATACAGTCCGACACCCACTGCCGCAACCATCAAGATCAGCGGAAGAAAAATCTGCAGAAATGATCCTTTTATTTTTTTATGTTGAGTTCTCATGTTATCTTTCATCATTTCAATTTTAACACACGGGCTATCAGGATTCGCAATTATATTTGGATATCAACGCATCCAATTCGGAGTTATATTGGAAGGTAGTTTCCCCTCTTATTCTTCGCAAAGTGTAGCACATCCCAGCCGTATAATTGCCTTCCGCGCCAATGATCTCATTGACCAGCATCTCGGCCTTGTCCAATTCACCTTCCCAGAGGTATCCTTCCAAGAAAGGAAGCCATTCCGATGGCAGGCGGGGCGCTTTGCCGGCACTGATCGCTTGATCGCCTAAGCGCACAACCTCAGCGTATTTACCAAATTGGCGGGCAAGATCCGCCTTTTCAAAGTAAAAACACCATGTCCCGGTATCCGATTGTTTGAAAAGCGGCGAAAAAGGCGGATGGGCGGGCGTCTCGCGAATCAAACTCAGATCAGTAAAGCGGACCTCTTTTACCTGCCTGTCGGTCATATTTGGGGTCGTGACCGAATTGGCGTATTTCCAGTCAAGGACGTGGACGCACGCAGGCGGTTCAAACCGATAGGCAATGGCATTGCCTGTGTTCCCATAGAAAATGAAAGACCGATACCTTTTTTTATAATCCTGATCGAAAAGATCGTCTTCAAACCAATCTTCCGTTCTGGCGTTGGTGAAATAAACGAAGTGGGAAAGCCGGTCATCATCAAGATCGTCCGCGTATTGCAAGTTTATCGGAGATGTTAAGGAATTATCACTGTAGTAATCCAAACCTGAAACGGAAGTGATAAAAATGGTGTTTTCAGCTAACGCGGGAATTCGCCATGAAAGTTGGGTGAGGAAGTCCTGTAGATTATCCCAGTCGCGTTTGAAGGCGATGCCGTTTTGATAATTCTGGCTGGAGGCGAGCATCAATAATACTGCCAGAAGAACGGCGCTGATGACTCTTCTTGTTTTGAACCAGGAAAAGAGGAAGGCGCCAAATAGGGCGATGCCCGGGAAGAACGCGAGCGTCATGCGGTCCCACGCGAATTTATTTTCGAGCGGCAGGTCCAACCCCCAGACAATTGATCCAGCCAAGAGGAAAAGGAGGATGCTCGCGAAAAGATATTCAAAGCGGCCACGCACCCCTGCTTTTTTATCGATTTTCTCTTTATCCGCGCGGAGTAAGAGAAAATATACGAGCACGGTGAGCGCCGTGCCGGCAACAACCAACCAGAACAGATAGGTCGCGGCTCTGCCAAAATCACTGACGGTCGGAAAGGAGAGGTTGACACCCCAGGCGCGGATGAAAACAGTGTAGAAATCAGCGGGGATCCTTGAGAAAATACCACCCAGTGTTTCAAGCGGGGTTTTGATGAGACCGCTGACACCGGCGGGTTTATAGGTGGGAAATTTAAAAATGAGGACGCGCCAGATGAAAAATAAAACCAAAACAGCGAAATAAGGCATCCAGTTTAAACCGGTTTTTCGCAACCTCTGGCCGCGGATGCTTTCTTTTTGGCTGGCAATTTTCCAGATAATAAACGGGCGAACCAATTCCAGCATGGCAAAGTTTTCGATTGAAAAGACCGAGAAAGCGAGCAGGATGCTGATGACCCACAGAAATAAGCCCGGTTTTTCCCGCTTCAAGTTTACAATCATCAAGTAAACGGACGCGAGAAACATCGCGAATACGCTGAAGTGATGATTGTAAATGAGCGCGATCGGCTGCTGTAAAAACCCGGGATAGATAGCAAAAATCGACGCCGCGATGATATTTTCTGTTTTCCGGGAAGGCCACACCTCGCGCAGGATGAGAAAGAAAAGCGACGCGCATAACGCACGCAAGACCAAGATCAAAATATGATAATAGAGCGGTTGATATCCGAAGACCGCAGTGGTGAGCGAAAAGATCCAGGCGGAAAAAGGGCGGTCAGAAGCAACATAGTCCGGGAACCCAGCCGGACCGAAAGCCGAATATTGAAACAGGTATGGCAAGTCATCCCAATAGAACCCCAGGGTCGGGATGAGAATACCGAAACTGAGAATGGAAAGGGCTAAGATCCAGATAAAGACAGCGTATTCCCTGTTTACCAGATCCTTCAATTCAGCAACTATTTTCCGCACACACCCTCTTTTCTTTCTGTATACCTGAAGCAGGTATCCCGTGGAATTTAGAAATAAACTATCATCATCGTTAATGATTATATTTTACCCTTTGATTAAACCTAATCCAGCATGGCCGATGTTCGCATATAAGAAAACGACACCCATGCTGGAATTTTCCATTATTAGGGCGGCGAGCAAGAGGCAGAACCAATTTTTGGGTGCAGTATATTAAAAAAACAAATTTTTCTTAAAATATTGTATAATCAGTATGTTCGTAAAAAAAGTATGAAAACGCCTTCATTGGCTAACGGAATTTGTTTAGGACCTGCTAATTAATAGCAGCTGAGATTACAAAAGAATTTGACCTATAAGGGATAATTGTATTGATATTGATTTATCAAGAGCAAGCAACAATTAGCTTATAGATAATCGTATTTACGATTCTAAACACTTAAATAACCGTTGCCGATAGTTGGCCGCGGTTTTTTATTATGGAAAAAACGATTACTGGACTAGAGACACAAAAAAATAATCCAAATCGGTTGAACGTATACCTTGACAACGCCTTCGCGTTTGGGGTGAGCCGTTTCGTTGGCGCGTGGCTGGCGGTTGGCAAAAAGCTTTCACAGGACAGGATCGACGAATTGGTGTCCAGCGACGCCCGGGAAAAAGCATTCCAGAAAGCGCTGCATTATATTAATTACCAGCGCCGTACTGCATACGAAGTGCGGGAAAAATTAACTGAACAGGGATTTTCGGATTTTGTTGCCGCTGATGTTATCGGTGAATTGCGTGAGAAGAAATACCTTGATGACAGGCAATTTGCTGAAGATTGGATCGCTTACCGATCACAATCGAAACCGCGCAGCCAACGGATGTTCGCATACGAGCTGCGAAAAAAGCAGGTGAGTGACGAGGACATTGCGTTCGCCCTGGAGTCCGCTCCCGCAGACGAAGAACTTGCGAACAGATTGGGAGAAAAATACTTGCGACGTTACGCTTACCTTGATGATAAAGCGTTCGAGAAAAAACTAAAGGGTGTATTAGCAAGAAGGGCGTTCTCATTTTCAACCATTAAAAAAGCGATATCAGATCTACTTGAAATAAAAAATAAAAAAGAAAGCATGAGGAAATGATGGGTGAACTAAATGGATTAACCATTGCAATCGGAGCAGGCATTGTCCTGGTTCTCTCCTTTTTGGGAGGACAGATCTTTTCGCGGGTCATGGGCAAATCGGCACGGATGAAAGCCGATACGATTTTGCAGGAAGCGCGCGAACGGGCCAGGGAGATTGAAATTGAGGGAAAAAACAGGGCACTGCAAATCAAGGAAGACGCGGAAGGGGAGATCACGCGGCGGCGGAGTGACCTTTCACGGGAAGAAGACAGGCTCCAAAAAAGGCGTGATAATCTTGATAACCGGCTTGAACGCCTGGAGCAGCGCGAAACGCAGGTAAACCGGCGGCAGAGCGCCATCGATAAACGCGCCAATGAAGTAGAAGACCTTTACAACCAGCAAATGGAAAAGCTGCAGGAAATCTCACGCATGACCGATGAAGAGGCAAAGGACTATCTACTCGCGGAGGTTGAAAAAGAAGCCCGCAACGATATGGCGCGCATCATCCGGCAGATCGAATCTGAAGCCCGCCAGGAAGGCGAAAAGAGAGCGCGGCAGATCATCACTGATAATATCCAGCGCGTCGCTTCTGAACAGG
>CAZDIS010000066.1:0-13319 GCA_964505585.1 uncultured Pelolinea sp. | reverse complement strand
TATCAAATTCTGAAGGGATCTTTGATCACTTTTACAGAAAAAATGACACACAATCAAGCAATCAAAATCACAAAATCAAAAGCAAAGATCCAATTTCTGATTAATAACGTGTTATTCAATCGAAATCACTGGCTATCCGGTGCATGGAAAAAAGTTTTTGTGATTACTGAAGAATTGTTAATTACTAACCTGTAGCGCAAGGAAAATAATTCTTATTACAGTATAGAAAAAGTGCTCAAGCAAGTGGAAAGTGGAAGTTAAAAAAACAGAATATTGATTTTTTTGAAAGGCGTCCCTGGGGAGACTCGAACTCCCGCCTTCGGCTTCGGAGGCCGACACTCTATCCACTGAGCTACAGGGACATGGATGAAATTTTACCATGCTGAATTACTCACTGGTTTATAAGGATATTTATTAATTAGATCATTCATGGGGTTCTTTTTCCGTAAGAGTACGGATAAATCCAAATTAGAAAACTGAGGGCAGGATAGATACGCTTTGAGATGTTTTTTAAACCGAATAGCCGCTGATTCTGCATCGAATACTGCTAACATCAAAGTCCAATGCTTTTGGATAATCGAGAAAATTTCTTGTCTAGATAGATCAGCTTTCTTTTTATCTGAAAAGATCCAGGGGTTTCCGAGAGAAGCCCGACCGACCATAACACCATCGCAACCAGTTTCTAAAAGCATGCGTTCGATTTCTTTACTGGATGAGATATCACCATTGCCAATCACAGGAATTGATACGTTATTTTTGATTTCTTCAATCGCTTTCCAATTGGCATGATCCTGGTATGACTGATCCCTGCGCCTGGCATGGACAGTTATCAACGCCCCGCCTTCGCCTTCGATAATTTTTGCAATTTCTATATAATTCAGATGTTCGGCATCCCACCCGAGCCGGATTTTTACAGTTATTGGAACGGTGACCGCATTAATGAGAATTCTTAGTATTTTTGAAATCTTTTTTGGATTTTTGAGAAGTCCAGCTCCCGCTCCGCGGCCGGCAACACGTCTTACTGAACATCCAAGATTCAAATCAATGAAATCTGGCTGTCGCTTTTCCAATATCTTTGCTGCTAAACTTAGACTAGATGATTGCGCCCCATAGATTTGGTAGCCAAATGGGCGCTCAAAATTCGTGAAGGTGGTGCGTATAGAATAATCTTTTAGTTTTTTGGGGACATCCGCAGCGTTAATAAATTCAGAAATTGAAAGCGAGCTGCCCATCCTTCTGCAAATCAGCCGAAAGGGCAAATCGGTAATCCCGTCCATTGGCGCCAATGATACGCGTCCGGAAACAGGTACTGGGCCAATATTATATGATGGGGCCATCTTCGAGGTCTATTGTGCGGTATCGGCAATATGCTTTAAATGCAGCGGGGAGGTGCCGCAGCATCCGCCAATAATCTTCGCGCCTAATTTTGGCCAATCGCTGGCTGCTTCCCCCATTTGTTCCGGTGATAAGCTGTATGCTGCTTTCCCTTCATCGTCTATCTCGGGAAGGCCGGCATTTGGTTTATACCAGATGGGCAGCAGAGTAACCTGGTCAAGTTCTGTTAAGCAGTTTTTGTTGTCCAGCAGACTTTTTCCACAATTGATACCCAATGCTGAAAGATCATAATTTTCCACCGTGTTTGCAAATTTTGTTGGCGAAATTCCCATCATTGTTTTTATCCCACGGTCAAAACTAAAGGAACATATCAGGCCGATATCAGATATAGCGCGGACACCTTCAATGGCTGCCTTTGCTTCCGCAAGATCGAATTGGGTTTCAACTACCAGAAGATCAACACCTTCGCTTACAAGAATATTTGCTTGATCCGAAAAAATTTTTTTTGCATCAGACGCATCCAATAAACCAAGCGGTTTGAGCATTTCACCCAATGGACCAATAGACCCTGCAACGAGAGTCTCAGTGCCGCTCGCTGCATGCCTGGCAAGTTGCACAGCGCGGGAATTTACCTCCTTGAATTGATCCACAAGCCCAGCGTGTTTCAGCCGAATCGCTGAACCGCCAAATGTTGAGGTAAGGATGATGTTAGATCCGTTTTCGATAAAATCGTGATGCAGCCGCAAAATCTCATCAGGTTTTTCCAATACCCAATGCTCGGCGGTTACACCGTTGGGAAGTCCGCGCGCGATTAGGTTCGTTCCAGTCGCACCATCAGAAATAAGTACTTTATGATCCCTAAAATAAGTATTTAACATTTGTTTGTTCATATTTATCTCCAAAATTATTGAAAAAGGGCTATCTATATGGATAGCCCTAATTCTAATTGATATGTATGACAAAATAAAATTATCTAGATTTTCAAAGCCTTTTTTACTTTTTGTGGCGTGATCGGTAAATCTCTGAACCAGAACCCGATCGCATTGTGAAGAGCGTTTACCATAGCGGGCGCAACACCATCCACGGCAATCTCAGCAATTGATTTTGCGCCATATGGTCCGGTGGGTTCGTCTGTTTGCACGAAAATCACGTCCATGGGAGGCGTATCATCTGATTTGTAAATGCGGTAGGTTCCAAATTGATCGTTGACAACGCGCCCTTTCTGATCGAAGTATGTGTCTTCAAACATTGTCAGGCCAAGTGCTTGTAGCATACCGCCTTCAACCTGTCCAGCGGCAGTGATAGGATTGATCACGCGTCCGCAGTCTACGATCATTAACAATCTATCGATCTTGACATCACCCGTTTTCATATTTACCGTCACCTCTGCGAATTGCGCGGCAGTGGGAGGGGGGCTGGTGTAACTCATATGTGACGCAGAAGCGATGATCTGGTGCTGCTCCAACTGGTGCAGGCTGCTCAACGCAACATCTTCTAATGATAATTTTTTACCATCAGGGGCGGTTATCCACTTATCACGCAGTTCAAATCCAGTATGGCTATCTTTACGCATCATTTTAGCTGCATGAACCAGAATCATTTCACGTACCTTTTTGGCTGCTTTGAGCACTGCGCCACCGCTGATATATGTTGTTGAGCTGGCATAAGCGCCTTTATCGAACGGTGTAAAATCTGTATCAGATGAATAGACGATCATGTCATCCGCATCTACGCCAAGCTGCTCCGCAGCCATCTGTGCAAGGATCGTATCAGAGCCGGTACCCAGGTCTGTAGCGCCAATCATCAGGTTGAAAGAGCCGTCGTCGTTAAGTTTAATTGTTGCCGCACCCATATCCAGTCCGGCAATACCTGATCCATGGATCATAACTGACATGCCAATTCCATGCCTGATATCCCCGGATTCCTGCGCGAATTTCTTTCTTTTTGTGTAATAATTCGTCGATTTAAGTCCGATAGCGACACATTCATCCAACGCACTCGTGACCATCTTTTGGTCATACCCTTCACGGCCTTCGCCAAGCTGACGCGCCAGATGCATCGGTTCATTGAGTTTCAGCCAATTCTTTTTCTTGAATTCAATGACATCAATGCCAAGGTCTTCAGCGATCTCAGACATGAGCGTCTCGATGGCATATTGCCCTTGAGTAGCTCCGTAGCCTCTGTAAGCACCTGCCGGGGGAGTATTTGTGTATACGACATCGCAAATAAAGCGTGAGTTTGGCACATTATAGAGCGTAAGTCCTTTAAAACCACCTACCATATTTACAGTCAAGGCATGGGTGCCATACGCGCCAGTATCGCCAATCAGGCGGAGTTCTGCGGCTGTAAGTACCTGGTCTTTGACACCTAATTTGTATCGAATCATCTGTCGATGGCGTGAGCGGCCACTTGTGAATTCCTGGCTGCGAGTGTATTCCATTTTGATGGGCCTGCCAGTGGCAATTGTTAGATGGCTGCATAAATCTTCCAAAATTACCTCCTGTTTTCCGCCAAAACCTCCACCAATTCTGGGTTTGATCACACGGATCTGTTTAATTGGAAGTCCGATCAGCGGTGCAATGATCCGGCGGACATGGAATGGTACCTGTGTGCTTGTCCGCACAACTAAACGATTATCTTCGTCGAAATAAGTAATACAAACATGGGGTTCCATTTGCGCGTGCTGCTGCTTTGGTGTGCGATACTCACCCTCGTATACCTTATCGGCCGCTGCAAACGCTTTATCTACCTCACCGGCTTCCGCTTCGATATGATGGACGATATTCTTTGATGCATCAAAAAGGCCTTCTGTGTCATCCTCGTCATGAATGACAGGCGCTCCTTTATCCATTGCTTTTTCGCAATCGAAAATTGGTTCCAGCACTTCATAATCCACTTTGATCAATTCAAGAGCTTTATCAGCAATTGCTTTGGTTTCCGCGGCGACAATTGCGACACGGTCGCCGACATGCCTGACCTTGTTATCCAACGAAACCTGGTCGTAGGGTCCTGGTTGCGGGAAGCTCTGGCCGCCGGTCGCATATTTAATTCGGGGAATGTCCTTGTATGTCAAGACTGCGTGAACACCTTCAAGTGCTTTCGCTGCAGATGTATCAATATCTTTAATATTCGCGTGGGCATGGGGGCTGGTTAGCATTGCACCGATAAGCATGTTGGCGGGTTGGACATCATCGGTGAAAACAGGATTGCCCATAGCGAGCTTGACGCCGTCCACTTTTTTACTTGCCTTTCCTACAATTTGGAGGTCTTCCATTGCTTCAGGCGTGAGGACAAGGGGCAGCAGAGGGGAGGTGTCTCCATCTTCCCTGAAATACGCTTTTGGAAGATCGACAGAATTAATATCATCGCTAAATTTTATTTCCTGTGGTTCATAGGATGGCACTTCCTCACCACGCATCACTGCAGCGGCACGCATGACCGCATCAATGATACGGACATAACCGGTGCAGCGGCAGAGAACACCGGAAAGACCTTTACGTACCTGTATTTCTGTGGGATTAAGGTTTTTATCGAGAATGCTTTTAGCTGTCAGCAATTGCGCAGGTGTACAAAAGCCGCATTGGATGGCACCGGTATCGATGAAAGCTTCCTGCAGCGGATGCAGATTGTTTGCATTTCCAAGGGATTCAACCGTTTCGATCTTTTTACCATTAATCGCATTCATTTTTACCAGGCAGGATTGAACGGGTTTGCTGTTTATAAGGACTGTGCACATTCCACAATCACCCCGTTCGCCGCACCCTGATTTGACACTTGTGTATCCGTTTTCTCTGAGGAAATCCAATAATGTTTTCTTTGGATCGGTTGTCACTGTGCGTGCCATGCCATTAATTGAAAAACTAACATCAATCATTACGTTCGCTGGGTTCATTCGCAACTCCTAATTGATATAAAAATAAGGTAAGTTTATTTTACTATACAAGGAATTGTGCGTCTTAATAAGAAAATCCGGTTTTCACCGGATATTTGGCGGGAGCGACGGGATTCGAACCCGCGATCTCGGCCTTGACAGGGCCGCATGTTAGCCACTACACCACGCCCCCGCATAAAAAAGAGTCTATCATGGAGTGATATTCACGTCAAGTGAATTAATTAAGTCCGGTATACCAATCTTCGTGAAGTCTTGTCCAGGGGAAGATTTCATCCGCGTCAAACCATAAAGCTATCTCTTTATCAGCGGTTTCAACTGAATCCGAAGCGTGTATCAGGTTTCGGCTGGTAATAATCGCGAGATCATGCCGGATGGTTCCGGGCATTGCTTCAATTGGATTTGTCGCTCCGACGGTCTGTCGAACAGCTTCGATGGCATTGCTGCCCTCCCAGACCATAGCAATAATCGGGGAGGCGGTAATATATTTGATCAGGCCATTATAGAAGGGCTTGCCTATATGTGCTACATAATGTTTCTCGGCAAATGACTTGTCGACAATTCTTAGTTTCATCGCAATCAACTGCATGCCGCGGTTCTCAAAACGCTTGATAATCTCTCCTATCAGCCCTCTTTGGACCCCGTCCGGTTTGATTAAAACCAGAGTTCGTTGGTAATTCTGCATTAGCTCCCTTTCAGTCTTATATAGTGATATTTATTTGTGCGCTCTCAAGCGCGGAAAGTGCTTCTTCTGTTTTTCCCATTTTCCTGAATATTTTGACCAATACCAGCCAAAGGTCAATTTCGCTCGGATTTCCCGCTAAGTAGGATTCAACCTGGCTCGCGATCGATTCCAATTGATATTCTTTTGCAATCAAATCATCAATGCACTCGAGTGCGAAGTCTTTATCATCTTCACTGAGTGCGGTTTCCAGTTGTTGTAAAATGCTGTCCGGGTTATTTTTTAGTATTTTTATTTTTTGCGTGTCATCCAATGCGGGAGATGATTCCTTCTCGCTTGGCGCTATAGCAACCTCGCCAGGCTTCTTCCAATCAGCCGGATCTGCTGCCATATGATCTGAGATTTTTGGGTTGATAGGCGCTTCGTGGTCTGTCATCCCATCTTCTTCAAAATCATCATCCTGCACTTTCAATTCTAAAGTAGTTGATTCTTTTACATCATCTTCATCAATGACTTCCATTCCTGATCTTTTTTCAAGATTCTCATATGAAAGGATCCAGTCCGGAATTTCTTCGGATGGTTGATCGTCCTTATTCGCAGCTGCTCCCGTGAGTTTATTTAAAAAGACCTCACGCTTGTTGGTCGATTTTTCTTGTGTATGGCCATTCGGTGCTTCTTCATCATTCAAATCTGTGTCTTCAACAGATGCTCCATTCATCGGTTCACCAATGCCGTTATTAGCAACGGCATCATCGACGATTGATTGCCAATCTTCTTCCAGAGATCGAGGTGATTTCGGCTGATCAAGAACATCCCCATCCCAATTTTCGGTGATGAAAGCTTCCAGATCTTCAATTGCTGATGCGGGCACATGACCTGCTTCAACCATGATAGCCACATCGGGGATGTCATTTACAGAATTTGTCTCCGGTTTCATGTAAGCAAAATAGGGATCTAATTCAATCAACCGCGATTTAAAAACGTCTGAATCATTGCTTTCTCCTGTACGCGGTAATTCACGGAAAAGCATTTCAAGTATGGGTCTGCAATATGGAAAATCTTTCAGCACCTTCATACAAAATTCAATCGCCTGTTCAGGTTTTTCATCCTTAAAAAGCATTTCGGCGAGATGGATCTTAAAATCAGTTCTATCTGGAGATTCATGGATGCCTAACCGGGCTTCGGCAATTGCTTGGTCTGCTAATTGGGATCGGGTGTACATTTTTATTAAGGCACCACGCGATAGCCGTAATTTTTCTGGGGCGAATCCATCTTTAGCTCTGATAAGCCGTATCACTTCTTTTTGAAGGGATTCGTTAGATGGCTGAATTTCGTACGCCCGCTGCATGCAGACAAGCGCCCGCTCAAGATTTCCAAAATTTTCTGATATTAAACTAAGCCCAATATGAGAAACAAAATCATCCGGATCAATCTCAAGTATTTTTTCAAATAATAATAACGCGAGATCGAACGCCTGTTTATCTAAAAAAGTTTTTCCTAAAAGTTTATAAAGTTCAATATTCTTGGGGTATTGTTTAAGCAAGAACTTGGAATAAAGGATCGCTTCGTCATGCGCCTGGTTTAAGATGAACTCGTCAATATTTCGATAAAATTGACGCAGTGTGATCTTATTCTTTTGTTCCATTGTGCTATTCTCCTAAATAATCCCGCAGTTTCCTCTTGATAGTTGGGTGCCTGAGCCGGCTAAGCGCCTGGGCTTCGATCTGCCTCACTCTTTCTCTTGTAACACCCATTTTTCTACCCACTTCTTCAAGTGTATACGCCTGCCCGTCAAGCAGGCCGTATCGCAATTGTAAAATACGGACTTCACGTGGTGGAAGTGAATCCATCACCATTTCGAGATGTTCCTTTAATAAATTATACGTTGCAGTTTCATCTGGCGCTGGAATATCCGTGTCTTCAATAAAATCTCCTAACACGGAATCATCTTCGTTGTCAGTAGGCAATTCCAGGGAAAGCGGGCGGCGCGAAACTTTAATCATGTTTTCGACCTTTTTTGGCAAAACATCAAGCGCAATCGCTAATTCTTCAATAGAAGGGTCACGGCCCAATTTTTGTGTTAGCTGGTGTTTTGTCCGCAGCAGCTTATTGATCTGGTCACCCATGTGAACAGGAACGCGGATAGTCCGTCCCTGGTCAGCAATGGCGCGAGTGACAGCCTGACGGATCCACCAAGTGGCATAGGTGCTGAATTTGTGGCCGCGACGGTAATCAAATTTCTTTGTCGCTCGAATAAGTCCGATATTCCCTTCCTGAATTAGGTCAAGAAACGGTACTCCGCGCCCCATGTATTTCTTTGCGACACTGATCACCAGGCGGGAATTGGCAGTAACGAGATGTTCGCGCGCTGCCCAGCCATCTTCGATCAGAACCAGTAATTCATTTCGCCTTTTTACGCTGACACGGCTGCCAGCCAGTTCCTCGCGAGCCATTCGCCCTCGTTCGATACGCTGGGAAAGATCGACTTCCTGCTCGGCTGTCAATAAAGGGACTCGGCTGACCTCTTTTAGATATAAGCCGATCGTATCGTCCGTGTCGATGTGTTTGAGATCATCAGAGGGTCCTTCATCTTCAGCCTCCTCCGCGATTTCTTTTACTTCATCACTTGAAAGCTCATCCTCGGATGGTTCAGGTGTGAGGTCATCATCCTCCAAATAGGGAATACCAGCTGCCATTAAAGCAGCAAATGCTTCCTCTAATTGCTCAACATCCTGTTCCGCTTCAGGGAAGAATTTCAGGATATCGTTTATAGTGATATAGGCCTTTTTTCGGCCTAATTCTATTAATTTTGAGATAGCTGAGAATTCACCGCTCATTTCATTCTCATCCATATCAATTATTTTCTTTCTATTCATTAAAAATTATCGACCTCTTTTATTTGTTGCGTTAAATCTGCAATGCAGGCGACTAATAACCAGAATACACTTTTTAGCTTAAAAAATCAATATTAGAAACTTCAGAGTGTAAAACAATCCAAAAGCAATGTAGACTAACACGCAATTTCAGACTATACAAAATAAAATTGTAAAAGTCAACCACCAATTTGCTTTTTATATAAAAATAATAAAAACACTGTTATTTGAAATATTGCATATATTTTTCTGGAATTGGTGCTGATATTACCAACCCAGAGTAAATTTGAGGTGGTAATTTAAGTGATTGGGCGTGCAGAAACATTCCATTTTCAGATTGTGGCTGACCAATGCACTTTGCATGATCCCTGACACGCAACCGATTATAAAGCGTGTCTCCCATTATAGGATGCCCAAGCATTGATAAATGTGCGCGAATCTGATGCGTGTACCCATTCCTGGGAAAAATCTCTATCCCGAAAATATCAATTTGCTTAAACAAGACTCTAACCATTGTTTTTGCAAGATTACCTTTTATCGGATCATAAACCGATCGGTGGCGGCGGTCTCCATTGATGTGCAGGGCATAATTAATCATCTTCATATCCCAAAATGGATGTCCGTGGGCAATCCCCAAATACGATTTTTCAAATTCTTTGTTAGTAAATGCTTGATTGAAAAACCGATGTGCCTCCGGGTTTTTTGCAAAAATAATAACGCCGCTGGTTTTCTTATCTAAACGGTGAACAACCCAAATTTCCCCATACTTTTTGCATAATAAATCCTTTAAGTTGCTCATTGAATCATCATACCCATCGGGGATAGACAGAAATCCTTCAGGCTTATTTATGGCGACGATTTGCTGGTCTTCGAATATGATATAGTCACTTAAATTCGAAGAATTTAGTTTCGGTTTTAATGGAATAACAGATTTTGGAGTTGCCATGGTTATAATACAAGTATACGTCAGAGTGAAAGAGCCAGATATTGACGCTTTTATCTCTGCGACTATAAAAAATGCAGGATCTAGCATCAAAGAACCTGGAGTAGTTCGTTTCGATCTTATGCAGGAGTCTGACGATCCGCAAGCATTCCTGTTAACAGAAATTTATCAGAATGATGAAGCGCCTCTTGCTCATAAAAGAACCGATCATTATCATATCTGGCGTGAAACTGTCGCTGATATGATGCAACAACCCAGAAAAGGGGTCAAATATACAGCTATATACCCGGTGAATGTAAAACAATGGGTGAGTCAAAAAATATGAAAAATATATCTTTTGATTTTTCTACATCTGGGAGGATCATTTTTGGCAGGGACAGTTTAGCAAAGCTTTCGGGATTATTGGAATCCCTTGGAAAGAACGCGCTTATTGTAAAAGGAAAAGAATATCCAGACCCGAAAGCGCTTTACAAACTATTGGCGGGAGCTGACAAAACTCGCACGATATTTATAGTCGCCGAAGAACCCAATGCTGAAACTATTCAGGAAGCCGTTCGTGTTGGGCGAAAAAATAAATGTGATTTTGTAATAGGCTTTGGCGGGGGCGCTCCAGTCGATGCGGGGAAAGCTGTTTCTGCACTGTTGAACAACTCCGGCGAACTGATGGACTACCTTGAGGTGGTGGGAAAGGGACAGCCATTGGAACAGCGCGGGGTACCGTACATCGCAATTCCAACAACAGCCGGAACGGGCAGCGAAGTAACACGCAATGCCGTAATTGCTATTCCTGAAAAAAAGATAAAGGTGAGTATGCGTGATGCATACTTACTGCCTACTGTATCCATTGTCGACCCGGAATTGACATGCAGCGTCCCGCCAGCGGTAACAGCATCCACAGGCATGGATGCATTCACGCAAGTGATTGAGCCATATGTGACTAAAATCAGTAATCCCATGGTTGATATGTTCTGCCGGGAAGCTATTCCGATGGCAGCGAAAAATCTATTAGAGGTTTATAAAAATGGGGCGGACCTGGTTGCACGAGAGAAAATGTCTTTCGTGAGTCTATTAGGCGGGTTATCATTGGCAAACGCAAAACTCGGCGCAGTACATGGGTTTGCCGGTCCTATTGGTGGCATGTTCAAAGCACCGCATGGAATGATTTGCGCAGCGCTTCTCCCCGCGGTATTAAAAGTAAACGCAGATCTAATTTCACGATCAGCAGCTGACCATCAGAAGTTATCAAGATTTAGAGAGATAGCCCGTTGGATGACCGGAAGCGAGAAGGCGTCTATTCAGGACGGCATCGCCTGGATTGCTAACCTGGCAGACGCAATGCACATCCCCGGACTGGCAGATTTTGGGATAAGCAAAGAAAATTTTCCATCGATCATTGCTAAAGCAAAACAATCCAGCAGTATGAAAGGAAATCCAGTGACACTATCTGAAGATCAGATGGGTATTATATTGGAAATGTCCTTGTAAACCACCCTAAGTCAATTGGATTATTTTTTATCCAGTTGATGCAAAATACTCATGTAGGCAGGAAGGGTATCAATCTCTTTTGCCGCCTTTACACCATTCAGGATGGCTCTCGCAACCACATCCGGCGCATAGGCAGCAATAAGATTGACATCTGCCTTCTCGGCGCCGGTGGCAAGCGTGAATATCGTATCACCATCAAACATGGTAAAAGCTGGCTGAATAGTTTGAGAAATGCCATTCGATCCAATATCCGCAACATAGTTGCACTCCTCCTTAGTAAGCCTGGCATTTGTTGCAATGACACCTATTACGGTATTCTGACGCGCAGCGAATGAGAGTATTCGCCTTCCGGCAAACGACTCCATCACTTTTCGCGTATCCGCAAAATAATCATCTTCGCCAATTTGGATTGGCCCTTTTTTGATGGTACGTGCCCCGGCGATGATCTTTCCTTTTTCAATCACATCTCCAAAGGCATTTACAGCGATGAGCGCGCCAAGAACTATTCCATTTCCAATTGTCATACTGGCGGTGCCTACCCCTGATTTCATAGCTTGACCATTGCCGAGAATTTTTCCGATTGTTGCACCGCATCCAGCGCCAAAATTGCCTTCATTTGGTCGATCATCGGACGCAAGCTGGCTGGCTTTGTATCCCATGATTTTATCAGGGCGAATTGTGTGATCGCCTATTCCCAGATCGAACAAAATTGCTGAAGGCACAATGGGTACAACGGTCGGGCCGACCTTAAAGCCAATATTTTGTTCTTCCAAGTATTGCATCACACCACCTGCCGCGTCGAGTCCGAACGCAGATCCACCTGCAAGCATAATGGCATGAACCTGCTGGACAGCATGCAGTGGGCGCAAAAGGTCTGTTTCGCGGGTTCCTGGCGCACCACCACGCTGGCTGACACCGCCTACTGCGCCTTTTTCACAGAGAACGACGGAACATCCAGTTAATGCGGCTTCATTATGGATCTGCCCAACCTTTATTCCTTTAACATCTATAATTGAATTAGTTATCATATCTAAATATATAATTATCTTATATCCTCAATATTTATCCAGAATTATAAATGGCAAATCGAAGAGGCAAAACAACAATGACAGAAGAAAATAAAAATAACAGGCCGGTTGCATTCATAATTTTTGGCGTTACCGGCGATCTGACCCGAAGAAAACTCATACCCGCTTTATACCAGATGGTTAAGGATAATTTATTTGAAAATGAAATTCATATCATCGGCTTTGCCCGACGCCCGTGGGGTACAGAAAAAATGTGTAAGATCCTAACTAATGGGTTAACAGAACATGCAAGAAATAAACCGATTGATCACGAAATAGCTGAAAAACTATTAGAAAATGCCCACTATATTGAATCTGATTTTGAAGATGAATCAGGATTTTTCGAACTCAAACAGCTTATTGTTGAAAAAGAATATGCGAAAGTTCTATTTTATTTAGCAACACCTCCCGCCGCTTATGAATTAATTATCAAAAATCTATCGGTTTGTAGTAATTATGGAGAAAAAACCTTATGGATGCGCATAGTTGTAGAAAAACCCTTTGGCGTTGACCTGGAATCGGCAAAAACCTTGGAGAAAACACTCCATGATTGTTTTCATGAGGATCAAATTTACCGAATTGATCACTATCTTGGTAAAGAAACAGTACAAAATATACTCGTGTTTCGATTCGCGAATGGTATTTTCGAACCACTTTGGAATAAACAGTATGTTGACCACGTTCAAATAACTGCCTCAGAATCTGTTGGCGTGGGATCACGGGCGGGTTATTTTGACAAGTCGGGAATCATTAGGGATATGTTCGCAAACCACATGCTGCAAATGCTCACTTTAACAGCAATGGAAGCACCCTATGCCTTTAATGCATTTTCTGTTCGTGACGAAAAAATGAAAGTATTACAGTCTCTACGGCCAATGGTAGGTGATGAAGCCATCCAAAACACAGTCCGTGCTCAATATACCGCAAATACTATTCAGGGTGAAAATATAAAAGGTTATCTCGAAGAAGACCGTGTGCCCGCAGATTCTATTACCGAGACATTTATGGCAGCGAAGGTATTTATTGATAATTGGCGCTGGGCGAA
>CAZDIS010000065.1:0-13467 GCA_964505585.1 uncultured Pelolinea sp. | reverse complement strand
ATTCTGCATATTTCTCCTGTAAAAAGTTATTTTGCTTAATTGATCTCATCCAAGATCCCAATAATCTCGTCATTATCAGGGATTTCAGACATAGCATGTCCATAATGCGCATATCGTACGATACCATTTTTATCAACAATCACTTGCGCCGGCATCCTTCCCAGCTTGAATAGATTCACTTCCTGCCCAAACAATTTTAAGACTTTATGCTTTGGATCTGGTAAACCAATGAACTGAAGGTTATGCTTCTGCCAGTATTTTGCAAACTGTTTTGCGTTATCTGGCCCAGCCACAACAATTGCTGTATCCAAATTAGTGATCTTTTTATAGTCTTGGCGCAACTGCGCCATATGCTCCTGGCAAAATGGTCAGGCAAAGCCACGGTTGAAGACCAATAACACATGTTTTCTTTCCCGGAAATTCGACAGGGTGAATTGCTTTCCGTTGAAATCCTTTAAAGTAAAATCTGGCGCCTGCTTGTCAAGTCTAACTTTCGGCATTTTTTCTCCCGATAATTCATTCAATCAGAGTAAATGGTCAACAATTAATAATGTCCAATCGGTTCGACATGGACATATGCGCGATCAACTTCCGGAAACGCTTCCAACACCTCTATTGCCTGATCAGTGATTGCGTGCGCTGAATCAAGGCTCATCAATCCATCCACATTGATATGCATATCCACAACCAGCTTTGGTCCGACGTATTCGGTTATCACATGGTGTACACCATCAACATCATCAATACGTTTAACGGCAGAAACAAATTTATCCAGCAGTTCCTGCGTTGCGCCCGCGCCAGTCAGATAGCCTAAATTCTCTTTGATCATTTCGATCACAGACCGCAATATCCACGCGGCCACAATTAATCCCGCCACCGGATCAAAAAAAGGGTGAATAAATCTCGTGCCGACAACACCGACCCCCGCCGCGATAGAAGTAAAAACATCTGCCAAGTTATCTTTAGCGGCAGCATGCAATCCGGGACTCTTAGCATTCCTTGCCGCGCCGAGAATGACAAAATACATCACGATCTTAGTTGCGGTAGCTATTAGCAAGATGATGAGTGGAAATCCAATCACCAGCTCCTGCGCACCACCTGTGAATCTCGCAATCGCTGAGCGCGCGGCTTCATAGGCAGCAAATGACATTGTCATCGTGACAATCAATGCGACTATCGGTTCAAATCGACTGTGCCCTTGCGGATGACTGCGGTCGGGCGGCCGTTGGGAAAGCCATAATCCCGCAACAAGAAATAGAGAATAAATTACATCAGACAGCGAATTGATCGCGTCAGCCAATATGGCAGATGAATTGCTGAGATAAGCAGCAAATCCTTTCGCGATAGCGAGAGCAACATTACCAATAAGAATAATTACCAATGCCCATTTGAACATGGTTGTTGGTTTTTCAAAACTCGCATGACTTCGGACCCACCGCATAATTTCTCTTCTATACTTCTATGATCCAAATATTCTAATATCGTTTCATATTTTATTTTCAAAAAAATATAGGATCACAGCTTTATAATTAGATTTGTATTCCTTTAAACTGACTCATGTACAAATTGTAGTAAAACTCTCCCATTGACATCAATTCATCATGGTTACCCTGCTCAACGATCTCGCCTTCATTGATAACCAGCACATAATCCGCGTCACGGATTGTACTCAGCCGGTGGGCAATGACAAAACTTGTTCGTCCTGCCATTAGGCGAAGCAGCGCAGTTTGAATGCGGGCTTCTGTGCGTGTGTCTACGCTGCTTGTGGCTTCATCAAGGATTAAAATTCCCGGGTTTGCGAGAATCGCCCTGCTGATTGAAAGCAGCTGGCGCTGGCCTTGACTTAGATTGCTGCCGCGTTCTGAGAGTTTGGTTTGGTATCCCTGCGGGAGTTGACGGATGAAATGATCCGCATCAGCCATTCTTGCTGCGTCCATGCATTCTTCATCACTAGCATCCAACCTTCCGTAGCGGATATTTTCAACCACTGAATCCGAAAACAGAAATGTGTCTTGCAGAACAATGCCAAGGTTGCGCCGTAGATCGTCTTTTTTTATGGAGCGGATATCTATACCATCAATAAGGATAGCTCCATGGTCAATATCATAAAAACGCGTGAGCAAGTTGATGATCGTAGTTTTACCTGCGCCGGTCGGACCAACCAGCGCGATCGTATGGCCTGTACGGGCTTCAAAGCTCATGTTCTTTATTACAGGCACATGTTTAACATAAGCGAAATCAACATTCTTGAATTCCACGTGACCATCAATCTCAGACATGGCAACAGCATTTGTTTCATCGGTCAATTCAGGTTCGGTTTCGATAATCTCAAAAACCCGTTCCGCACCTGCAAGAGCGGATTGCAGTGAATTGTAAATATTTGAAAGCTGTCTTACTGGTTGTAAAAATAGCCGGCTATAGGAGATAAAAGTCGCAATCAAACCCACCGATACCAATCCGCGTATCGCCAGCCAGCCTCCCAGGCCCGCCAGAACAATGATGAACAAATTCCCGAGCTGGTTGGTGAGCGGCATTAATAGGAATGCGTAAGTATGTGCGCGCTTACTGATTTCATAAACTGCCTGGTTGTCTTCCCTGAATGCGGCAATTGCCGACTCATTTCTTCGGAAGGCTTTGACAACACGCTGACCGCTAACATTTTCCTCGATAGTACCGTTAAACTTGCCCATCTGTTTTTGTAACTCTCGGAATCCCTTACGGCTGTACTTCGCGATGAACATGGTGAACAACGCCATCAGCGGGACAACGATCAAAGTAGCCAATGAAAGCCAAATATTCAGAGAAAACATCGCGATTAGCACGCCAACTAGCGTGAGCACGTTTGAGAACAAGCTTGTAACATTCATTGAGATTGCACGATTAATCGCGTCAATATCATTCGTCAGGCGGCTCATTAAATCGCCAGCAGGATTTTTATCGAAAAAACGCAGAGATAATATCTGCAAATGCTGAAAAAGATCCGTACGCATCTTTTTTAACGCTTTTTGGGATACATTCGCCATGATCCAATTTGCCAAAAACTGCAAAACCACAGAAATTAGATACGCAAGAAGCATGATCAAGGAAATTCGCGCCAGACCTGGCAAATCTTTGACCGCTATGTAGTCATCAATCGCAACACCCAACAGATAAGGGCCGACCAGGCCGGCAAGTGAATATCCAATGACCAGAAAAAAGACAATGATCAGCTGAATGCGTGCGGGCAAGAAGTATTTCCAGATTTGATAAAGCACAAGTTTTATGTTCTTAGGTTTTTCAAAGCTATGACCATGTCCGCCACCTGGACCGCGACGGCGCGGTGTTGGCTGTTTTGAATAGTTGTTTTTATCTGCCATGTCCTATTTCCAAATTTCCTTTACTTATTTTCAGGTAAATATTTATTGCCATCGCCAAGCTGCGAATCATAGATTTCCCGATAAATGTGGTTGTCTTCGATTAATTCATTGTGGGTGCCTTCTGCGACAATTTTTCCCTTATCCAGAACAATAATCTTATCTGCATTCAGCACCGTGCTGATGCGCTGAGCCACAACAAATGTGGTTGTTTCCTTGCATAATTCTTCCAATGCTTCCTGAATCAGCGTTTCAGTTTCCACATCAACAGAACTGGTGGAATCATCAAGAAGGAGTATTTCGGGTTCCATCAATATTGCGCGAGCGATCGCGATTCTTTGCTTCTGACCGCCAGAAAGATTTACTCCACGCGCAGCAACGTGTGTATCATATGCATCTGGCAATTCCATAATAAACGCATGTGCCTGCGCTGCCTTCGCAGCCGAAATCACTTCTTCATTTGACGCTTCCGGTTTTCCATATCGGATGTTGTCACGAATTGTGCCCGAGAATAAAACAGTTTCCTGTGGCGTGATTGCAATATGTTCAAGCAGAGAGGTTTGATCAAGGTCCCGCACATCTTCACCATCAATTGTTACACGCCCTTCAACCACATCATAAAAACGCGGGATCAGATTTATGAGGCTGGTTTTTCCTGATCCTGTTGCGCCTAGAATAGCGACGGTTTTACCTGGCTCCGCTTTCAGTTCAACGCCATCCAGCACCTTCTCATTACAATCGCCATTATAGAAAAAACCCACATTTTCAAATTGGACACGCCCTGCAATTTTTTTCGGCAGAAATTTTCCATTTTCTTTAATTTTTACATCGGGAACTGCAGTCAACACTTCATCTATCCGCTCAGCGGATGCTATCCCGGAAGCAACGATATTTGAAAGCATTGCCAGAATGAGCAACGGTACAATCGCAGTTGTCAGATAATTCGTGAATGCAACTACACCCCCAACAGTCAATTCCCCCGCAATCGCCTGACGCCCACCCATCCATACAACAAGCAGAACACCGATATTGATCAATAACATCAATGCTGGAAAAATAATAGCAACCCAGCGCATGACCTTGATATGAACGGATGTGAAATCTTCATTGACAACTTCAAACCGATCTTCTTCGTGTGAACGGCGTACAAATGCTTTGACCACCCGCACACCTGCAATATTTTCTTGTAAGACATTGTTTAAATTGCCCAATTTTTGCTGCACAGTCTTGAAGATCGGCCCAAGTTTTCCGATGAAAAAGATGATCAATACGATAATAACAACAAAGAGCGGCAGGATGGATAAGGTTAAGCGCGGATCTGTAGACACCATCAGCAAAAGGCTGCCAATGATCAGAAGCGGACCCCGCAGACCGATACGCATACTCATACGGTAGGTCTGCTGCAGGATGTTGATATCACTTGTCAAACGAACGATCAAATCACCGGTTTTTAAGCGATCGAGGTTTCCATATGATAATTGCTGGATTTTAACGAAAATCGCTTCCCGAAGATCCCTGGCGAATGCTTCGCCAACCATAACAGAGAGATTGTTATTCCCGATGGAGAACAATGTGCTCAATAAGGAAATAACCAGCATTTGTATTGTTGTATTGATAATCACGGACATATCATTTTGATATATTCCTTCATCAATGATTTGCTGTACCAGACGCGGAATGCGCAAATCCATAAAAACCACAATAACTAGCATCGCAACTGCCAGAATGACCTCTTTTAAATAGGGTTTTAGATAATTTGCGTAATGTAATAACTTCTTCATGAATTTTTATCCTTCTTGTCATTTTCCGGTGCCGCAATTTTCTTTAGTATTTCAAGAGCAACAACCAATTTATCCATCTCATCATCTGAAATTTTTTCAAAGCCCTTACCAAGCAATTGATCGAGTTCTGCATGGATATTTCTGAATAGGTTTTCAGCTTTTTGTGTAAGAGATAATTCAAGCCGGCGGCGGTCATCTGCTTGCCGTTTGCGTTCGACATAACCTTTCCGCACTAAATCATCCACCGCGCGGCTAATATTCGGCGGGCTAACATGAAGGCACTCCGCCAATTCACTTACGGAAGTTCTCCCGGCTTTGATCCACCGCAGCGTATGAAAGTGCGAGGTCGTTATGCCATATTGTTCAGCGACAATCTGGTGGATATTTGCCCGAGAAGCATGCCATAAAGGCGCCATTACATGCCGCAACCCTTCAAGTACGATTGATATTTTTTCTTTTCGGTCCATTAAAAAATAATAGTTAACATATTTATAACTTAACAATGTTAACTATTTTAGTCCCGCGTATTTTGCTGTCAAGTAAAATATGTTAATTTCTTATAAATATTAATCTGGCTGGTATTTTTCCAGGAAATGCTGCACTTTTGGTGCGATAACCGCCTGGCAGTAGGGTTGGTTGGGATTATTTGCAAAATAATCGAAATGATAATCTTCGGCCGGATAAAAAGCATCAAGCATTTCAATTGTAGTGACGATCGGTTTCCGAAAATCACCACTTTCAGCGGCTTCTTTCAAAGAAGTCTCCGCAATTCGCTTTTCTTCCCCGTTCTGAGTTAGGATGATCGAACGGTATTGTGTTCCGATGTCGTTACCTTGTCGGTTAAGTGTTGTTGGATCGTGGGCATACCAGAATATATCCACCAGATCTTTATAACTGATGATATCTGGATCATAGGTCACCCGTATCACTTCCGCGTGGCCGGTCGTACCTGAACACACCAGGCGGTAACTCGGATTCTCTACATTGCCACCAGTGTAACCCGGTTCTACCTTTTGAACGCCCTTTACCCGTTTATAGACCGCCTCCGTACACCAAAAACATCCACCACCAAAGATAGCCTGCGCATTCTGGCTCATTTTTTCTCCGGTATAAAACGCATCGAGAGCGAATTCACACAATGGCGTGTATTTTTCTGTGTGTAATGCTCACCTTCAAATACATGCCCGAGGTGGCCACCGCAAGCCGCGCAAGTAATTTCCGTACGCCGTCCGTCCGCATCTATAGTGCGAATTACAGCGCCCGGGATCTCATCATCAAAACTCGGCCAGCCACATCCAGAATGGAATTTACTATCTGAATAGTATAGCGGTGTATCGCATTTTCTGCATACATAGGTACCTTTTTCAAACAGATCGGTATACTCTCCAGTGAAAGGAGGTTCGGTGCCTTTCTGCTCGATAACATAGGATTCCTGTGAGGTCAGTTCATTCATTTCCATAATAGTGATCGTCCTTTTTATTGAATTCTATGATCTTAAACGGACAAACCGCATTAATCGTTTATTAGAATCCTAGCTGTCCATTTTTTCTGCCGCGCTAAGTGTGTTCTTCATTAACATGGCGATCGTGAGCGGGCCAACTCCACCGGGGACAGGCGTGATAGCTGAGGCGATGGAAAGCGCTTCATCAAATGCTACGTCGCCCACCAGCCGGTATCCACGTTTTTTACTTGCGTCATCTACACGGTTCACACCCACATCGATGACGACCGCGCCGGGTTTGATCCATTCACCCTTCACATATTCCGGCCGCCCAATGGCAGCCACAAGAATATCCGCACGTTTTGCGATTTCCGGAAGATTTTTTGTGCGTGAATGGCATATTGTCACTGTCGCGTTCTCTCGCAGCAGGAGGAGAGACACAGGCATACCAACAATATTGGAGCGCCCGATCACCACTGCATTCTTTCCTTCCAGCGATCCCATGGTTTTCTTTAAGAGGTAAATGATGCCGGATGGCGTACATGGAGCAAATGCTGGTTGCCTGCCCTTCTGGGCGAGCCGTCCAATATTGATGGGGTGAAAACCATCCACATCCTTTGAGAGCGGGATAATATTCAACACACGCTCCTCATCAAGCCCCGCAGGCAGCGGCAGCTGGACAAGAATGCCGTGTACTGCGTCATCCTTTGCCAAACCCTTTACAACTTCTTCAAGTTTTTCCTGGCTGGTATCTATTGGCAGCTCGACCTTAAATGAGCGGATCCCCAGGTCTTCACAGGCTCTATGCTTTGCTTTGACATAGGATTGAGACGCCGGATCCTCGCCGACAAGAACCGTTGCCAGACCGGGGACCGTTTTCCCCGCGTTCTTACGGCGGCCAACTTCCTCTTTTACAGATGCTTTGATTTCTGCTGCGGCCTGTTTTCCATCGATCACTGTGGCTGTCATTTATTACTCCATTCTTTCATTAGATGATGTCAAAATACTGTTTGTAAATATAATATAAGTTAGAATAAATCATAATTAATAATGAATAAGAACAAAAGAATCCTTACGATCGATCTGGGAAATACAAACGTCGCTTTGGGTCTATTTAATGGTGAAACGCTTAATGCCCATTGGCGCCTTTCAACCGACCACGGACGAATGGGGGATGAATTCGGCATCCAATTCTCCGAGATTTTAGAGAAAAAGGCAATTGACCCCAAAGAGATCCATGGCATCGTATTATCTTCTGTTGTTCCACCATTAACAGAGCGTATTGTTTTTGCCTGCGAAAATTACCTGTATGCAACCCCGCTGGTAGTCAGCGCGGATCTTAAGCTCAATGTGACTATTGGGTATGATGACCCGTATGCCGTCGGTGCAGATCGTATCGCAGATGCTGTTGCGGCAAAATCCAAATTTCCTTTTCCCGCCTGCGTTATTGATTTTGGGACAGCAACGACATTCAACGCAATCAATAAAGATGGTGTGTATCTAGGGGGCGCGATCATGCCAGGCATTGGATTATCCGCGAACGCACTTTTCCAGCGTACCGCGCAGCTCACCGAAGTGGAATTGAAAGCCCCCCCATCCATCATTGGCAGAAACACGCGCCATGCGATCCAGTCCGGCCTGATTTACGGTTATGTCGCACTGGTGGAAGGGATGGTTGCCCGCTTCAAGCAAGAATTAGGCGATAATATGATCGTACTGGCAACGGGCGGACACGTCCGGCGGATCAGCGGCCAAACAAATGTCATTGATCATGTCGAACCATGGCTGACACTGGATGGACTGCGAATTATTTGGAATATGAACAGGTGAAAAAATGGCAAATCCACTCCAAGATAAAAACATTGTTCTCGGTGTAACCGGATCGATCGCGGCCTATAAGAGCGTAGATTTAGCTTCAAACCTGACCAAGCAAGGCGCGCGGATAGATACGGTTCTAACTGGAGCCGCCCAGAAATTTGTCAGTCCGCTCACATTCCAATCTGTGACAGGCCGGAAGGCATTTTTAGAGGCCGATCTGTGGGGCGGCGAAGGTCATGTTGTCCATATCAGCCTCGCCCGCAAGGCCGATCTGATCGTGATCGCGCCCGCATCTGCCAATACGATCGCAAAACTTGCAAATGGAATTGCCGATAATTTACTGACAGTTACCGTACTGGCAGCGCGCTGCCCGGTGCTCATCGCTCCCGCAATGGACGCGGGCATGTTTGGCCATCAAGCCACACAGGAAAATGTCCGGCGATTAGAAGAACGGGGTACGCGATTTATCGGTCCAGAAGAGGGCCATTTAGCATCAGGGTTAAAAGGCCCTGGCCGGATGACAGAGCCCGAGCGGATCATTGCTGAAATGCGCTATGCCCTATCCCGGAATAACCCGCTGCAAGGACAGCACATCGTTGTCACAGCGGGGGGCACAATTGAGGAGGTTGACCCTGTGCGCATACTCACCAACCGTTCGAGCGGGAAGCAGGGGTATGCATTGGCACAGGCCGCCCTTGACGCGGGCAGTGACGTCACGCTCATTTCCGCCCCAACCCATCTTTCACCCCCCGCAGGCGCGAAAGTCATACGCATTGAAAGTGCGCAGGAAATGAATGACGCGGTCCTGAAGACGGTCAAAGATGCGAACGCCTTGATCATGGCCGCAGCGGTGGCTGATTTCAGGCCGCGATCGACATCGAAAGAAAAGATCAAGAAATCCAGCCGTCTTGAACATATCTCACTCGCCAGCACAGAAGACATCCTGCAGAACGTGGCAGCGTTGAGGGTTGAGGAGAAATTAGACCTGAAAGTGATCGGTTTCGCAGCCGAGAGCGAGAAACTAAGAGAGAATGCTGCCGAGAAACTACAGCAAAAGAAGATGGATATGATCGTAGCCAACGATATCTCCGACCCGGAAGCGGGTTTTGGTGTTGATACAAACAAAGTATTATTGATGTATTCAGATGGTTCAACCGAGCAATTGCCAAAGATGGATAAATTTGATGTGGCTGAAAAAGTCATCCAGCATCTCAGTTCGTGGCTGATCGAAGGAGCAGCGTAACCCATGAAAGTCCTTGTTTTTTCTGATGTCCATTCAAACCTGTCAGCATTGGAAGCTGTACTGGAACGCGAACGCAATATTGACGCATACTGGTGCCTTGGCGATATCGTCGGCTATGGACCGGACCCCAACGAATGCATCGAGCGCGTGCGCGCACTACCGAATTTACTGGTGGTGCGCGGCAACCATGACGCGGCCACACTCGGCGAAGTCGACCAGCAGACGTTCAACCATGAAGCCAGTCTAGCGATCACCTGGACAAAACGCGTCCTCAACGCGGAAAGTATGGAATATCTGCTGAGCCTGCCAGAGCTTGAGGTCTATAACGACATTACGCTCGTGCATGGCAGCCCCCGCAACCCGGTTTGGGATTACGTTATGGATTTCCGCACAGCGCTGCACATGTTCAGCTATTTCGAAACGCGCGTCTGCCTTTTGGGGCATACGCATGTCCCCGCCGTATGGCAGGAAAACGCGGAAAAAGCACCAACCGCGCCCGTCATGGATTTCTATAAAACCAAGATATTGACCAAGACGATACTCAATCCAGGGTCCGTTGGCCAGCCGCGAGACCACAATTCGCAAGCTTCGTACGCCATATTAGACCCCGATGAACTCACATGGGAACTGCGCCGTGTTGATTATGATATTGAGAGTGTCCAGCAGCGGATCAAGAAAAGCGGCCTGCCCTGGCGCCATGCCCTGCGATTAGCTGAAGGATGGTAGGGAACTTTTTTGAGCGGTTGATCGTCTATTAAGCATGAAACTAATAGACCAGGAGAAGAAAATGAATAAAAGCAAATTTTGGATAGCGATCATTTCCATCTCGATGCTTGCCGCGTCCTGCGCGATGGCACCGAATGAGATGGCGAGCAGCGTGGAAGATAAAGGCATGGCAGCGATGCCAGCCGAAGCTCCGAGAATGGAAATGGAAGAGGCCTTTACTGAAGAAGCAGCGATGGATTCTGATTTCAGCACAGGTACCAGCGCAGATGTTGAACGGATCGTGATCAAGAATGCTGACCTTGCCATCATCGTCACCGAACCGGCTGACGCGATGGAGACGATCGGTGATATGGCAGAAGGGATGGGCGGCTTCATTGTCTATTCCAACCTGTTTAAGACGACCACCAGCCAGGGGCTCGAGGTCCCGAACGCAAATATTACAGTGCGCGTTCCGGCTGAGAAACTGGAAGCGGCACTGGCAGAGATCAAAGCGCTGGTTGAAGACCCGGAAATTGACATTGTGAGTGAGAATGTCTCCGGCGAGGACGTAACCAGCCAGGTGACTGACCTGGAATCACGGCTGCGCAACCTGGAAGCGGCTGAGACACAGCTGCTGGAGATCATGGAAAACGCAACGGAGACCGAGGATGTGATCAGTGTATTCCGTGAACTGACCTCCGTGCGGGAGGAGATCGAAGTGATCGAAGGGCAGATCAAGTACTACCGTGAATCTGCCGCCCTTTCCGCGGTGAGCGTGTTCCTGCAGGCCAAGGCCGCAGTTGAACCGATCTCGATCGGCGGCTGGCAGCCCGGTGTGGAAGCGCAGCGCGCGCTGCAGGCGCTGGTGAATGGCGGACGGGCAATCGTGGACGCGCTGATCTGGCTGGTGCTGTTCGCGGTGCCGATGCTGGCGATCATCTTCCTGCCGATCTTCCTGATCGTGCGGGCGATCCGCAAGCGGCGGGCGAAGAAGGCGGCTGAGAAAGCGCCTGAAGAGAAATAGACGAAGGCGAAATAGATTCCCGCTTTCGCGGGAATGACAAATGGCAGCCCATCCTGAAGCGGATGGGCTTTTTGGTTTTGCGAGCATGTCCCAAAATCGGACAAAATGTCCCATTTTTTCAATGATGGGTCCCGGGCAGGCGACCTGACAGAATTTGACGGAATTGGACAGTTTCGAAGCGAGCAGGGTGAAATTGGGGTGATAGGCAGGGGGATATTGAGGGGATACGCAAATGATGCGCGATACTCCCTTCCTGATAGATGACGGTTATTGTTAATGTGGACTATGGTTGTTCGAGGTAGCTGTTCTTGATATTGTTGGCGAAGAAAACGAGGCCGAAAATGATGACCCCGCCGCCGATGCCGGCAAAGACGAAGCGAAAGACGCCGCCCTCGCCCTTGATGGTTGCTTTTACAGGGTTTTACGAACGTCCTTTCATCACACCTGAAACTTTTACGGATAAATGATTAGACACCCAGAATCTTTTTGAAATTTTCCAAAGACAATAATTCCATGTCAAAACCTGGGGCAACGAATGGCCTGACATCAGCGACCACACTAACCCAGTCGATCGTTTCAAGTTTATTGAAAATCTGCGCTTTCCAGTTCGATCCAGTCAGAGCAGGGCCAGTCCAGCCAGTCTGGGTTAAGGCATTATTGAGAAGGATAAGATTCGGAGCAGGCCAGGCCGGATCACTGAGGTACCAGAGCAGATCATAGAAATCACGCCCTTTTGGGGTACGGCGCTGCAAAACCGCATGCAGTTTTCCGGAAAGGAGTGATGGCCGGTCATGATGATGCAGATGGAGGACAACAAAACGGCGCACGACGGTTGTGGTCAAACCTGCCCCGCGCGGGGGGTTGGTGTCGGTTTCAATCTTTACCGCGATGACCTCATTCGGCATGGGTGATAAGCCCAATTCAAACAACAATCCCGGAAAATTAACGAAGGCACTGTTAACTGTTTTTTGATCATTCACTTTGATCTCAACCCGATACCCTTCGGCTGAAAATTCAGAGCGAATAGCCTGCAGGTAGGAACGGAAATGATATTGCGTGTGGTCTCCTTCCAGAGAAAAATCGAGATCTTCTGAGTAACGCCCATGCGCGTATAAAAACCTTAGGGCAGTTCCACCATGAAAAGCCAGAGGGATCATCGCACCAGATCGCTGCAGCGATGCAAGAATGCGGGCTTGCAGGTATTCACGTACAGTATTTTTCGCGTCAAGCGAGGAAGAGGCGCGTTTTGTTAGATCTGTTAATAATTCTTTCATAGATCCTCGAATTGTCCTGATTCCGAAGTCATGACGCGGATAGTCTCCGCTGCCACCGTTCTCATTTTTGGCATGGCGAATTTTTCAGCATATTTTGTGAGTACATCTTTATCCAGCCGCGCTGTATTTTGTAAACGCAACCCTTCCAAAAATTCGGCGGGGGAAGGCACTGTTTGCAGATAGGCCAGGTCCAACAGCGCTTTTTCAGGTGAGGCAAGACGCACGTTCTGACCGTCCAACTGGCGTTTTTCATAACCAAATAGAAGCGAGGTCTTCATGTGATGGTAGGCAAAGACACCCAAGGGTGTTTCAAGTCTTTCTGGACGGCCGGTGGTGACGCTGGTGGTCATGTTAACCACATCAGGAATCAAGCCATAATAAGCTAATGCAGATTGGAGGCTGATATATGACGCGCGCTGGAGATGATTGGCAATGAAAAAAGGATGCGGTTTTATTTTCTGGTACGGAGGCGCCAGCGCATAAAGACCCCTTCTTAGTTGGTAGATTCTGCCCGTGTTCACCCAGCGCGCGAGCTGCACACGCACCTGGTTCGGATTCACATCCCCAGATAAAAGGAGAGAAGATTCAAATAGCGGATCATCGCCAACAAGGTCTAATAACGCTTCAAATTCCATTACTTTATATTAGCTTAATTGATAATATATTGCAATAAATTCTTGTCAACAAAAAGCATTACACGACGGGCAGAAATAGTGAAAAAGGGAATATTTAATCGCTTAACAAATCCTGTTTAGCATGCCGAATCAAACATCTTCGAGGTAGCTGTTCTTGATATTGTTGGCGAAGAAAACGAGGCCGAAAATGATG
>CAZDIS010000064.1:0-13516 GCA_964505585.1 uncultured Pelolinea sp. | reverse complement strand
CGAGTCCGCTGTCCTGCATTTGCGTGAAAAGGACGTTCTCGCCTCCGGTAACCGCTTTGTGATCTATCTGATGAAGCTGTGGTTGATCCAGAACCGCTCGATCGAGCAGGTCAAAGAGGAACTGGCACGGATCAACCCGATCGTCAGCCGTCTGCTGCAGGTTGGACATCAGTATCTCGAGCAGGGCGATCACCACAAAGCGATCGATTCCTTTCAGGAAGCGCTGCAGGCCGAAGAAGATAACCTCGAAGTGCGCCTGGGATTGGCCGCTGCCTATATGGCACTTGAAGATTATGGACGCGCTGCCGCTGAATATGAAGAAACGCTCGCTTTATACCCTGAAGATGTGGCTGCTCAATCCGGTTTCTGTGATGCGTATCTTGCGCTGGGTGATGTGCGTTTCACAATGGACCGCCTGGACGAGGCGGAGTATGCTTACCAGCAAGTGCTCAGGGTCAGCCCACGCCATGCGGACGGGCGCGCGCGTATGGCCCGCCTGTGCCGCCACCGTGCGGTCTCCGCTATCTCCGGCAGTGAGGAGGCAGCGCTGGAACAGATCCGCCTGGCATTAGATTTCACTCCCGACGATCCCTCGCTAAAGGCCTCCCTCTCTGAACTGGAAGCTTTGGTCTCCGGCAAGCAGGAGATCATGGGGGTGTTGTTTGCCTGGGGACAGCGCTCCCACCAAGATGGTAATTGGCAGGAGGCACTTTCGCTCCTTTCCGCGTATGCCCGCCTCAAGGGTGATGACACATCGCTTTCCTCCCTGCTGGACAAGCTGCGCAAGAAGGCGCGCGCGGAAGAATTGGACCTGCTCAAAGCACAAGCCCAGCGCCTTGAGCGCCTTGACCAGTATGATGATGCCATCTTTGCCTATAACCAATATCTGAATCTCCAGCCGGATGACGCCGCTGATACGCAGGAGAAGATCAGCCAGCTGAAAGAGGCGCGCAGGCGAGCCCAAAAGGAAGAGGGACGAAAGGATGCCAGGCCGTTCTGGAAACGCCCGCTTGCATGGGCGTCTTTTGCCGCTGTGGCTCTTGTGGCTGCCCTGCTCACCATTCCCACATCCCCCCTGCGTCTGGCACTCGCGCCACCCGCGCCCACGCAGGAAGTGGTTGAACGTATTGTTGTTGCCACACCCGTCCCCACGATAGCACCTACTCCTACACTTGAACCCCTTCCATATAAGTGGAACCGTGTAACCTCTGCCCAGTTCCTGCAACGAGATCATGTCACCGCCCTTGCGATTCATCCGCAGGATCTCGATGTGATGTATGCTGGAATGAACAGGTCGGGAATGTATAAAACAATTGACGGCGGCATCACCTGGTTCCCCGCGCAGGAGGGTTTTACGCGCGGATGGATCAAAGACATTCTTATCCATCCTGAACAACCTGGCACCTTATACGCGAGCGCTATCAACGCTGGTGTCTATCGCAGCGAGGACGACGGCGAGCATTGGGAAAAGCTTGATCTCGGAATTGAGAATGGTTTTTGGCAGTTTACCAGTGACCTGTTTATGAACCCCGAAGACCCGAACCATATAATTTACACAAGTGGAAATGAAATAAAGGAAACTCGCAATAATGGTGAAACATGGAAGGATATTGAAATATTTGACAATATACAATTCTCAAATGGTTCAAAACTTGAAGCACTAAACAGCGTCATCAATGAAGTAATTTATGACCCAAGTAGTACAAATTATATTGGCGTAATAAATTCCAATCACGGTAGCGGAAATATGCTAGTGCTCGTTTCAACAGATCAAGGAAAATCCTGGCAGCAACAGTTTGAGCCATTATCCGAACGTGGCAGCAATATCCTGAGCGTTGATCCTGTCAATGGATTGGTATTGATATCTGCAAATATTACTGGTGAAGGTGGACCTTCATCATTATATTCCTCAGCGGATGGCGGCATCACCTGGGGGAAAGCTGATTTTTCCGGAAACACCGAGCGAGTCCATGTTGCCACAGATGGCACATATCACTTTATCGATGGTAGTCAATTATTCTCTACCGAGAATATTGATGCACGTTGGCAAAATTATTCCCTTCCCCCAGATTTGGAATTTTCCCAGGCTTCAGTTTCCTCAAGCAATGCCAGGCGCGTTGTCATCAGTGGTCAATCATTGTTTATTTCAGATGATGGCGGGGAAAATTGGGAGCAAAGGGTGAACGGTCTTGGCGCTGCCTCAGCTTCCATTGGTTTAGGCGATTCTTCTGAGCTGATCTATATCGCAGAGCGTACGTCCGGATATTATGATAATCGCCTTTTTCATCTCTACAGCATATCTGATAAAAGCAACACTTTTCTAGGCGAGAGCGCCTGTGATGAAATAACCAATAATTGGGAGAACGTTATTTGCCCACCAACGGATGACGAAAAATTCTACGTCCCTTTTCAGAACGAACCTCGACTGACTGATATAGTTTATAAACATGATTCCGGCCGCTATTACGCACCATATGCCCCATTGTATTTCCGATCTGATGACTATGGGGAATCCTGGTTTCAATGCCCAGCATTTAATGGTTGGTCTGACGGTAGCCTAAAATCTTCAATAGCTGTCAACCCAGCAGATCCGGACAAAATATTTTTAGCAACACAGAATACTGGTTTACAAATAAGCACAGATGGCTGTATTACATTAGAAAAATCAAGCTACATCGATAACATTTATGTGAACAGCATCGCCATTCATCCAGAAAAACCCGATATGGTTTTTGCCGCTTCAGATTCGGGGGTTTATCTATCCACTAATGGCGGTTATACATGGGATGCCATTAATGATGGGCTTCTTGGTGCTTATGTTGTCTATGAAGTGACTATAGATCCAAATGATCCTGAAAACGTCTATGCCGTTTCTTCCTATGGCATATTCAAATTAGAGGAAAAATGAACAGGAACCCGTTTACCTTTGGCAACCCAATCCGCGAGCCGGAACGCTTTATCGGACGCACGGAAGAGATCCGCCAGATCACCAACCGCCTTCTATCCTCGGCACGCGAATCCACGTCCATTGTTGGGGAGCGGCGCATTGGAAAGACATCGCTATTAAAATACCTGACCAATCCAGAAGTTGCAGAATCATTTGGGCTGAAAAGAGGAGAGTATTGTCTGGTCTATATCGATTTTCAAGGGCTGAACGACATCACCCCGCAGCGATTCTGGCAGCGCGTATTGCGTTTGATGGCGCGCACGATGGAAAATATAAAGCGAAAGGAGCAATTCAAGCAGCTCAGCAAAGAGGAATACATCGATTTCTTTGACCTGGAAGACCTATTCATGGAGATCGGTGATGATGGTATTCATGTTGTCCTTCTGATGGATGAATTTGAATATGTCACCCAGAATCCCAATTTCGATTCTGATTTCTTCGGTGGTCTGCGGTCGCTTGCCATTCACTATAATCTCTCTTTGGTACCCGCCACCCGCCGCGAGCTGGTTGAGTTATGCCATTCCGATGAGATCAAGGGGTCGCCATTCTTTAATATTTTCGCTACCGTGATCCTGAAACCATTCACACCCGAGGAGACAGATAGATTAATTCAACGCTACGCAAATACAGCGGGGCTGGAGTTTTCCAGCGAAGAGATCCTATTCATGAAAAGATCGGGCGGCGGTTACCCATTCTTCATGCAGATGATCGGACATTACCTGGCAGCCGGGAAACGCAATGGGCTGGAAGGCGAAGAGTTGTTCCAGACCGCCCGGGAGGCATTTGGCCAGCAAGCCGAACCGCATTTTTCGTATCTATGGTCACACGCATCTGAAAGTGAAAAGATCACACTTGTCAGCGTCATTGCGCTGCATGCAAATAAAAAGGATGAGCCAAAATCTGTGATAACTGCTGAGGCAGTCAGCAAAATCTACCCACACGCGCCCAAGGATATCAATAATCTGGTCAAGCGCGGATCATTGGTCGAAACAGGTGATGAAATATTCTTGTTTTCCACATCTTATAATCATTGGATCGCGCTCGAATTGTCGGCAGCACCCGGCGAAGAAGAATCTGAAGCATCGGTAGAAGCATGGGTTCAAACGCAAAAGGATAAGAAACTTGCGGAATCAAGAAATGTCCTAACAAAGACAAAAAAGAAATACTGGCCTATCATAGGGAAAGTGTTCAAAGAATTCTCAGCAGAAGTAATCGGCAGCATAACGGTAAACCTTTTGAAAGGAATGATATAAAAATGCCAAAATCACCGATCTGGTCACAAGAAAAATATTTAGCAGCCTTCCATTTCGCGGCGCATGCGCACCGCGGGCAAAAATACGCAGGGATGGGGCTGCCTTATTTGATGCATGTCACCATGGTCTGTATGGAAGTGATCGCGGCGCTGGAGGTAGAGCGGTTCAAGGATCCCGACCTGATGGTGCAGTGCGCCCTTCTGCATGACGTGATCGAAGACACAAAAATTAAGAAATTGCGGTTGGTCGAGGTATTCGGCGAAGAAGTCGCCCATGGGGTTGACCTGCTGAGTAAAAAGAAAAAGATCAAAAATAAAGAGAAAAGATTCACGGAATATATCGCGCGGCTCGCGGAAGCACCCAAACAGATCAAAGCTGTAAAATTGGCAGACCGCATCAGCAACCTGCAAACCCCGCCTTTTCACTGGGATAAGAAAAAAATTACCAGATACCTGGAACGATCAAAATTCATCCAGGAGAAATTGGGCGATGCGAGCCCGTATCTCAATAAACGATTCAGCCAAAAGATCGAAGCATATCCAAAAATCGCTCATTTATAGCCCGCAACAAAAGCGGTACTTGAATGATGTGCACCATGACTAAGATTCGACCCGGTTCTAACCAGCCAGATCCCCTTATTGGTATTTTTAGCCTTGAAGAAACCCTGTAATCACGAGAAGAAATATGATGGGGGCGAAACCGGTGGCCGCAGCATCAGGCTGTAGGGCGTTGGATCAAAATCAACGGGTATCGTTTCCACAACCTGAAACCCGAAATGTTCATAAATAGAGACGTTCTTCTCACTCTGGGTTTCTAAATAACACTTTTTCCGGTTCGCATCCGCATGCGCCAAAACCGGCCGCAACAGTTTTGAACTGTAACCCTGTCCCTGATACTCCGGATCAACTCCAAGAATCTCCAAGTAGTAATGGGGCTGGCTGATGATGCGATAGTGCGCTTTTTCTATCTGCAAATAGAACGGCAGCAGCTGACTGATCTTTCGCAAGCGAAACGCGCGCAATTTGTACAGCATGACAGCCAGGTTAAGACGCAAATTGGAACGCGCAAAACCCTCAAGGAACCAGACAGCAACGCCCTCGTGCTGTTCTGATGTGCGCAGGACAACCCCGTTCACCCTTGCCCGCTGGAGGATATGAGAGAAATTCACGTGAATGGCCTGATTTGGGCTGCGCGCAGCGGAAGCCATCAGGCGCATCATCGGGTTTTCCTCAAAGGCACGGTGCAGCGTTTCCGCGGCCGGGCGCAGATTATCCCAGCTCACACGCTCTAACGGTATGTTTTTGGCGATCAGTTCAGATGGGTTTGTCCTGGTATTATGCATGGCCTAATTTTCTCAATACTGCAAGCATTGCCATTATAGTTTACAACGCATTCGCACCTATCATTCCACATAACCTCTCGTTGATAATAAGGAAAAGGGCTTATTATGTTATGCTATTGCAGATCATGAAACTTGAAAAGATAAAACTGTTACTGACTGAGATTTATGATGAAGAAATCTCAGAGTCTATCTGCCGCAAATTACCAGAACTTATTTGCCGGTACGAAATCCGCGCACGCAAAAAAGGATTTTCCGAAAAAGACATCATCCTGATCACCTATGGTGATATGGTGAATAAACAGAACGAATTCCCTCTCAAGACGTTGCGCGAGTTCCTAAAGAAAAATATCAATGAAATAATCAACTTCATTCACATTTTGCCATTCTTCCCTTTTTCTTCTGATGAAGGATTTTCTGTTGTTGATTACAAACGTGTCAATCCCGTTCTCGGCGCATGGTCAGATATTGACGCGATAAGCACAGATTTCAACCTGATGGTGGATCTGGTCGCAAACCACACATCGATCAAGCACCGCTGGTTCCAAGGATTCCTGGCCGATGAGAAAACTTTTTTAGATTACTACATCACGCTAGCGCCGGATACAGACACCAGCGCAGTCTTCCGCCCACGAACATCTTCCCTGCTGACAACATTTGAAACAGCGGAGGGAAAGAAATATGTCTGGACAACTTTTAGTGCTGATCAGGTAGACATCAATTACCACAATCCTGATGTTCTCTTATCGATAATCGATATTCTCCTTTTCTATGTTTCCAAAGCGGCAGGCATCATTCGGCTGGATGCCATCGCCTACATCTGGAAAGAAATTGGCACCACATGCATCCATCTGCCTGAGGTGCATAAGATCATCCAGGTCATGCGGCTGATTTTAGAAGCGGTCTCCCCGGGCGCGATGATCGTCACAGAAACCAATGTCCCTCATCGGGACAATATCAGCTATTTTGGGAATGGGCATAATGAAGCCCACATGGTCTATAATTTCTCTCTCCCACCACTTACGATGCACGCATTTCATTCCGGGAATTCAGAATTCTTCACAAATTGGGCCGCTTCACTTGAAACGCCCTCCAACGAAACAACCTTCTTTAATTTTCTCGCATCACATGATGGGATTGGCATCACGCCTGCGCACGGGATCCTGCCTGAAAAGGATATTTCCGCCATGGCCGAGGAAGTTGAATCTATGGGAGGTTATGTCTCTTACAAAACCAACTCCGATGGCAGCGAAAGCGCGTATGAATTTAACATCAATTTTTTTGACGCACTGGATGATGCAGCACACCGGAGCATTCCTATTGAACAAAAAGTACGGCGATTTATCACCGCGCACGCTGTGATGGTCGCTCTGCAGGGAATTCCGGGAATCTATTTCCACAGCCTGTTTGGATCAAAGAGCTGGTTCGCGGGCTCCAGAGAAAGCGGCATGGCACGGACGATCAATCGCGAACGGTTAAACGTTGATGAATTAGAAAAAGAACTGCTTGACGCAGCTTCACTTCGCCATCGGATCTATCATGAATTCTCACAATTGCTGGCGGTCCGCAGGAGCAACCCTGCTTTTCATCCTAACGCGCCGCAAACCGCAACCCTGCTGCATCGATCCGCCATTGCGATCATGCGCGGGCAAGCCGATAAAGGACGATGCGTTTGGTGCCTGCACAATATCAGCGCGGAAAACATTCATATTGACATTAAAGAAAACCAACTGGCACCCCAATTGGACAGATCAGCTGCGATCATATATCAAAACAGTGACCACGATTACACGCTGGAAAAAGAAAAAATTACGCTGGCACCATTTGAAACCCTATGGATTGAAACCCCATAAGGACCTTCTTTACCGTTCACAAGCCCGCAATTTGTTATAATCACTGCGAATGTCCTACCCACAAATTGCTATCATGCACTATTCTTCAGCGCCCGTTGTTGGCGGAGTAGAATCAGTGATTCGTGAACACAGCCGCCTTTTCGTTGAGGCGGGATATCCCGTCAAGATTTTTTCGGGGCGCGGCGAAAAAATGGACAACAATGTCCGTTTTCAAAAATATGATCTGATGAACTCCAGTTCACCGCGAATTTTAGCAACCAAAGAAGAACTTGACCGTGGGATTATTCCGGATGACTTTGAAAACGCTAAAAACGAGTTGATCCGCTTTTTAGATCGAGAGTTAAGCCAATTCAATACGATATTTGCGCATAATATCTGTTCGCTCCACAAAAACCTCCCGCTTACAGCTGCCCTTTTTGAATTTATCCAAAAGCGCAAATCACTCCAATTGATCAGCTGGGATCATGACCTGGCATGGGTCAATGGACAATACCGCAGCCAATTATTTAATCGATATCCATGGGACTTATTGAAGAAGACCTGGCACCCTTCACGCCATCAACACGTCACAGTCTCAGATATGCGTAAAAATGAACTAGAGAAGCTGCTTGGTGATGATGCATCCGAAGTTATCTCAATCCCATCTGGCATTGATTGGGAAGGTATCCTGAACCTGGGAGAACAAGCACTGGAAATAATCGAAACTTATCAGATGATGAATGCCTTTCCTGTCCTTTTTCTGCCGGCACGGATCACAAGACGTAAAAATATTGAATTAGCGATTTCCATTACCGGATCACTGCGAGAATATTTTCCCTCGATCGCACTTGTTGTCTCCGGCCCGCTTGGCCCCCATAATCCAAAAAACAAGATATATCTTGATGAATTAAAAGCACTTGCTAAAACGTTGGAACTTGATCAGGCAAAAGAGCAGGGAAAAGCAAAGGTTGTTTTCCTTGCCGATTTCTCAAGTGAATTTCTGCCGATGCGCACAATTTACGATCTATTCCGATTTACTGACGCCCTTTTATTTCCAAGCTTTCAGGAAGGATTTGGCATACCGATCCTTGAAGCGGGGATGGTTGGGATACCCATTTTTTGCAGCGATATTCCACCGTTTCACGAGACCGCCAGTGCGATGGCACATTATCTTGATCCGCATGGAAAGCCGGAACCAATCGCCAAATCTATCCGCAGCGAGATCCAGACAAATAGAATACTCAAATACAGACAACGCGTAAAACAACACTACACATGGAATAATATTTTTTCAGAACAAATCGAACCGCTGGTTCATAAGAAAACATAGAAAGTAAAGAAGAAAATGCAGAACAAAAGAAGACCGAGATTTCTAATTCCTTTACTGTATCAACAAAAAAACAAAAACATCATCCAAATCGCGAGATTATTCGCAAAAATTGATGCAGTACAGGTTCTTGGAATTGTTACCATTCCAGAGAACAAAGAGCTAAGCGAAGGCGTCCATGATGTGCGCACACTACGCGAATACCTGAATAAAACAATCAGCCAAAGCGCATTACCCATCCAGAGTGAAGTTCAGGTCACGCATAATGCCTGGAAATTGATCAAAGAAACTGTCCAATTGTCCCCAAAGGTGCATACACTCATCCTTGAATGGCCGCACCAAACTGAAGAGATGGAAATTGGTGTTGATGACGTCTTGAACGACCAATTTTGCAATATTGCCCTGGCAAGAGGGCAATTTACGAAACATTACAAAAACATCCTGATTCCGATCCGCGGGGGGCCGCGGTCCATTGAGGCGCTGCGCATGTCTCTAAAGCTGAGTGAATTTTTTCAGGCGACCATCACCGTCGAACGCATTTTTAAGAATAGCGCTGAAAGCGAAATGGTAGATGCAGACTTCCTGGCAATCAAACGCGTCCTGGATGAAATCCCTGATATTAATAGAAAAAAAACGATTTCAAAAAATGTCAGTGAATCGATCCTGGAGTCAACCTGTGAAAACGATATTGTGCTGTTAGGCGCCGGGACACCTGAGGATGAACTACCTTCGTTCTTTGGAAAAATAACGACAAAGGTACTCGATGGATGTGATGCGGATGTGATCGCGATCCGGACAAAAGGACGGGCGAAACCACATACTCCGCAGTTTACCGCGCAGGCCATATCGGTGCTGGTTGATAAATGGTTTGCTGAAAATACCTTTGACGCAGAAGAATTTAAGGACATAGAAAAATTAGTCGAGAATAAGGAAACCCGGGGGTTATCTGTATCCCTCGCACTGCCATCTTTAGATGAAGAGAAAACTGTCGGGAAAGTTATTGATATTGCAAAAACTAATTTCATGGACAAGTATCCTCTCATTGATGAGATTATCCTGGTTGATTCTGGTTCGACAGACAGGACGCGGGATATCGCTAAGGAGATGGGCATTCCCGTTTATCTGAATCACGAAGTATTGCGTGAATACGGATTCCGCAATGGGAAAGGGGAGGTTCTCTGGAAAAGTTTATACCTGACAAACGGTGACATCGTCTTCTGGGTTGATACAGATATCCGCAATTTCAACCCCAAATTCATATATGGGATTTTAGGCCCTTTGATCATGTATGACCGCATCAAATTCGTGAAGGGATTCTATAAACGCCCGTTTATGGGAAAAAACGGGGTGGTACAGCCGGGCGGTGGAGGAAGGGTAACTGAACTCACAGCAAGGCCGATGCTCAACTTATTCTACCCACAATTATCCGGAATCATCCAGCCCCTCTCCGGCGAATATGGCGGAAGAAGAGAGGCGCTTGAAAAGCTAGCATTCACATCCGGTTATGGTGTTGAAACCAGCCTGCTGATCGATATGTTGAATATGTTTAAACTGCGATCAATTGGACAAACTAATTTAGATGTGCGCGTCCACAGGAACCAACCCCTGCAGAACCTGAGCAAGATGTCCTTCGCAATCATTCAGACTGTGCTTTCGAAACTCGAGAAACGCTATGATGTTAAATTCATCCAGGATATCAATAAAACCATGAATATCATTCAATATGATGAAGCGCAATTCTATTTGGATGTCCAAGAAATAATTGAAAAAGAAAGGCCGCCGATCATTGAAATCGAAGAATACCGCCAAAAATTTGGGATCAAGAAATCATGACGGAATTCATTCTTGTGCGGCACGGACAAACGAACTGGAACAAGGAAGGGAAGTACACCGGACAATCGGATATCCCCTTGAATGATGCTGGCAGAAAGCAGGCCAGTGACAGATCTACGGAGATCTTATCCATGCAGCCGGATATCATCTTCACATCGGATCTTCAGCGGGCGGTTGAAACCGCACAGTTAATTCGCGCAGACAACTCATGCATTCCGCTGCATAAAGATAAGCGCCTGCGCGAAATCCACCAGGGGGAATGGGAAGGATTGCATGAGAGGGAAATAAAAAAGCGTTTTGAAAGCCAGTTCGCAAAACACAAAGACGATCCATTAGCAACTGCCCCGCCTGGCGGCGAAACGCTCGGAGCTGTGTACCACCGGGTACGGGATTTCCTAAAAGAGACGCAGAAAACCCACAGCGGCAAGACAGTTCTTATTGTCGCGCATGGTGTTGTTCTGGCAATTATTGAACTCATCAGCTGCGGGGAAGCGATCGAAAAGGTTTTTGACCATATTCCAGAGAATGCCACGCCTAAAACCGTCATGATTGGAGAAGTATGAGCAGAAAATCACGCAATATCGGATTTGTGAGTACGCGTTTTGCCGGGTCTGATGGGGTATCACTGGAAACAGAAAAATGGGCAAACGTATTAACCGAAGACCTTGGCCATCAGTGTTTTTATTTTTCAGGAGAAAGTGACCGTCCAGAAGAAACATCTTATGTAGTCCCGGAAGCATTCTATCGGCACCCCGATATCAAACAAAAACACGATCAATTCTTTTCCAAAAAATTCAGGACGCCGGATGAGACAAATTGGATCCACAGACAAAAGGAATTGTTGAAAGAACAACTATTAACTTTTCTGGGAAAATTTGATATTTCACTGTGGATCATTGAGAACGCGCTGGCTATCCCCCTGAACATTCCACTTGGGTGGGCGATCACAGAAATAATCGCTGAAACTGGCATCCCAACCATCGCGCATCATCATGATTTTTCCTGGGAACGAAAACGGTTCCTGGTCAATTGTATTGAAGATTACATCAGCATGGCTTTTCCGCCCAACCTCGATCTTATTCAGCATGTGGTCATCAACAGCCATGCCCATCATCAACTTGCCCGCCGGCGCGGAACGAGTTCGATCCTGGTGCCCAATGTGATGGATTTCAGCACTGAGCCGCCGGGCCCTGATGATTACAACTCTGACCTGCGGAACACGCTTGGCCTGGAAGAGGATGAATTGTTCATCCTGCAGCCCACGCGTATTATTGAAAGAAAGGGAATTGAACACGCGATAGAACTGGTACAACGCCTAGGGAAAAAAGCGCGATTGGTGATATCACACGCGTCTGGAGATGAAGGGCATAGCTTCGCAAAACGAATTCAGGATTATTCCGAACTGCTTGATGTCAAATTGATCTGCGCGGAGGAATACTTTCGGCCCGAACGGTACACAGACCAAAATGGCCAGAAATATTACAGTATCTGGGACGCGTATATCCAGGCCGACCTAGTTACATATCCGTCAGAATTTGAAGGATTCGGCAATGCGTTTCTTGAAGCAGTGTATTTTAGAAAACCGATCGTCGTCAATAATTATTCTATCTATTCGACCGACATCCGCCCAAAGGGATTCCACGTGATCGAGTTTGACGACTACGTTACTGACAAAACAGTTGAAAGGACGATCGAAATTCTGCAAGATAAAGAGCGCGCGAAGCAGTGGGTTGAAAAGAATTACACTCTTGCTAGAAAATATTATTCCTATGAAGTCTTAAGGACAAAATTGCGCATCCTGATCGCAAACGCATTTGGTACAAACAACCTCAATTTGTAGCCAAGAGACTATAATCTACTAATTACTTACCTTCAAAGGAACTGCCATGCCAAAAAAAATCATCATTGATACCGATCCCGGTGTTGACGATACAATCGCAATCACAACCGCCCTGCGTTCACCAGAACTGGAGGTGATCGGATTGACGAGTGTTTTTGGGAACGCGCCCGGACCGATCACCGCGAAGAACGCGCTGCGCCTGGTTGAACTCGAGGACAACGGACATATTCCTGTCGCACGCGGCAGTGATATTCCCCTGGTAGCGCCACTGGAAAAACTGGGCACCTGGGTGCATGGCGAAGATGGCATGGGCAACACCAATCCCCCTGATCCAAAAGGCACACTGGCCGCCGAATCTGCCGCGGAATTCATTGTCAAAATGGCGCATCAATTCCCGGGTGAGATCACGCTGGTGCCTGTCGGACCACTCACCAACATCGCGCTGGCCCTGCGCATTGACCCAAAAATCGCATCATTGATCCATGATGTCGTTATCATGGGCGGAGCGGTGACCGTCCCCGGCAATATGACGGCAGTCGCTGAGGCGAACATTTACCATGATCCGCACGCCGCGGATATTGTGATGGCTGCCGGCTGGCCGTTGACCATTGTCGGCCTGGACGTGACCGAAAAGACCGTGATGACACCAGATTACCACCAATCCCTGTTCAAAGCGGGCAACCCGGCGGTCAAACTTATTGAAAGCATCCTGCCATGCTATCAAGGTTATTTCGATAAATTCGAAGGGTTGAATGGCTCGACGTATACGCACGACCCCTCCGCAATTTCTTTTATCATAGACCCTGATCTTTTTCAGGTACGTGAAGCCCCTGTGTTCGTTGCGACAAATGGCCGCTGCTTCGGCCAAACCGCCGCAGATTGGCGCGGGCAGTGGGAAGACCGTAAGCCAGTCAAGATCTGCGTAGATGTAGATTCTGGTGCGGTATTAGCGCTCATTAAAGAACGCTTAACAAAGTAGATTTTCCTTCCAAAAAGAAATAATTCATAAAAAAAAGCAAAGAGAAAACCCGCAGGGTAACTTCCAGTTTGCGCAGAAAAATCCTTAAATATTTGTTATATACTTTTAACAACTTAGTTTCTAACATTTAGTGCAACAAGTTTATTAAATACCTCGTTGGGCTTAT
>CAZDIS010000063.1:0-13617 GCA_964505585.1 uncultured Pelolinea sp. | reverse complement strand
ATCATCTACAGTAAATAAGTACAGCTCAGGATTCATAATCTCAAGTTCTGATGTGATTTGAATATCTGCAGCCGTGACAACACCTTCACCACTCACGTCGAGATGCATATGAGACACATCACCCTCATGCATTACCAATCGTAGAAGCTTAACCTGCAGAATGACCTGTAATACATCTTCCCGCACGCCTGGGATGTCACTGAACTCATGCAGCGTATCAGAAATCCTGATTGATGTAACCGCGGCACCGGCAAGGGATGACAGCAGTACTCGGCGAATTGAGTTGCCAAGCGTTACCCCATATCCCTGTTCTAACGGGCCGATATCGAATTTCGCGTAATTGCGAGATTCCTTATCGCGTTCCAAAACTGGCGTTACCATATTAGTTTGAGCCACAATTACCCTCGCTTTTTTCTAAACAAAATACCATTTCGATTTCCAATTATTTAGCGTGAATAGTATTCAACAATGAGCTGCTCATTAAGGTTGCCGTCTATTTCACCGCGCTCTGGAGCGCGCAAAATACGTCCGCTCAGATTCTTTATATCGCGCTCAATCCATAATGCGCCGGTGGTTTTCTCTGCGCTTTCAGCTAAATCTTTGAACAATCCATTCTTCTTCGATTCTTCACGTACAGATAAAACATCGCCTTCAACCAGCGTCATGGATGGGATATTCGTTTTCCTGCCATTGACGATAATATGCCCATGGCTGACGATCTGTCTGGCCTGTGCGCGATTCGCAGCAAAGCCCATCCGGTAAACGACATTGTCCAATCTTGATTCAAGAAGTTGGAGCAGGTTCTCACCTGTCAATCCGCGCTGCTTCTGGGCGAGACTGAAATAACGGCGGAATTGCTTTTCCAAAACACCGTAAATTCTCTTTGCCTTCTGTTTCGCGCGCAGCTGGCGGCTATAATCTGATTCCCGGCGTCGGCGGTGTTGTGAAAAACGTCCGTGTTGACCCGGGGCGTATGCTCGGCGTTCGAAAGCGCATTTTGGCGTGAAACAACGTTCACCCTTCAAAAATAGTTTTTCGCCTTCTCGACGGCATAGTTTACATACTGATTCTCTATATCTTGCCATTTATTTTTTCTCCTAAACCCTTACATGCGGCGTTTCTTGGGTGGTCTGCAGCCATTGTGCGGTACAGGTGTAATGTCAGAAATTGAAGTGACCTTCATTCCCTGCGCCTGGATTGCGCGTAATGCTGCTTCACGGCCTGGGCCTGGACCTTTGATAAAAATATCAATATCCTGGATGCCCATATTCACCGCGTTTTTCACTGCGTCTTCTGCTGCTAATCGTGCTGCAAAAGGTGTACTCTTTCGAGAGCCTTTGAAGCCGATGGATCCAGCGCTTGTCCACGCTACGGTGTTCCCCTGCATATCAGTTATCGTGATGATCGTGTTATTGAATGACGCAAATATATGTACCTGCGCTGAGGACATCGTGCGCTTCGTCTTCTTACCTGACGATTTACGCTTGGCTTGTTTTTTTGTTCCTTGTGCCATATATAGTATTTCCTTTAATATTTTGTTCTATGTAGAAAGTAACAAATATTATTACTTCTTTGTTGCGCCACGGCGTCGGCCGCGACCCGCAACTGTTTTCTTTGGTCCCTTACGTGTCCGTGCGTTCGTTTTGGTCCGTTGTCCATGGACTGGTAGTCCTCTGCGGTGGCGAATACCGCGGTAGCATCCAATTTCAACTAAACGCTTGATATTCATCTGAACATCACGACGCAGGTCACCTTCGACCTGATAATTTTTAGAAATAAATTCACGCAGCGCGCTTACATCACTCTCAGTAAGATCCGCTACGCGTGTATCCGGGTTTACATTTGTTGCTGAAATAATTTTCTTTGCTCGTGTTGGTCCGATACCAAAAATATAGGTAAGTCCAACTTCGATCCGCTTTGATCGCGGTAAGTCAACACCTTCGATTCTTGCCATTTCGTATTATCCCTGTCTCTGTTTATGTTTCGGATTTTCGCAAATCACATATAAAACGCCTTTGCGTTTTACTATTTTGCATTTCGCGCATCGTTTGCGAATTGATGGTGATACTTTCATTCTTGAACTCCTGTTTTCTTTAAAGCAGCCGCAAATTTATAATTATAACTGTTTCTTCGCTTGCCGTCTATATTTTAGCATTTTACTACCTGCAGTAATGCCGATGTCACTTCTTCGATCGATTTTGAGCCGTCAACTTCGACCAATAATCCTTTTTCTTCATAGTAATTGATCAATGGCGCTGTCTGATCAAAATAAACTTTGATCCGCTGCTCAACTGTTTCTCTTTTATCATCTTCCCGCTGATATAACGCGGAACCATCATAGTCACAGATCCCTGGTTCCTTTGCGGGTTTAAATTTATTATGAAAAACATGCCCTTCGGCTTTACAAGTCCAGCGTCCGCTCAGGCGCTCAATTAACTCCTGCGCTTCTACATTGATAAAAGGTACGCTATCGATCTTTCCCTGTTTGGATTTTAGGAATTCATCTAAAGCCCGCGCCTGTTTTGGCGTTCTCGGAAATCCATCCAGCAACGCGCCGTTCTTACAATCCGACTTCTGCAGGCGATCTTCTACCATGCTGATTGTGATGTCGTCAGGAACCAACTCCCCTTTTTCCATATACTGCTTGGCTTGCTTCCCAAGCGGTGTTTCATTTTGCAGGTTTTCTCGGAAAATATTGCCAGAAGAAACATGCGGAATATCGCATTTCTCTGCGATAATCTGTGCCTGCGTCCCTTTTCCTGCGCCGGGCGGTCCCAATAATACGTAATACTTTGCCATCGATTTCTCTTCTTTATGCCTTGATCAATGAATCGTCATACCCGTGCAATTTCAGCTCGGTTTCAATAATGTTGAATGTGTCTCGGACCGTGCCTACCACAATGATCAAGCCGGATGCCGAAACAAGAAATAGTCCATTTCCAATTGCGGGCGGGAGTGTGATTTGCAGAACATAGGGCAATGTTGCAACAATGGCCAGGAAAAGCGCGCCTACGAGGGTGATCCGTCGCTGGACACGACTCAGGTAGCGCTGGGTGGGAACGCCACGGACAACACCCGGAATCTGCGCCCCCTGTTTTTTCAGGCTGTCTCCATAATTCTGTTGTTCAAATAGGACTTCTGTATAAAAGAAGGTGAGTAAAAGAACAAACAGGAAGTAGATCACAACATACCAGACACTGGTCGGATTGAAAGTCCTTTGCATCCAACTCGCAAAATTTGCCAGCCATTCTGTTCTTGAATTGATAAAGAACTGCGCCAATATACCCGGAAGGGATAGGATCGTCTGCGCGAAAATCAACGGGATCATTCCCGCCAGGTTGACGCGCAACGGTAAATTTGAGCGAACGGGCATGGACATGCGATTGCCAACCCGTCGGCCTGGGAACAATACAGGAACATTCCGTCGGCCTTCCTGAATAAAAATGATCACAAAAATGGTCAGCGCTAAAATGATGAGCATCAGGATCAGCAAAATAGCGACATTTTCACCAGATACGATCAGATTGTATAAATTGATCGGAATGCGCGTGATGATACCCGAGAAAATGATCAAAGACAAACCCTGATTTGGAATCCCATACTCGGAGATCAGCTCTCCCAGCCAGATTCCAAGCATCGTCCCGCCGATCATGCTGATCAACGTCGTCAATGTCGGCAGGAGGTTCGCCCCAGTAAAACCGAATTGGTAATTAAGAATAGAACCGCCAGTCGTCAGTTGGTTGAAAAGTTGTATCTGGCCTAATGCTGAAAGCGCACCCATTGGTACGGTCAGAAGAACAGTCCATTTTTCCATTAACTTGCGGCCTTCTTTAGGGTTATCCTGCATCCTTTTTTCCAATGACGGAATAATCGGCACAAGTAATTGGATGATGATCTGCGCGGTAATATAAGGATAAACACCCATTGCGAGAATGGAGAAATTTGAAAGGGTGCCGCCAGATAGCAGGTCAAACACACTCAACAAACTTGAGGCTGTTGTCTGTTGCTGGAAAATACTCGAAATAACAGCCCTGTTAATTCCAGGAACGGGAATATTCGCGGCAAACCGGTAGAGCACCAATATCCCTAAAGATATCAGCAATTTATTTCTGATATCAGCCGAGGTCCAAAGGTGTCGCCATGCAGATCGCTTCATTTTAAATTCTCCTCGTTTTCTTCCTAATCCTGCTTGATCAATTCAGCTTTTCCGCCTGCTGATTCGATCTTTTCCTTTGCGGATTTCGTGAAACGGTGTGCTTTTACCGTGAGCGCTTTTTCTAGTTCGCCGCGCCCAAGAATAACAACTGGATTCTTTTTCTGATGCAGCATATTTTTTTCAGAAAGCAGATCAGGTGTGATTTCTGTGCCAGCGCGGAACTGCCCAAGCTGATCGACATTAATTTCGTTATATTCAATGCGATTTACAGGTGAAAATCCTTCACCACGCATAAAAGGCAGTTTGCGGTAGAAAGGAAGATTGCCTCCTTGCCGATAGAGCGCGCCGCCCCAGCCGCTTCGCGATTTTTGGCCCTTCATACCGCGCCCGGCGGTTTTACCCTGCCCGGCAGCAGAACCGCGCCCAACCCGGCGCCTATTCTTCTTTTTACCTTCGTTAGGCTTTAATTCATGTAGTTTCATAATTTTTTATTCCAGAGTTTCAACGTCAACAAGATGATTTACTTTCGATAACATACCGCGAACGACAAGCGAGTCTTCTTTTTCAACTGACGAACCAATTTTTCGAAGCCCCAACGCGCGCACAGTGGCCTTATGCCGTTCAGAATTCCCGATCGGGCTGCGGACCAATGTGATTTTGATCATTTTTTTCTTTTTAGCCATTTTTCTTCCTTTCCCAGAAAGGCGCTAATTCTTTGACAGGTTTTCCTCGCATCGCAGCTACTTCTTCCGGGGTCCTGAGCTGGTCTAATGCGGCCATGGTCGCTTTGACGACGTTCAGGATGTTTGCACTGCCCATGGATTTTGTGAGAATATCACGTACACCGGCAGCTTCAACCACCGCTCGGACGCCGCCGCCTGCGACAACACCGGTACCGGGAGATGCGGGCTTAAGTAGAACAACTGCGCCCGCGACCTTTCCAATAACCTCATGTGGAATTGTGGTGTCGGACAAAGAAATTTTTCGCATATCATTTTGCGCTTTCTTGGTGGCCTTACCCATCGCTTCAGGAACAGCGCCTGCTTTTCCTGTACCAACGCCAACGCGTCCATTATTGTCACCGGTGACAATAGTTACCCGAAAGTGAAATTTACGTCCACCTTTGACAACTTTTGCCACGCGAGCAATGTCCACGACGCGCTCGTCATATTCTTTTTCAACAGGTTTGTATGATCGTTTATTATTCATATTTTCCTTTTTGATTGGGCTTCTCTAGAAGTCCAAACCTTCCTCTCTCGCTGCATCAGCCAAGGCCTTCACACGGCCGGTGAATCGATAACCACCGCGGTCAAAAACAACTTCTTTGATCTTCTTTTCTTTGGCTCGCTGTGCCAGAAGCTTTCCTACAGCCGTCGCTTGCTCAGTCTTATTCAGTTTTTGCAAGTCTTTTCGCAATGTCTGGTCGATCGAAGATGAGGCAGCTAGTGTAATTCCCTTATCATCATCGATGATCTGCGCGGAAATTTGAGACAAACTCCGAAAAACATTGAGGCGCGGTCTAGCAGCAGTCCCGCGAATTTTTTTTCGGACTCTCTTATGCCGATGCAATCTTGCTTGATTTCTTGATTTTTTTCCCATAATAATTCAAACTCCCTTACATTGAAGCAGCTGCTGTCTTGCCAGCTTTTCTGCGAACATATTCGCCCTGATATCGAATGCCTTTACCTTTGTAGGGTTCCGGTGGGCGCAGGCTTCGAATGTCAGCGGCAACTTGGCCGACAACTTCTTTATTTGCGCCTTTTACTGTGATAACCCGGTTTTTTTCGGTCACATCAAATGTAATGCCTTCCGGTGCTTTGACATCAACAGGATGGGAAAAACCAACGTTTACCACCATATCATTTCCGTTCATCTCGGCTTTATATCCAACGCCGACAATTTCAAGCACTTTACTATATCCTTCGGTGGTGCCTGTTACCATATTCTGAATGACCGCCCTGGTCGTCCCATGCAATGCTCTGACGTGTTTTTCATCTGAGCTGCGTGTGACGATGATCTGGTTTTCTTCTTTTTTAACATCGACTAAAGGAGAAAACGAGCGTTCCAGGGTTCCATTCGGACCTTTTACGACAATATGATTGCTTTTCAGTTGAATCTCGACACCGGCCGGAATTTCAACTGGTAATTTACCTATTCTAGACACTACATACCTCCACAAATACCGGTTATTACCAAACCTTGCATAATATTTCACCGCCAACGCCGTTCTTACGAGCGGATTGACCGGTCATCACACCCTTGGGTGTGGACAGGATCGAAATACCCATTCCTGATAACACCCAGGGGATATCACGTTTCTGTGTATAGATACGTCTTCCTGGCTTGCTTACACGTCGCAGTTCGGTAATCACCGGACGTTTATCACGCCGCTCACCAACGTATTTCAAATTCACACGCAAGGTTTTATGCGATGGTTTGCTTCCATTAACCACTTCATATTCTTCAATATAACCTTCTTCTTTCAATATGCGGGCAATTTCAACTTTCAATTTTGAGCTGGGAATTGCTACCACGGCATGGTTACTCATAACACCATTCCGGATACGAGTCAGCATATCAGAAATTGGATCATTTATACTCATTTATTTACCTCCGGATTGTACATCTACCAAGATGATTTTGTTACGCCAGGAATTTTCCCTTTGAGAGCAAGCTCTCTAAAGCAAATCCTGCATAATCCGAATCGACGAATATATCCTCGCGGTCGGCCGCAAAGTTCACAGCGGTTCCGAACCTGATTCGGGTGTTTTCTTCTTTTTTCACGATGTATCATGCTCTTTTTCGCCATTACGACACCTTCCTGAAGGGCATGCCTAATTTGGATAATAAGGCCGCACCTTGCTCATCATTTTCAGCGGAAGTCACAAATGTGATTTCCATTCCACGGATCTTATCAATTGAATCGTAATCAATTTCCGGGAAGATCAATTGTTCACGTAAACCAAGTGTGTAATTTCCACGGCCATCAAAGGATTTGGTGGAAACACCACGAAAGTCTCGCACACGAGGTAATGCAATGTTCACCAACCGATCCATCAACGCCCACATTTTATCGCCGCGCAGCGTCACTTTGACACCGATCTGCCGGCCTTCGCGCAGCTTGAAGTTTGCAATATTCTTCTTTGCTATCGTGATCACGGGCTTCTGGCCGGTGATCGCTTCGACATCTCTAACAGCGGCATCAAGCGTTTTGGTGTCATCTAACGCCTCACCCATTCCAATATTGAGTACGATCTTTTTAACATTCGGTACCTGCATGATATTCTCCAGCTCCAGCTCCTTCATCAGAGCGGGGATAATATCCTTTCGGTATCTTTCTTTTAATGCATTCATTCAATAACTCCCAAACGGTTCTTTAATCTAGTTTTGCTCCGCATTTTTTGCAAACGCGACTGACTTTCCCATCTTCGCGGGTAACGCCTAAACGCGTTGGCTTATCGCATTTTTTACATACGACCATAACATTGGAAATATCAACGGGACCTTCCAGCTTAACGATCCCAGGATTAATAGTTTTTCCTTCAGATTGCACCTGCCGTTGATGCTTGGTACGCATATTGATGCCCTGAACCATCACACGGCCTTCTTTTGGAAAAACTCGGATAACCTCTCCGCGCTTGCCTTTATTTTGTTCTTTTCCGGTGATCACTTCAACCTGATCACCTTTCTTAATTCTCATCTTCATTAGTTATTTCCTTTAAAGCACTTCCGGAGCCAGCGATACGATCTTCATGTATCCCTTTTCACGCAGTTCTCTTGCGATTGGCCCAAAAATACGGGTTCCTTTTGGATTTTCCTCATCCGTATCTAAAATCACGGCGGCATTATCATCAAACTTGATCGTTGATCCATCTTTGCGCCGCCAGGCATGCGATGTTCGCACAATAACCGCTTTCACAATTTCACTTTTCTTGACCGAACTTTGCGGTGTGGCGGATTTAACCGTGCCAACCACAACATCACCGATCCCGCCGTATTTTCGTTTTGTTCCACCCAATACGTGAATCACCAGAATTTCTTTCGCGCCGGTGTTATCAGCAATGGTTAAGCGTGACTCATGTTGTATCATTATGCTACCTCTTCTGTTTCAATTTCTGTCAGAATCTCAGCAGCTTCATCTTTTCTTAGGATCTTTTCGACCGCGAAGCGTTTTGTTTTCGAGATCGGCTTGGTCTCAATGATCTGAACTTTGTCGCCGATCTGGCAGTCTAATTCATCGTGAACTTTGAAGCGCTTTGCGGAATGAACAACTTTTTGATAAAGAGGATGTCGAAAAGAGTGAGATACCTCAACGACGACCGTTTTATCCATTTTATTGCCTGTTACAATACCAACCAATCTTCTGCGGTTATTCATGCTTCACCTTCTGCTTTCACACTTAATTGCTTTTCGCGCAAAATCGTTTCCATTCTCGCAATGATCCGCTTCGATTTTGTGACCTTACTTGTATCCGTAAGTTGTCCACTGATTGCTTGAAAGCGCAATAACATAAAATCTTTTTTTGTCTCTTCGATCTTCTCTTTTAATTCTTTGATCTCTAATTTTCTAATGTCTGCAGTCTTCATCCCTGCCCTCCAATGAAATCGTCGTGAGAGACAATTCTGGTTTTGATAGGAAATTTGTGCTTTGCTAAGCGCAGTGCTTCCACCGAGGTCTCTTTGTCAAGACCGCCCACTTCGATCATGATGCGTCCCGGTTTTACGACAGCTGCCCAATATTCAACAGCGCCTTTTCCTTTACCCATCCGAGATTCTGCGGCTCGTTTGGTGATCGGTTTATCTGGAAATATCCTGATAAACACCTTGCCTCTTCGCTTCATTGTGCGAACAATAGCGCGCCGTGCGGCTTCGATCTGGCGGGCAGAAATCCATGCGGGCTCAAGCGCTTGTAACGCGTATTCACCATTCAGGATCGTCGCGCCGCGGTACGCTTTACCGCGCATTCGGCCGCGCATCTGTTTGCGATATTTCACTCTTTTTGGCATCAACATAATTCAAATCCTCTTTGCTACAGGGTTATCGCTAGTGAACTATTCACTGACGTAAACACCCTCTGTTTTCTCCATCTCTTCTTCTGAACCGGGTAATACTTCTCCCTTATAGACCCAAACTTTGACGCCGATCTTTCCAGCAGTGGTATCTGCTTCAGCGCGCGCGAATTCGATGTCAGCACGCAGCGTCTGCAACGGAACCCTGCCTTCACGCAGCCAGATAGTTCGGCACATCTCAGCGCCGTTTAATCGGCCAGCGACCTGGATCTTTACGCCTTCGGCACCCTGTCGGATTCCATTCTGAATCGCACGCTTCATCGCGCGCCGATAACTGATGCGGCGCTCGATCTGAGAAGCAACGTTCTTCGCGATCAACAATGCATCGGTATCAGGATTTTTTATTTCCATGATCTCAAGATCTATCTTTTTTCCGGTAAATTTCTCAAGGTCGGCCCGTAATGCTTTTACGGTCTCACCTTTTCTACCGATCAAAATGCCGGGTTTTGCTGTATGCGCAATGATTTTCACTTTACTTGGAAAACGCTCGATCTCGATTCTTGAAACGCCCGCGCGATCACCGACTTCCTTGATCTTCTCCCGGATTTCAAGATCCTGATGAAATTGATCGATATAATTCTGCCCTTCGGCATACCATCTGCCATCCCAAGTGCGAATCACTCCTAAACGCATTCCGATCGGATGTACTTTTCGACCCATAATATCTCCTGGTTGTCCTTTTATTGAACCTTTTCTCGTAAAACAACATTCACATGCGCTGATCGGCGCAGGATCGGCTTAAACCGTCCCCTGGCTCCATAGCGGCGCCACTTCCGTGTTGGCGCTTCATTCGCGATGATTTTATGAACATATAAATTCTCTGCCGGTATACCGAAATTATGCTCTCCATTTGCCATAGCGGAAGCGATCAATTTGCGTACCGGTTCAGCGCTTTTCTTATTCACAAAGCGTAAGATCGTTAGCGCTTCTTCAGCTTTTTTTCCTCTCACGAGGTCGATCACAAGGCGCATCTTTTGCGGAGACACAGGATAATAATTCAATTCAGCTTTAATATCGATTGCCATGATCTATTCCTCTGTTTCCTCAATGCGTGATGCGCGCCCTGCCAGGTGGCCGCGGAACATGCGCGTTGGCGCGAATTCACCCAGTTTATGCCCAACCATATTCTCAGTGATATAGATCGGTACATGCCGGCGTCCATCATGGACTGCAATGGTATGTCCAACCATCTGGGGAAAAATGGTGCTTGCTCTGCTCCAGGTTCGGACAACCTTCTTTTCTTTTCTCTCATTCATCGCTTCAATCTTCTTTAGTAATTTCGGCTCAATGAATGGACCTTTTTTTAGCGATCGTGACATTATTCAGCTCCTGAATTATTTCTTCTTTTTCTTCCGCTTAGCAGCGTGCCTGCTGCGAACGATGTATTTCTCGGTGCTCTTGTTCGTTCTGGTGTGGTAACCCAGTGTTGGTATACCCCATGGTGACTTCGGACTTGGCATACCGATTGGCGACCGCCCTTCGCCGCCGCCATGCGGGTGGTCATTCGGGTTCATAGCGCTGCCGCGAACCGCAGGACGCCAACCCATATTGCGTCTTCGCCCCGCTTTGCCTAATTTGATCTGGCTGTGTTCAACGTTGCCAACCTGTCCGATAACCGCAAAACATTTTTTATTCACCCGCCGTACCTCACCGGAAGGCATACGGATTTGAGCGTATTTACCTTCTTTTGCGAGAAGCTGTGCGGACGTGCCAGCCGAGCGAACCATTTGCCCGCCCTTCCCTGGCTGCATTTCAATGTTATGGATCATCGTGCCAACGGGGATATTCTCGATAGGCAGACAATTCCCGTTCTTAATATCAACATCGGAACCAGAGACTAAGGTATCTCCTACTTTTACACCAAGCGGTGCGATAATGTATGCTTTCTCTCCATCCGCATAGGTCAATAATGCCAGACGGGCGGACCGTTTCGGATCATATTCAATTGCAGAGACTTTAGCAGGAATGTTCAATTTCTGCCTTTTAAAGTCTACTACACGAACCATTTGCCTGCTGCCACCGCCGCGATGGCGAACAGTAATGCGGCCCTGGTTATTGCGTCCTGATTTTTTTGATTTTGAAACAGTTAGATTTTTCTCTGGTTTCGTTTTCGTTATTTCATCATATGACGCGCCAGTCATACCGCGCTGGCCTGGCGTTGTTGGTTTATATACCTTTACACTCATTACTCAACTCCCTCGAAGATCGGAATACGGTCTTCAGGATTGATCTTTACAATCGCTTTTTTGTATGCCGATTTTTTAATCGCTAATCGCCTGCTTCTGCCTTTTCTGCCAACTTTCGGTGCAACATTGATGGTATTCACCTTGAGCACGGTCACGTCAAATGCCTTTTCAACAGCATCACGGATATCCGTCCGCGTCGCATCCATCGGAACCTCAAAAACATACTGGTTCAGAGAAGATGATTGAAAAGCTGATTTTTCGGTAATAATAGGCCGAATGAGAATGTCAAACGGTGATTTCATTATGCACTTTTTCCTTTCCCAAGATACGATTCCATCACTTCGATCGCCTTAAGATCGAAGACAATTTGCTCGTACGTTAACAGATCGCGAATATTTAAGTATTTCGCCAGTAAAACCTTTACGTTATCTAAATTTTCCGCTGATCGAAATATGTTTTCGTTTTCCGCTTTCTCTGCAACAACCAGTAAAGCAGTGTTATTGCCAACCATCTTGTTTACAGATACCGCCAGGTCTTTCGTTTTCGGTTCTTTCAAAGCGAACTTATCAACCAGAACAACAGAATTCTCTGAAGCTTTTACAGAAAGCGCGGATCGCACAGCTGCGCGGCGCATCTTTCTGGGCATTTTTTTATCGTATGATCGCATGTGCGGTGTATGGATCTTTCCACCGCCAACCCACTGCGCGGCACGAATGGAACCCTGCCGTGCCCGACCGGTGCCTTTTTGGCGCCAGGGTTTACGGCCTCCGCCTGAAACGTCGCCACGGACTTTTGTTTCATGTGTGCCAAGTCTGGCGTTCGCGGTTTGCCGTACATATGCCTGATGCATTAAATCGATGTTAACTGGCGCTTCGAACAATGCGGCCGGAAGCTCCATCTCTTTAATCTTTTTTCCTTTGATATCTACTACATTCACTTTCGTCATGTTTCACTCCAAAAGCGCGGAAATTTCCGCCGCTTAAGTTCTCCTTATTGTTTCCTTGCGTCCTTGATCATCACAATACCGCCGCGAGGACCGGGAACCGAACCATTTACGCCGATGATATTCTTTTCCGCGTCAATGTAAACAACTTTCACATTTTGCGAGGAAACCCGCTCGTTGCCCATGCGCCCGGGCATCTTTTTCCCTTTAAATACGCGCCCCGGGGTAGTACCAGCAGCGATCGAACCGGGCGCGCGCAGCCGGTCTGATTGGCCATGTGTCACAGGCCCGCCTCTGAAATGCCAGCGTTTTACGACGCCAGCAAAACCTTTACCTTTACTGATGCCGACGACATCCACCCTTTTACCTAATTCAAATTGCGAAACATCAATCACATCACCAACTTTTACATCAATTGATTTTGCGCGGAATTCTCGCAGGATCTTCACTGGAGGGATTTCGTTCTTCTCAAGATGTCCCAGCTGGCCTTTAGTAAGCTTCCTTTCAAGAACCTTTCCAAACCCTAACTGAACAGCGGAATATCCATCACGTTCGATATTCCGCACTTGTGTAACATAACAAGGCCCAGCTTCGATCAGAGTGGCGGGAAACGCTAAGCCGTCCTCACTGAAGACCTGGGTCATGCCAAGTTTTTTGCCAATTAGCCCTTTAAACATTTCAATTTTCTCCTAATCAAATAATTTATTTGAGACTGTCAGCATGGGCTCAGCTGCATCATCTCACATTTTATAGTCAGTCTTTGGCCAAAAGGGTTTTATATTTTTCCCTTCTGAAAAACAAAAACTCTTATAAAACGTCTTAGTTGTTAAGCAAACCGTGCAAGTATACCATAAACAACAGCTTTATGGTATTTTCTTCTTAGATCTTTATTTCAATATCAACGCCTGCAGGCAAATTCAAACGCATCAGCATATCGATTGTCTTTGAATCAGGGTCCATGACATCGATCAAGCGATTATGGGTTCGAATTTCAAAATGCTCGTGTGAATCTTTATCAATAAATGTTGAGCGCCTGACTGTGAATTTTTCCAGTTTTGTTGGCAAAGGAACTGGTCCAACAACTTTTGCGCCGCTGCGTTCCGCTGTTTCTACGATTCGTTTCGCGGATTGGTCTAATACGCGATGATCGTATGCTTTTAATCTGATACGTATTTTTTGTTTTGCCATGTTTTTACCTATTCAATGATTTCTGTGATTCTACCAGCACCTACGGTGAGGCCGCCTTCGCGGATAGCGAATTCGG
>CAZDIS010000062.1:0-14232 GCA_964505585.1 uncultured Pelolinea sp. | reverse complement strand
ATAGACTGTGCCTGCTGGAGGATTCTCGTGCAGGTATTCAGCCAGGGCAATGAGCATCAGGCAGCCGATACGATTATCGAGGGTTTTTCCGCAGACCATGTGTTCACCAACCCGCTGCAGTTCACGGCTATAGGTGACTGCTGACCCAATATCAATGCCTTTGGCGATGACCTCTTCGCAGCTGGAGGCGCCGATGTCGATATACATCTCTTTATGGGTGGGGACGGCGCGTTTGGCATCAGCAGGCGTGTAGTGATGCGCATAAGTACCAATTACACCCCGGATGATTTTTTCACCATCAGTAGTATGGACATCCATAAATTGCCCCATGAGTGTTTTTTCCGGCACACCACCGATTCGGTCAAAGCGCAGGAAACCATTTTTTTCGACCTTGCGGATCATCAATCCAAGCTCATCTACGTGAGCGAAGATGAGGAAAGTGGGTTCCTGGTCATTCTTGCCTTTAAAAGTCGCAGTTACATTGCCGATGCGGTCAACTTCGACCTGGTCAGCCAGCGGTTCAAAACGTGAAACCATCTCCTTGATCATCTTATCTTCTAATCCAGATAAGGCAGGGATGGAGGTGAGGTGACGCAATTCAGTAAAAATGTCTTTCATTTTTTTCTCCTTTTTTTATCCAACATACATTCTACCGCCGTCAGCGACAATGATCTCGCCATTGATATAGCTTGATAAGTCGCTGCAAAGAAATAAAATCACTTTTGCGATATCCACAGGATACCCAATACGACGAATTGGCATCTGGGGAACATAATGGTCAATCATTTGCTGTTCACTTTCGTAGCGGGTCATGATCATATCGGACATAATGACGGAAGGCATTACCGCATTTGTCAGAATACCATCCGGTCCATATGTTTTGGCGTAGTAGCGGGTGAGGGAATACGCACCGGCTTTGGTGGCGACATATTGGGGAATACCTGTCCCCCCGCTTTCGACACAGGTCGAAGTGAGGTTAATAATACGTCCCTGGCCCTGCTTTTTCATGAATGGCACGACTGCTTCTGTGCAGTAATGAAGCCCTCGGACGTGTACATCGAAGCTTTTTTGCCAATCTGCAACCAGTCCGGCATTATTAACAAGAATATCAATCCGGCCGAATTCGCCAATTACCTCTTCAACCAGGTCTTTTACGTTTTGCTCGATGGATATATCTTTTTGAATGTAATGGGGTGCCTTTCCCTCTACAGCAACTTCCCGGAGAACATGATTTATTTGGTCTGGATCTATCAGATCATTGATGACAACGCGGGCGCCGGCACTGGTGAGAATTTTCGCGGTTGCCAGACCAATTCCCTTGGCAGATCCTGTGATAATTGCAACCTGGTCATTTAAGTCAATTATATAAGCCATGATTCACTCATTCAAAAGTAATGACACATTTCAAGGATTCGTCGCGAGAATTTGTCTGCAGAATGGCATCCGATAATTTTTCAAGGGGAAAGCGATGGCTGATGATCTTCTCCGCTGAAACATCGCCATTCTTTATCAAATCCAGTGCCATACGGGTATCCGTATGATCGGCCGAATACGTTGAAGTAATTGTGATCTCATTGAAGAAAATATGACTGGGGTAAAGGTCAATCGATTCACTGGGTTTTGGCGTTGCAAAGAAAGTGACGGTTCCCCCTTTATTGACACACTGCATTCCAAGTTTCATCGCACTGATGTCCTTGGCCGCAATAAAAACCTTATCCGCGCCGTTTTTACCCAGGAATTCGGATAAATGCTTTGCTTCAACTGCCGGATCTTTATCGGGGACCAGTGCCTGACTGGCGCCGAATTCCAGTGCTTTGTGAAGCCGCCAATCCAATATCTCATACACCACCAGGTCTCGCACCCCCCAATACTTGAGGGTTTCAATGAACATTAATCCCATGGTTCCTGAGCCAATTAAAACGACAGAATCACCGTGGTTGACACCTGCCTTTTTGATGGCGTGGATAACGCAGGCCAGTGGTTCAATCAATGTGCCCGCTTCAAAACTTACATTGTCCGGTAAAAGTAATGTATCCCTTTCCACATGGAGAGGAGAAGCGATGAAAAACTCAGAAAAGCCGCCGGGGTGGATGTGGGTGGCACGGAATTGTTCACACATGGTGAAATTTCCGCGCTGGCAATGGTCACAAATCAAGCAGGGAATGTGATGATGGACAAAAACCCGATCTCCAACGTTGAACCTGGTGGTATTGGGTCCGACTGCTTCAACAATACCTGCTGGTTCATGACCGAGAGTCAGGGGCGCCCGCGGTGAGAGATACCATTCCATCGTGTCTGCCACGCATACTCCGCAGGCTTTTGTTCTGACTAAAATTTCACCTGCCCGCGGTTTGGGAGTAGGTTGATCTTCTACACGAACGTCTTTGTTGCTATGGTAAACAGCTACTTTCATAATAAATCCTCTAAATGATGATTTCCCAAGCTGAATAATTGCATTAAAAATTCTGGATGTGGATTTGATTCCACATCCAGATCTATTTGGTTATTAATTATTTATCCGCCGAAGAGTCGTCCAATTTGGAATAATAGAGCGGATAGCCAGTTTCCGGCAGAAAGGCCGGTGATGTCGACTGCGCCTTCTGGAATTGCATAACCGGTTTCCAAAGCCATTTCTGTCAGTGCCGGTCCAAATGAGGTGCATGCATAGAGCACAACCACGAAGATGACCGTACCGCAGACGATGGAACGGAACAAGTTGCCTTTGGACATGAATGGAACCATCGCGACAAAATAGAAAGTCGCAGCCAGGTCGCCGAAGGGCAGAACCTTATTTCCCGGCAGAATCAACGCAAGACCGAGCACGATCGGGATCATGATGATACCGGCAGCAACCGTGATGGGGTGGCCGATCAGAACCGCGCTATCGAGACCGATATAGAATTCACGGCCGCCGAACTTGGCTTTCATGAATTCACGGGCTGACTGGGCGATCGGGGTGAGCGCTTCCATGAAGAAGCCGATAATCTTGGGAATCAAGACCATGGCCGCGCCGATGGTGACACCGAGGGTGAGCAGGCGGACAGGATCGCGCCAGAGGCCGCCGAAGAGGCCAACAAGAACACCGAGGAGCACACCGAGGAAGAGGGGTTCACCAAAGATGCCCCATTTTTCACGAATACCGCTCTCATCCCAGTGGATATCCTTCACGCCGGGGATACGGTCGAGCACCCAGTTGACCGCGTAGATGATCGGAACGCTTGATACTGCCCAACCGTGGGGAATGCTGATACCAGGCAGGTTGTAGAATTCCTGTACGTCTTTGGCTGTCGCGTCCGCAATTAACAATGCATAAACCGTGTGAATGGCCGCGGCGACCATAGCCAGGACCATGTTACGGCCTGAGGCAAGATAAACAACAGAAGCTGTGAAAGCCTGGTTCCAGAAGTTCCAAATATCAATATTGAGGGTTTTGGTGAGATTGAGCGCAAGCATGATGATGTTGGTGAGCAGACACACGATAACCACAAGTGAACCTGCCTGTGTACCCCAAGCGATGCCTGCGGCAACACCCCAGCCGACATCCAGAATTGTGAGGTTTGCGCCAGTTCCTTCAACCATCGCATTGACAACAGGCACCATTTCGCCGATCAACAAGCCAATAACCAGATTGATCGTAATAAAGCCCACCGCCAACATAAGGCCTGCACGCAACGCAGTGCGTAGTTTCTGGCCGAAGACCAGACCAATAATTGTTATGATCAAGGGCAGTAACAAAGTGGATCCAAGCCCACTTACAAAATCCCATACAGCCCTTACTCCGTCAATAAAACTCATTTTATTCTCCTTATTTATAAAAAATTAATCAACAAGTTTTTCAACTCTTTTCTATTTCGTATTTTTTTCCTTCACCTCCTTATTCGCAATAAACCCAATGATTTCTTCAAGACTTTTCCGTGATCGTTTAGTGTTTCAATAATCCTGCATATATTTACGTGAAAATGAATAAATTTGCACCTTTATGAACATTATATAGATATTTTTTAGAAATGTCAATTATCAAAAAGGCAAATCGGGAAATGTTTTGATGCGCAATGGGTATAAATGTGTTGAAATATTCAACTACTTTAATGCAGATTATTTTGCTTCGCTGTTAAAATAAAAAACTGATCCAGATGTTACTCGATTGTTTGATGGTATCCGCAGTGTGGATTCTTGGATAAAGAAAAAGTAGAACTAATTGGGTATCTTATTAATCGCCTGTTTAATGGCGCGCATATTATCCTCGATTTTGCCATCTATAAAGACCCCCCGTCCAATCACGAGGATATCGGCGCCTGCTTCCACAGCATCGCAAACGTTTGCAGCAGAGATGCCACCATCCGCTACCCACAGAAGATCTTTTAGATATTCTTTTGATTTTCCAACACGGATCTTATTCATTATGGCCGGTAAATAGGCAGGGTTGTTCTCCTCTGGTTCAGTTGATAAGACAACGATAAATGAGAGGTACGGCGAACAAAAATCCAGGTTGGGAATTTCGGTGGCCGGGTTGAATGCCAATCCGGCTTTCATTTTTTGTTTAGTGATCAACTGGAGCACTCTGCGTGGGTAGCGGCAAGCTTCGTAATGCACGGATACACTATCCACACCCATATCTGCGAGCCCGGGGATGATCCATTCGGGGTTATCCATCATCAAATGGACGTCAAAAGGCAAGGTGGTTAATGGCCGCAATTCTTTTATTACCTTAGTACCCAAATTCATCTCTGGGACAAAATTTCCGTCCTCGACATCAAAATGAATAATGGATGCGCCAGTTTTTTCCAATAAACGAATCGTGCCGCGCAGATTGGTCAGCGGCCCTGATGCAATAGAGGGTGCAATTTGTACCATGTGTTTCTCCAATCGTTGCTATTTTTGTTAAATACAAAGTTAATCTTATTTTACATGTGATCGGTGAGTGGAGATGATGCTCTTGTTCTAACCGCATTTTAGATGAAAGCGTCACAATTTCTTAAGCTATTTGTGTTTTTTTCCTCGAAGCAAAGTCAATACCTTAAAGCCGTCCCAGGTTGAGGGTGGAGAATTCATACCAGGCGTATTTAAAGGGGGTAAGCCAATCTTTGCGGCCAATAGTGCGGAAGTAGGGCGGTTTGAAGGCGAGGATGAGATCGCCAATCTCGTAACGGGCCAGGACAGGGGTGGAAACAATTAAACTGCCAAGTTCACCGGGCCGCATTTCATAGAGTGGTTTGACCGTTTCGCCAACTTTGATCTCGAAGAAGAAGAGATCGTAATTGGGTGACCAGGCGCGATTTTTGTCCAACTGCTGCCCGAACATGCCTTCTGTCGCGCCATAAATCTCACGGATGGCGGCCCTGCCGTAGAGGGCGGTGAGGGAAGCGGTGAGGCGGGTGTTGATGCCGGGGACGCTGCCGAGGGTCATGACGATCACATTCCACAGGTCTTTGGGATACTTATGATGCGCTTTCTTCATGTAGCGGCCAAACTGGATCGCGGTAGGCGCGACACCGCCCACGAGGGAAACATTTTTATCGCGGCATCTTTCATAAGCCAGCTCAAAGCGCGCTTCCCAATCGCGCATGGTCTTGCCGCCGCCAAGCGCATCGATCTCGTCCTGAGCAGGGACCGAGTGAACAGGGGTGTTGGTGGAGACATACTTTGTATAAATGCCGGAGCTGTAACCATAATCGATCTCGCGATTACCCGCCGTAATCGTACCGATCTTTGAAGGGAAGTTGAGGTTCAGGTTGACACCGGTAAAGATATCAAAGCGCTGCGTGGAGAGCGCATAGTTTACCACCGCGCGCCCGGCAGCCACACGCATTTTCAGGTCTGTTGGTATCATGGGTATAAACTTTGTTTGGCCTTTGGTCGTACCGCGTGTGATGGCCCAGCCGATGGGTTCTTCATTTAAGAGGGCAGCGGTATGCCCTTCCATGACCTGCTGGATGATGGGCTTATAGGATTCATAATCACGAATTGGAAATTTTTGCTTGAAATCCTGATATGAACTGATGGCAGCGGATCGGTGATTTTTTCCAAACTCTGATTGGCTGTAAATTGCAAGCAGGCGCTGCAGGGTTTTTTCCTGGAAATTTCGCGGGGCCTGGAGGGATTGATGCCAGGGCTCTACCATTTTCTTCAATCGTTCGATGCCAGCCTGCAGTTTTTTTTGGTCCATTGTTCCTCCGTTAAATGAAAAAATTCCTGTTTTTATTGTATGTGAGAATTAATAAAAACAACAATCGATCAGGGGGATTTTCGCGACTGTTTATCAAACGCGAGCAAGCGGTCGATGAAGGCGGATTGATTTGCCTGATTGCGTGGCTGTTCACGCATAACAATGCCGACCACCGCTGTGCCTGTACGCTGGAATTTATCAATGATGGCGCGCGAGGTTTCTGTTTTATTGTAGCCAGGGTGGATGAGCATCACCACACTATCTACCAGAAAGGCCAGCGAAAGCGTTTCGGCATAGAAAAATGGCGGCCCATGGATAATGACTTTGTCATATTCATTTTTCAGGAGTTGCATATGGGAACGGATCTTATCCGAATCGAAAAGCGCATAATCTGCCAGGGGATCTGTTCCGCTGGTGAGAACAGAAAGGTTGGCGTACTTGGTTTTGTTGAGGACGGAAAGTGGTGAGCGATGGTTGTTAAGCACGTCACTTAACCCCAAGCCGGGCGGCAGATCGAATATCTTATGCAAGACAGGCCGGTGCAGGTCGGCGTCGATCAAGGCGACCTTCTTCCCGCTGCGCGCGACCATTTGGGAAATATCAGCGGCTGTGGAGAAACCGTCTGAATACGGGCGTGTATTGGTCACTAAAATGACATTCATGTTTTTAATATCTACAATTGGGTCCATTCAATACCCTGATGCATAATTTGTACCAAACAACAGGGATCAACTGCAGAAAAAAATATTCAGTTGTTCGCTGTTCTAATATCTATATACGCGAGATCTGCAGCGCGAATTCTGAGAGCGAAAGGCCTTTCAAGGCGGTCAGTTCTCTTTTCTCATCATCCGTGAGATCGAAGGTTTCACCATTGAAACCGGAGGCAATCGCCCGGACAGGGTCATTTAACAGTTTCCTGCGGAACCCTTTATTGACCACCGCGGCGCTGAGAATACGGCTGTATTCGGGATGAATCTCCCGAAGATCTTGATGCGCATGATAATGCATTGTTTTTAACATTGTTTTTATCCTATTGACCCTAAACTATTTTCCGATGCAGCCGGTGGCGTTGGGCGCGCCGGCGCTGATAACGAACAGAGCGATGGTGAGCACCATAACGATGATGCGGCCGGACTTTCCGGATAAAACAGTGGCGAAGCGTGTCAATTTTTTCATTTTTAATTCTCCTTTTTGATAATCAGTTATTTTCCGATGCAGCCGGTAGCGTTGGGCGCGCCGGCGCTGATGACGAACAGAGCGATGGTGAGCACCATAACGATGATGCGGCCGGACTTTCCAGATAAAACAGTGGCAAAGCGTGTCATTTCTTTCATTTCAACTCTCCTTTTTTGATGGTCAGTTATTTTCCGATGCAGCCGGTAGCGTTGGGCGCGCCCGCGGCAAAGACGAAAAGCGCGACAGCCAATACCATGACCGCAATCCGGACCTGTCTGCTTTGCGCTATTGTTAAACCTTTAGAAATAATTTGGTCAATCCTGAACATTTTGCTCTCCTTTTGTGTTTAGATTTGTGATAGCTGTGCGGCAAAATCTGCTAATGAAGTCGCACGAATACCAGCCAGGCGGGTTTTTTCGTCACTGCCTATATCAAATTTCTCTCCGCTGTACCCATTCGAGATCGCTTTGATGGGATCAGCGAGGAGCATTTTTCGAAAACCATTGTTGATCACAGCGGCTGAAAGAATTCGGCTGATTTCAGCACTGGCCAGCTGCTGTTTTGTTGTGATCGTTGGATCTAATTGTCTAAGCATATTGTTTCCTTTTTTTAATTACTAATTCTTATTTTCCGATGCAGCCGGTAGCGTTGGGCGCGCCGGCGCTGATGACGAACAGAGCGATGGTGAGCACCATAACGATGATGCGGCCGGACTTTCCAGATAAAACCGTGGCAAAGCGTGTCAATTTTTTCATTTCAATTCTCCTTTTTTGACGGTCAGTTATTTTCCGATGCAGCCGGTGGCGTTGGGCGCGCCGGCGCTGATGACGAACAGAGCGATGGTGAGCACCATAATAATGATGCGACCAGTGCGGCCGCTTAACAAAGCCGCGAGGTGTGTCAGTTGCTTCATTTCTCTCCTTTCCGGTATTGATACTCCCTGTTTTAAATACCTTTAATGTGTTAATGCAGACATTCCGGTTACGCGAAATGTGACGCGAATTGAGCCAGCGTTGCCGCATTAGCGGAAACCATTTGGTGTTGCTGCTCACTTCTGAGGTTGAACGATTCCCCGTTAAAACCCGCAGCTACCGCTGCGAGCGGATCCTGCAGCAGTTTCTGCCTGAAACGGGAATTGACCACCGCAGCGGAAATAATGCGTGAGATCTCCCTATTGTCTTTTGCGATCGTTCGGGGGGTTATATGTTCAAGAGCGCGTATCATGGTGATACCTCCTTGGGTTGAGATTGGGGGCGTCCCAGTTCCCAAAGCAGCCAGAAAGCCCCCATCGCTATTAATATATCACCGATACTGAACGCGACCGGGTAATTTAACCAATCGGGGGTCATGAAAACATCACCCAGAAACCACAGGCGCGTATCCGCGCGCGCAAGGACTATGTCCTTACCAAGGCCGGCTCGTTCACCAGGTAAAAGTGTGATCCCGCTGCCGGGCGGAATGAGGCGTTCGGCATTTTCCGGCGGGAGGGGCATAAATCCCCCGTTGCATGTGATGGCCAGAAAATTAGATAATAAACCGAGACCCAACAACCACATGCCTGGCTCTTTACGATTACGCCAGGCGAATAAAAGCAGCAATAGCTGTGACCCGACCAAGATGAATGGGATCCAGGAATCTGGAATTTGCCTTTGTGTCGGGTAAAAAGAAAAGGCAAAAAACTGCGGAATAAATGCGACAAAAACCAACCAAACCATTTGGAGCTTTATTGTCCGTAATTCACTCCCACGCAACTTTGCTCGCAAGAATCCGCAAATCAATCCCAGTGCAACAGCAATGAGAAGTACCATGTTTAGTACACGTATGTTCTCCCTTCTCCAGGTCACCAAGGCGGCGGCGACCGTATTAAAAAGAGCTATTCCTGTTATTGACACACCTGCCCCCGAAGGGGCAGGGTATCGGTCATGAGGTTTTGGTTCGGAGGGCGAATATCCAATTACCTCAACTGTCCCTATTAAATCAAAGGGCAGGCTTCAAAGGTGGCTCAGAAAAAAGAACCATTCTGATAAAATGGGGTTTTATATAAAAAATGATCCACTTGGAGGCAGTGCATGGCAGAGAAATTATCACGTAAGACGAAGATCATTTATGGTGCGGGAGACCTGGGATTCAGCCTAACCACAACGATCATTGGCGCGTATTTCCTGTTATTCCTGACCGATGTCATCCACTTAAGGCCCGCATACGCAGGCATCGCGATTCTGGCCGGAAAAATATGGGATTGGGTCAATGACCCGATCATCGGGCATATTTCTGACCGGACACGCAGCAGATGGGGCAGGCGGCGGCCATTCCTGTTGTTCGGGGCGCTACCATTCGCGCTGGCTTTTGTGATGATGTGGTACCGGCCGCCATTCACGAGCGATCTCGCACTGGTCGCGTATTACGCTGTGGCTTATGTGGTATTTGACGCTGCAGCGACATTTGTGTATATGCCGTACTTCGCCCTGACACCAGAATTAACCGAGGACTATGATGAGCGGACGGCCCTGACATCTTATCGGATGTTCTTCTCTATTTTCGGGAGCTTGCTATCTTTCACGCTGCCGCTGATGATCGTTGGTACTTTTACACCGGAAAACGCGCCGCGGGTGATGTTGATGTCGATAATATTCGGGGTGATGAGCGCGATCCCGCTATGGCTGGTGTTCTTCAACACGAAAGAGAAAGAATCATACGCAACACAGGAAAAGCCGAAAATGATCCCGGCGCTGAAAGCGGCATTCCAGAACCGCCCGTTTGTATTTGGTGCCATTATTTATCTGTTAACCTGGACCTGCATGGATGTGATCCAGGCTGTTCTGCTGTTTTTCGTGAAGTATGTACTGCGCCTTGAACGGCAAAGCGACCTGGTGATGGCGTTGATCTTCGTGACCGGCATTATCGCGCTGCCGTTGTGGGAATATGCTTCGCGCAAGATGGAAAAAAGAAAAGCTTACGTGGTCGGGATCGCCTTCATGGCGGTGGTGCTGATGGTGCTGATCACGGTGGGTGCGACCGCTCCGTTCTGGATGGTGATCGTGCTGTGTGTGATGGCGGGGGTAGGGGTGAGCGCGGCGCATGTTCTACCCTGGTCCATGCTGCCGGATGCCATCGAGTGGGATGAATATCAGACCGGCGAAAGACATGAAGGGGTCTTTTACAGCCTGATCACGCTGATGAAAAAAGTCGCTTCTTCCATCGCTATTCCGCTCACCGCCGTACTGCTGGATGTGACCAATTACGTTCCGAACGCGGCAGAGCAACCTGCCAGCGCATTGCTGGGCATCCGCCTTTTGATGGGGCCGATCCCGGCGGCATTGCTGATGGTTGCGATCGTTTTTGCGCTGAAGTACCCGCTTGACCGTGAATCGTATTCCAAGGTGGTAGCGGCGCTGGAAGAACGGCGAGCGGAGGTTTAGAGATGGCGGAGATCGTCATCAGACAGATCAAATCAAAACGGCAATTTCACCAGTTCCTTACTTTTCCATGGAAGATCTATCGGGACGATCCTTTGTGGGTGCCGCCTATCCTGGCGGACCGCTGGAAAACGGTTGATCCTGAACGCGGTGTATTTTTCCAGCGCGGAAGCGCAGAATTCTGGGGCGCTTACCGCGGCAGCGAACTGGTTGGCACGATCAGCACCGCCATCGATTTCAAGGCCAACAAAAACGCGAACAAGAAGGACTGTGTATTTGGATTTTTTGAATGTATCAAGGACAGGGAAGCCGCTTTCGCGTTATTTGACCATGCCAAGGCATGGGCGATCGCGCATGGCCAGGACAGTCTGTACGGCCCTTTCAACCTGGATTATGAAGACGGCTATGGCATCCTGATCGCAGGCAGAGACCGACCCCCGGCGATACTGTGCGGGCATACAACGGACTATTATCAGAGCTTGATTGAAACATACGGATTTCAGCCAGGCAGAGGAGATAACCTGGCTTACGCCCGCGATCTGCGCGGCGATCTTGAGGGGCTGGAAAAGATCCATGCCTACGCCGAGCGGGTGCGGGAACGCAAGCATTACACCGTCAGACACGCGGATTTCAACCACTGGGAAGCAGAGGTTGACCTTGTTTTCGATCTGATCAATCCAGCGCTCAAGCACCTGAACGGGCACGTTCCGTGGCAGCGGGAAGCGCTGCGTGAACTGATGGCTCCTTTTGTTGAGATCGCAAATCCTGAATTGATCCTTTTCGCGGAAGTCGAGGGAAAACCAGTCGGATTCTTTCCCGCTATTCCTAACTTCAATGAGGTGCTGATCCATGCTAATGGGATGCGCTATCCGTGGAATTATCTGCAGGCGTGGTGGCATGCCAGGAAGCCGCCAAAAAGCGCCGCGATCAAAAGCGTGCTGGTGCTACCGGAATACTGGGGCAGCGGCGTCGCGATCCTGATGTTTTCGGAAATGGTGAAACGACTGCTGGCACGCGGGTATCACTGGGTGGACCTATCGCTGACGTCAGCAGATAACCCAAAGACACCGGTGCTGGCAGAGCGGATGGGGGCTTCAATCTATAAACGTTACCGTGTTTTCCGCCTGCGGTTCTAAGTTATACTAATAAGGAAGGGGAGGAGGCTGAATAGAGGGAAAGTGGGGATATTGACTTATCGGTATTAATATCGACAGGAGCGTTAAAATGTCGAAGAAAAAGAATATCAACCGCAGAGAATTCATCCGAACCATCAGCCTGACCGGGGCGGGTATCTATCTCGCGGGATGTTCAAGGCAAGCGGCGGATGCGCTGCCGACGCCAAAGATCGATCTGGCCACGCAAACACCCGGGGCGCAAACAGGAGAAACCAGCCAAGCGTCCGCTGAAAGGACGATCCCAGAATATGGCGACGTGTATATGTCCGTTGTCCATGGCGAAGATCCAGGTGATATGACCATGCGGGCAATCGCAGCGATCGGGGGAATTGAACGGTTTGTGCGCAGCGGGGCGGATGTGATCATCAAACCAAATATCTGCACGGATTACTACACCTATGAATACGGCGCGACCACCAATCCGGAAGTTGTGGCAGCGATCGTGCGCCTATGTCTGGGGGCAGGCGCGAAACGGGTGCGGGTGATGGATAATCCATTTGGCGGGACAGCGCTGAGCGCGTATGCACGCAGCGGGATCGAAGATGCCGTGGCCGCGGCCGGCGGTGAGATGGAAGTGATGAACAATAATAAATTCCGCAAGAATCCGATCCCGGAGGGTGTGGATATCCAAGAATGGATCTTTTACCAAGATATACTGGACGCGGATGTGGTGATCAATGTGCCGATCGCGAAAGACCACGGCACCACACGGCTGACGCTGGGCTGTAAGAATTTGATGGGTACGATCCTGAACCGCGGACAGATCCACGCGAATATCTATCAACGTATCGCCGACCTGACCAGCCGCGTACGGCCGGCGTTGACAGTTATTGATGGGTACCGCACGCTGATGCGGGGCGGGCCCACGGGCGGCAATCTGGATGATGTACGCCTGGCGAAGACGATCATTGCCAGCGAGGATGTGGTAGCGGCGGACAGCCAGGCGGCAACCCTGTTTGATCTGTCCGGCGCGGATATTGGTTATATCAGCGCAGCGGCGAATATGGGGCTGGGGACAATGGACCTGGATGCGATCAAGATCGAGGAGTTCACCATATGAAAGCAACAACAATAAGACGAGTCAGGCAGATGAGCCAAGCCGGGTTCTTCGGCCTGTTCATGTTCCTTTTTGTGCAGGCAGTATACCTGGGCGCGACGCCCCTTGAAAGCGATCTATTTTACCGGCTGGACCCATTAATCGCCGCGACCGCGATGGTGGCGGGGCGAACCTTGATCGCCGGGCTGCTGTACGCACTGATCACTCTGGCAGCGGCAGTGGTCTTTGGGCGGGTATGGTGCGGGTGGGTATGCCCAATGGGGACAGTGCTGGATTGGATCTCGCCGAAAAAAGCCAGGCATGGCGAAAACGTCAGCGGGCCATGGCGGACTGTCAAGTTCCTGGTATTCGCCGTGCTGATCTTTGCCGCCATTCTGGGCAATCAAACCATGGCAATCGCGGACCCGATCTCGATCCTGACACGCACGATGACAACGGCTCTATGGCCAGCACTGCGCAAGATGGTGTTTGGTATTGAAGGATTTCTTTACCAATTTGATGTTTTATGGCCGGTGCTGGATGTGATCCACGCACGTGTGCTGCTGCCGCTTTTTCAGGGCATTGAATCTGTATTCATCGCCGCACTGCCGATCTTTCTGATATTCGCAACTATGCTCGGATTGAACTGGGTCGCGGAGCGGTTCTGGTGCAGGTACCTATGCCCTCTGGGGGGGATGCTGGGCCTCTTTTCTCGCGGGGCGATCCTGCGGCGAGAGGTAAGCCATGCCTGCACGGACTGCGGATTGTGCGCACGGGAATGCCCCACCGGGACGATCGATAAGACACAGGGATATGCCAGCGATCCGGCGGAATGCATTTACTGCTACGATTGCGCAGCGGACTGCCCGGTATCGGCGATCTCGTTCCCAGCACATTCTCCAATTAAATGGGCAGCGCAGCAGCCCTATGATCCAGACCGGCGCGGGGTAATGCTCGCAGCTGTGGGGACGGCCGCCGGGGTGTCATTACTGGGTGTGGAAACGATCACACGCAGAGAGCCGGCGCGAATGATACGGCCGCCGGGGGCCACGCTGACGGATTTCACCACGCTATGCATGCGCTGCGGTGAATGTGTGCGTGTATGCCCAACACAGGGGCTGCAACCGAGCTTGCTTGAGGGCGGATTACAGAACATCTTTACACCGCGGCTGGTGCCGCGATTGGGGCAGTGCAGTTTCAGCTGCTCAGCCTGCATCGAGGTGTGCCCGACAGGAGCGATCCCGCCGATCACCATTGAGGAGA
>CAZDIS010000061.1:0-14282 GCA_964505585.1 uncultured Pelolinea sp. | reverse complement strand
CGGATTGTATTAGGGGCCCTGATCAGTATTATGCTGATCATTTCAGGGATTGGATGTAAGAATCGTTCCCCTGAAGAAGAAGTATTACCTGACCAACCTGTTGCAACCCCTTCCACAGTGCCAACCCAGGCACCAGATCGTGTAGTGCTCGCCGCATCGGCCGATGTGGGTGCGGAAGAAATTGCGGAAGCGCAGGCTTTTATCACCCAATTGGCAGCAGAATCTGGATTTCTTTTTGAATTAAGAGATACCATAAATTCAAATGAGATCACACCAGATATCAAGGTCATAGTTTTCTTGGAGCAGCCAAACAACCTGGGCACGTTGGCAGCAAGCGCGCCGGGTACACAATTTGTCGCCATCAGCAGCCAGGAATGGAATCCGCCTGAAAATGGCAGCATCATTCGCATCAACAAGGATCATGCCGCGTTTTTAGCCGGCTATCTAAGCGCGATGATCGCTCCGAATTTCAGGGTTGGCGCCTTACAAATTGTTGATGAAGTACCTTTCAATCAATCCTTTATAAACGGAGTAAATTATTATTGCGGAATTTGTGCAGCTTTGGTTTATCCACTCAATACTTATCCGGTCATTGCCCAGCAACCTGCTGGCAGTCCACCTGCAAGTTGGCAGGCCGCATTCAATGAAATCAATATAAACAAGGTCAACGTGCTCTTTGTCCCACGTGAAGTCGCGTCTCCTGAATTAGCTGCTTTTCTCGCCAGCCAGGATATCGCAGTAATTGGCAATGCGCCCCCGCCTGAGGAATTGCGTGCGAAGTGGGTGGCAACAATAAGTTCTGATGGCTTGACCGCTCTACAAGAGATCTGGCCAGATTTGGTCAACGGCATCGGCGGTAAAGTGATTAACGCCAGCCTGAAATTTTCTGACATCAATTACGTCACTGTTACAGATGGGTTGGTTGGGCTAACACAGGGCAAAATGCGGCAGATCGACGAACTGATCCAGCTGCTAAGGGAAGGACAAATATTCCCTTACTCTGTTATGCAATAAGTTCACTCTTCGTTCCCCATAAATTCATCCATCGTTGCCCGTCCTGGTTGGGAGATTCCCTCCCCGGAAAACACCTTTTGTATTGTCATTATCAGAATTTTGATATCCAACCAAAAACTCCAGTTGTCTATGTACCAAAGATCAAATTTGAATTTTTCTTCCCAGGATATTGCGTTGCGTCCATTCACCTGCGCCCATCCAGTAATTCCGGGAAGAACGTCATGCCTGCGGCGTTGTTCTACTGAATACCTGGGAAGATATTGCATTAGCAACGGGCGCGGACCAACGAGACTCATATCTCCGCGTAACACATTGTAAAATTCAGGTAATTCATCAATACTGGTTTTTCGGATAAAATGCCCAAATCGGGTGATCCGCTCCGCGTCTGGCAATAATTCCCCTTTTTCGTCGCGCGTATCTTTCATAGAGCGAAATTTAACCAATCTAAAAGGTTCTCCATTAAAGCCCGGCCGAGTGTGATAAAAGAAAATCGGTTTTCCGTATGAGAAGAAAATCCATAATCCGATGATCAAAAGAATTGGCGAAAAAATCACCAGCACCAATACGGAAACAACAATATCCAGCAATCGCTTTAGAAATCTTTTATTATTTTTCACATTTGGATTATATAGGTTTTTTCTTTGGGTATGCAGATGGTGTTCGCCTGTGTAAGATATAATACCGTTTATATTGGAGATACGATGAATCAGAAAACGGTCACAATACACTACTGTGTTCCTTGAAGGTTTAAACCCCAGGCAGAGCAGTTGGCTTCTGCATTGCAGGCAATATCTTCTGCACACGTTGAGCATATCGAGATCGTTGAAGCGAAAATAACAGGCACATTTGATATTTTTTTTAGACGATGATCTGGTGTATTCCAAGAAAAATACCGGCCGGCTTCCATATCCGGGAGAAGTGGAACAAATTATTTTAAAAAGGATAGGTTAAGATGGCAAAAAAAGGTCGCGTTTTCTCAGGCGCCCGTCCAACGGGAAAACAGCATTTAGGCAATTATTTGGGAGCTATACAGAACTATGTCGCGCTGCAAAGAGATTTTGATTGTGTGTATTGTATCGTTGATCTGCACGCGTTGACAACCATGGAAACAACCCAAAACCTCAAGCAAAACACGATGGAGATGGCTTTAGATTGGTTGGCTGCCGGTATCGATCCAGCGGGTTCTATCATATTCATCCAATCCCACGTTCCAGAATTGACAGAACTGCATACCATCCTTTCTATGGTCGCCATGTTGGGAAAACTGACAGATCTGCCAACTTTTAAAGAAAAGATCCGCTCACAGCCGCATAATATCAATTATGGATTGGTTGGTTATCCGGTCTTAATGACAGCGGATATCGTGTTATATAAATCAGATTTTGTTCCGGTTGGGGTAGACCAGGCGCCGCATCTCGAATTTGCACGCGAAATTGTCCGCTCATTTAACTATCGCTATAACACAGATGTACTCATCGAACCGCAGATGAAGGTTACCAAAGTGCCTAAAGTGCTCGGAATTGATGGTGAAAAGAAAATGAGCAAAAGTGAGGATAACCACATTGAGCTGGCTGCTACACCGGAAGAAACACAAAAACGCGTTATGCAGATGAAGACAGACCCAGCGCGAAAACTGCGGTCTGACCCGGGCAACCCGGATATTTGCAATGTTTTCACTATGCACAAGATCTACTCCAAACCAGAAGAGATCGAAATGGTTAACCGTGAATGTCGAACAGCCGGTATCGGCTGCGTAGACTGTAAAAAACTCTTCGCAAAAAACCTGAACGAAAACCTGGCAGGTTTCAGAGAGAGGCGTGCAAATATCGCTGAAAATACCGATAATGTATATGACATATTAGTCGAAGGCGGAAAACGTGCCAGACAAATCGCAAAAGGAACGATGGAAGAAGTTCGAGATGCCGTCGGTCTGCCGTAGCCATTAAGCCGATTATGCGGGCAGTTGTCCAGCGTGTTACAAAGGGAAGCGTATTAGTCGAAAAAGAAACAGTCGCTTCGATTGGAGATGGCCTGATGGTTCTGCTGGGTATTGAAAAGCAGGATACACAAAAAAAGGCCGATTGTCTGGCAAAGAAAATTGCGAACTTGCGTATCTTTGCTGATGATGTGGGCAAAATGAACCTATCCCTTATAGATATCCATGGCAGTGCAATCGTTGTTTCCCAATTTACACTAATGGCAGATACACACAAAGGAAACAGACCATCATTTTTTCAGGCAGCATCGCCGCACATAGCTTTAGAGTTGGTTGACTATTTTATCGGTCAGCTGCGAGGGTATGGGATTGAAACACAAAACGGCATATTCGGCGCGCATATGAAACTCAATATTCAAAATGACGGTCCGGTTACGATCATTTTAGAATACTGATACCGCAACAATATTTGTTTTTATCCGTATATCTTATAGAACACTGAGATATGTTCGGTTGAATTATTGGAATAATTAGGTAAAAAAATTGGAGGAATAAATGAGAATAACAGATATCCTTACTGGTTTTGCCGGATTATTATGGGCTGCAACAATCGGCACCATCATCTTTAGCACACTTCAGGCTACCAGGAATAAACCGATCAAGAAATCCAGATCTATCATCATTACACTCGCAATTGCCGCTCTCATTGTGACGACTGCCAGTGCAGGATTGGTTTTTGTCGAACCGCAGGAGCGGGGCGTTGTGATCTCAGCCATCTCACCCAATGGATTTCGCACAGATCCCCTGCAGCCTGGTCTGCGCTGGATTGTCCCTTTCGTAGAGCGAGTCGAAATCTATCCAGTCTCACGCGCCACATATACGATGTCCATCGCTTCTTTTGAAGGGCAAATACAGGGAGATGACTCCATTACTGCACGTACTTCCGATGGACAGGAGATTTTCGTGGATGCGTCGGTCATCTATCAAATTAACCCCGCGAAGGTGGTCGATGTACACATCCTCTGGCAGGATCGCTATTCAACCGACCTGGTGCGGGCGCAATCGCGCGGAATCATCCGCGATGCCGTTTCGCAATTCACCGTGGAGCAGGTCATCAGCGCAAAACGTTTTGAACTGGTGGAATTCATTGAAGAACAGCTCAATCTAAAATTTGAAGAAAATGGGCTGTCCTTGGTAGACTTTGTGCTGCGAAATATCACTTTTTCCCCAGAATATGCTGCATCGGTTGAACAAAAGCAAATTGCCGAACAGGAAGGCAAGCAGGCTGCATTGGTTGTTGAGAAAAAGAAACAGGAGGCACAACAGATCATTGAGACTGCGAAAGGGGATGCCCAGGCAGCAGTCATCGCGGCTGAAGGACGCGCGGAAGCGCGCTTGATCGAAGCGCAGGCAGAAGCTGACGCCCTGACTCTGATCCAGACCGCGATCGCAGACAATCCGGAGCTACTGACCTACCAATACATTACCAAACTAGCGCCAAACATCTCCACCATGTTGCTGCCAGCGGAATCACCGTTCGTATTCCAGCTGCCAGAAACAACCCCTTAGAACATTTTTATTGTGAAGCGCAGACAGGTGTCTGCGCTTCACATCAGATATAGGGGTTAAGCGGCATATTGACGCCATATTTACTGCGTGTTAATATAGTAAGTGTTATTTTTGTATAATAAAAGAAGAGGAAAATAACAGGAGAACAGCTCATGAAGCACAAATATTTAGTAATTATTACCGCGTTACTGATCGTAAGCAGTGTGATCGTTTCTTGTACGCGGTCAGCATCCGGCGGCCCAACTGATGGCGCTGCGGAAGGCGAGGAACTCCCAAATCCTGTATCCACGCAATCCCAGACGATGAAAAACATCATCGCTGGCACGCAGACAGCTATGGCAATTCCTTTAGATGCCACAGATGCAGCAGACATGGAAGAAGAAGCGGCTGATGGAGAAGAAACCACTGATATTGAAAAAACACCGGAACCGGAAGAAGAACCCGAAGAAGAGGTTGTGGTCCTGCCAACATCGACAGCTGGCCCCCCGCCAACCGTAACCCTTGAATACAATGTCAAGGGCTGCCAGCCAGGATATTATATTTGCGAGACAGAGGTTGTGCCTGACCAAAAAGTCACACTCCAATCCGCACATCCATATCTTTTCAAAGATGAAGACCTGACATTCACCATGGGCCCGGAAGGCGAATATGACTACAGCAAATATATCGTTGCTGGAACAGCGAAATATCAACCAGATGGGAATGGGAATAATTTTGCCGTAACACTGAATATACCAGACGCGTTACGCGGTGTCGGGCAGATTGTCGTCAGGCTTGAAACAAAAGATCCCAACCGGTATGGAATGATATTCTTTGACAATTAATCAATGAATGAGACGACACTAACCCGCGCAGATTTGTGCGGGTTTTTTCATGCTACACTGTTATCCAAGGTGAAAATTGAAACATCAGATCAATAATCGCACAAGAAAATTTGAAGGACATGCTTTTAATGTTGAGATTTTAGATGTCAGGCTGCCAGATGGGCGTATCCGCCAATACGATCTGGTTGATCACAAAGACTCAGTAACAATTATTCCAATTGATACGGATGGAAATATCTATTTTGTCCGCCAGTTCCGGATGGGCAGTGAGTCAATTCTCCTGGAGTTGCCCGCCGGTGTGATAAATGAACATGAGTCCCCGCACAATTGTGCTGCGCGAGAAATTCGCGAAGAGATCGGAATGGCTGCTGGAGACCTTTCCCGCATCGGAGCTGTTTATTTGGCCCCTGGTTACTCTAACGAATTGAATTATATCTTCCTGGCAAAAGATCTAATCGAAGACCCGCTTCAGGAAGATGATGATGAATTTCTCTCCATTCACGCTTATTCACCGGGAGATGTAACCCGCATGGTTCGCTCTGGCGAGATCAAAGATAGTAAAACAGTCGCTGCTCTTAATATTTTTCAGATGACGCAAAACACCGGTTAAAAACCCGCGAAATACTCCCCGAATCAAAAAGTGGTAATATTAACCCGGTTTTGTTGAAACCGCTTATCTCTGGTTGTCTTCAGCCGGGTTTAAGTAAATTATCAATCTTTTAATAAGGAGTCCATTCATGAAACGCAAACAAGTTATGATGGATGGCAACGAAGCAGTCGCTTACACTGCTTACCGACTCAACGAAGTCATTGCCATTTATCCGATTACCCCTTCATCCCCAATGGGAGAGCATGCGGACGCTTGGTCCGCAAAAGGCATCTCCAATATCTGGGGAACTGTTCCGCTGGTTATGGAAATGCAAGCGGAAGGTGGTGCGGCAGGCGCAGTGCATGGCGCTTTGACCACCGGCGCGCTGACAACCACATTCACTGCATCACAGGGATTATTGTTGATGATCCCCAATATGTATAAGATCGCTGGTGAATTAACACCTGCAGTTTTCCATGTCTCTGCACGTTCCGTCGCCGCACAGGCCCTTTCAATTTTTGGTGACCATACAGACGTCACAGCCGCACGTTCAACAGGCTGGGCAATGGTAGCTTCTCGCTCTATTCAGGAAGCCCATGATATAGCGCTCATCACGCAGGCCGCAAGTTTAGAATCACGTATTCCATTCCTGCATTTCTTTGATGGTTTCCGTACTTCCCACGAAGTTAACAAATTAGAGCTGATAGACGACGATGTGTTGAAGGAAATGATCGATGATGAAACCGTGATCGCACACCGTGCCCGCGGCCTCTCCTCGGATCATCCTTCCATTCGTGGTACAGCGCAAAACCCTGATGTATTCTTCCAGGCGCGAGAATCTGTGAATCCTTTCTATGATAAGGTTCCCGAGATCACCCAAAAAGCAATGGATAAATTTGCCAAACTGACTGGGCGTGAATACCAATTATATGAGTATGCTGGTGCCAAAGACGCGGAACGCGTTATTATCGTTATGGCTTCCGGCGCGCAGACAGCTGAAGAAACCGCTAAATTCATGGCAGATACCGGTGAAAAAGTCGGTGTCCTCACGGTACGTATGTACCGCCCATTTGCAGTAGAGTACTTCCTGGCTGCCTTACCAGAAACAGTGAAATCTATTGCGGTACTCGACCGCACCAAAGAACCAGGTGCCGATGGCGAACCGCTCTATAAAGATGTCGCTTCCGCAGTTTTGGAAAGCTGCAAAAAAGGGACTGCAAAATTCGCCTGTCAGCCTGTTGTTGTCGGCGGACGATTTGGCCTATCTTCTAAAGAATTCACACCTGGTATGGTCAAAGGTGTCTTCGATGAACTGAAAAAAGAAACCCCCAAGAATTCATTCACGGTTGGGATCATTGATGATCTCAGCGGTTCAAGCATCGATTACGATCCAGCTTATGAGATTGAAGGTGATGACATCGTACGCTGTGTATTTTTTGGTTTAGGTTCAGATGGCACTGTCGGTGCAAACAAGAACTCCACCAAAATTATTGGTGAAGAAACCGGAAACTACTCACAGGGATATTTCGTTTACGACTCAAAAAAATCCGGCGCGATGACTATCTCGCACCTTCGCTTTGGCCCAAAACCGATTAATTTTCCGTACCTGATCGGGGATGACAAGGCAGATTTCGTTGCATGCCACCAATTCTCATTCCTTGAGAAATACGATATGCTCAAATACGCAAAACCCGGTAGTGTTTTCCTCTTGAATAGTATTTATCCTGAAGACGAGGTCTGGGAACACCTTCCTGTTGAAGTACAGACCAGCATTATTGAAAAAAACCTTAAATTCTACATCATTGATGCCTACGAGGTGGCAGAGAAAACCAAGATGGGTGTCCGTATCAATACCATCATGCAGACCTGCTTCTTCGCGATCAGCGGCGTTCTGCCAAAGGATGAAGCGATTGAAGAGATCAAGAAATACATCAAGAAAACCTATGGTAAACGAGGTGAGGCAGTCGTTCAACAAAACTTCGCGGCGGTTGATTCTTCACTTGAAAACCTTTTTGAGGTTGAAGTTCCAGAAAAAGCTACCAGCACAACCAAACGATTACCCCCTGTTCCTCAGGATGCGCCTGAATTCGTTGTTGACGTACTTGGCACGATCATCGGCAAAGATGGAGACAGTTTGCCGGTTAGCGCACTGCCAAATGACGGCACATATCCAACCGGAACAACACAATATGAAAAACGCAATATCGCCATGGAGATCCCAGTCTGGGAGCCCGACCTATGTATCCAGTGCGGTAAATGCGCGTTTGTATGTCCGCATGCGGTTATCCGCACCAAAGTCTATGATGCGGAATTATTGAATGACGCACCAGAAACTTTCAAATCAATAGACGCGAAATTCCGTGAATTCCCGGAAGCTAAATTCACGGTACAGGTATCTCCAGAAGACTGCACAGGATGCGGCATGTGCGTTGAAAACTGCCCTGCAAAAGATAAGGAAAACCCGAACCGCAAAGCGATCAATATGCACCCACAGCCCCCACTGCGTGAGAAGGAAAGTGAAAACTGGGAATTCTTCTTTGGTATTCCAGATCCTGACCGCACGAAATTTGAAGCAAAGACCGTCAAGAATTCACAGCTGCTAAGACCGCTGTTCGAGTTCTCAGGTGCCTGCGCTGGCTGCGGTGAAACGCCTTACGTAAAACTTCTCACCCAATTATTCGGTGATCGCACCACCATCGCGAATGCAACAGGATGTTCATCCATTTACGGCGGCAACCTGCCAACCACACCATACACCTACGATAATGAAGGGCGCGGTCCAGCATGGTCCAACTCGCTATTCGAAGACAATGCGGAATTTGGCCTTGGCATGAAATTAACCTCTGAAAAACAGACCGCGTTTGCGAAAGAATTGGTCAAACGTCTATCCGCAGATATCGGCAGCGAATTGACCGAAAAACTACTCAACGCCGATCAATCCAGCGAAGGTGGGATAAAAGAGCAACGTGCACGTGTTGCGGTATTAAAAGATAAGCTTGCCGGGTCAAAAGACCCTGCCGCAAAACAACTCCAGAGTGTTGCTGACATGCTTGTAAGGAAGAGCATTTGGATCGTTGGCGGTGACGGATGGGCATACGATATCGGTTTTGGCGGCCTGGATCATGTTTTGGCTTCTGGTTACGACATTAATGTGCTCGTTCTCGACACGGGTGTGTACTCCAATACAGGCGGACAATCATCCAAAGCCACACCTCGGGGAGCTGTTGCAAAATTCGCGGCTAACGGCAAAGAAATTAAGAGAAAAGACCTTGGCATGATCGCTATGACCTACGGTTATATATACACAGCACAGGTCGCCATGGGGGCGAGCGACATTCAAACCTTGCGTGCCTTCCGTGAAGCAGATGCATACAATGGTCCATCCCTGGTGATTGCTTACACACACTGCATCAACCATGGATATAATATGAAATATGGATTGAATCAACAGCAATTGGCTGTCAAATCCGGAGTTTGGCCAATTTACCGGTACAACCCTGATAATATAAAACAGGGACAGAATCCTCTAAAATTGGATTACAAAGAACCGAGCATCCCAGTAAAGGAGTTTGCTTACAATGAAACCCGATATAAAATGCTCGTACAAACAAACGAAGAACGTGCTGAAGCGTTGATGAATTTAGCGCAGGAAGATGCGAAAGCGAGATGGCTACAATATAGCCAGATGGCATCCGTTGACTATAGCGCTTTCAAAGAAAGCTAATCAACCGGAAATGACGCGGAGGCCCTTGCCTCCGCGTTTTTTATAAGAGAAGAAAGGAAGTATTCATGCCAGAATTAATAACGAAATACTTAGGGTTAGATTTAAAGAACCCCTTGGTTGCCTCAGCATCGGCTTTATCCAAGAAAAAAAAGAATATTAAAGCCCTGGAAGATGCCGGTATTGCTGCAATTGTGATGTATTCCCTTTTTGAAGAAGAGATAGACCATGAATCCCTTTCTTTGCACTACGCGATTGAACGGGGAACAGAATTATATGCCGAAATGCTCAGTCAATTCCCTGATTTTGATCACTATAATACTAGCGCTGACCGTTACGTCAATTTGATTTCTGAAGCAAAAAACAGTGTTGAAATACCCATTATCGGCAGCTTAAATGGAATTTCCAAAGGCGGTTGGATCGAATACGCTAAAAAAATTGAAGAAGCGGGGGCGGATGCGCTAGAGTTGAATATTTATTATCTTTCAACGGATAAAGATATGGTTGCAGAAAAATTGGAAAAATTATACATCGAACTGGTCCGCGCCGTCAAAGAATCACTAAGCATTCCGCTGGCCGTCAAACTCAGCCCTTATTTCACAAGCATGGCAAATATCGCTAAAGGGTTGGTGAATGCGGGCGCGGATGGATTGGTTTTATTTAACCGCTTTTACCAGCCAGACTTGAACATTGAAAAACTAACCGTTGAACCGGCTTTAGAGTTATCCAACTCAAGTGATATGCTGCTGCCTTTAAGATGGACTGCAATTTTGTTTGATCGCGTTGAAGCTGATATCGCACTGACAAGTGGCGTTCACACAGGCGAAGATATAGTAAAAGCCATTATGGCCGGTGCGGCTGTAACCATGACTTCGTCAGCATTGGTTTCACGGGGCATCTCCCACGCCAGCAAGATGCTGTTGGAGTTGGAAAATTGGATGGACACACATGATTACAAATCCATCGAGAGCATGCGCGGCATCCTCAGCCAAAGATCAGCCGCCTCCCCTGCTGCCTTTGAACGCGCGAATTACATGAAAGCACTAACTATTTTTGATGAACAAGTTTAATTACAAAATAATTCAGACCTGTTGATTACACTATCAACAGGTTTTTCATTTAATATCGCTTGAATGGTAAACTTGCGAGAGTTATTAATCAATATTAGGACGGTTATTACATCAATAATTCATGACTTATAATTTCAAGCTGTTTTTCACATCCTTATATAAATCTTTATTTCAATCAAAAGGCACACATGCCCGATTATCTCGCAAACGTGTTGGTTTTTTACTTCTCTTTTATATCGTTTGGCCGTTATGGGGATGTATCGTTTGGTTCACATTTTTTTTAGACGAAATATTTTTTAGGCCATATAAAAAGCAAACTGTTGAAAAACCCCTGTTTATCACCGGAAATTTTCGCAGCGGGTCTACGTATTTGCAGCGCTTAATAGCGAAGGACAAGTCTCAGTTTGTTTCCGCCAGAACATGGGATATTTTTCTTTCTCCTTCAGTCAGTTTGACTAAATTATATTCCGGTATTCTTTTCCTGGATCGATTGGTTGGCAGCCCATTAATAAAGGCATTTCGGAACTTTGATGGGAGAACACTAGGGAAAGTCGATATTCACCATATCAGTTTCTTTGAACCAGAAGAAGATGAAAATTTTTTACTGCACAATTGGTCTTCGTATTTCGGCGGTATTCTCTTTCCCTTTATGGAAGATTATGAGGATTATCTATATTTCGATAATAGCCTTCAACCCGAAGACAAAAAGCGCATAATGCGCTTTTATCGACAAGTTATCCAGCGTTTTTTATATGCGCGAGGCACAGGGAAAAATCTCCTTTCGAAGAACCCTTCCATCTCCCCCAAAATTGCCTCTATTTATGAAACTTTTCCTTCCGCCAGGATCGTATATCTTGTCCGTAACCCGCTTGAAATGCTCCCATCAACGATTAGCTGGCTTGGATATACGTGGCGGGTATTCGGCGACCCGTTGACTAATTATCCATTCGTGCAGGACATTTTACGTTTCAGCAAGCACTGGTATCAATATCCGCTTGAGATCCTTGGAAAAACTGACCCAAAGAATTACCTCATCATCCGCTATAACGATCTCGTAGAAAAACCGGAAAAGACGGTCAAGCAGATCTATAACCATTTTGATTACAAAATAACATCGAACTTTGAGAAACAAATTTTAGAAACGGTGTCCAATGCCAAGAAATACCGAAGTAATCATCATTACTCACTTGAAGAAATGGGTATTTCACGGGAGCAAGTTCTGCTAGAATTCGGTGAGGTATTCGACCGTTTCAGCTTTGACCGCGACATTGATGGAACATCCCTTGCGGGTAAAGAAAGCACCCTCAATTAGGGTGCTTTTTAACCATTCCACAGCATTTTATTAGAATTAATAATAATCTTTTACCTAATCAGATTCTGTCCCTGCTTCTAATCCAGGGGCTGAATTTGAAAGGGGGTAGGCATCAGGTCCTCTTGGAATAAAGGGAATTCGGATCAATTCGAGTTTATCCAGTAGAAGGACCGATCCAAAAATTGCCATCAATACAGCAACAAGACGAGTATAGCTGAAATCAGTTCCAGGGATGCGAGGTTGATCTGGTCGCCAGATCTCGATAATTACCCGACCAATACCTGACAATATAAGCCATCCATAAAAGATAACGCCGGGTCGTATTTTGTCCTTATTTAATCGTGCAAGTACAATCAGTAGCTGCGCGGCAAATAAATTCCAAAGTATCTCATAGGCAAAAGTTGGGTGAAAGCGCGTTGTTTCAACAGGATACATTTGGATATCATTCCATGGTGACAATCTGTGTACAGCATCAATTTTGATTCCCCACGGCAAAGTGGTAGGTGGTCCATACAGTTCCTGGTTAATAAAATTGGCTGGTCTTGCGACAGCCTGGCCGATCAACACCATAGGGACAACCGCATCCAGAAAAAGCCATAGATCTACGTTGTATTTTTTTGTATACAAAATAAGTGCAAGCGCCCCAAATAGGAGACCGCCATAGAAATGCAGTCCGCCCTGGGTCGTATTGAGGATCTGGATCGGGTTTTCAATATAATACCTGCTCCCACCCAGGGTCGCATTTGCGACATACCATAATCTGGCACCAACCATACCAGCAGGGATCATCCAAACAAGTGCGTCCCAGATATGATCAGGGTTTTCACCCTGTCTTTTAAATTCTGCAGCAGTAAGAAAGGTGGCGACTAGCACGCCAGTCATTACTAACACACCGTACCAGCGTAACGCAATGGTGAGGTTTCCGATATTGAAGCTAAAAATAATAGGGTCGATCATTACCGCCTCCGTAGAAAAATGATGGACAGCCGCATTTTCTGTCCGAAAAAAATTATATCATCACATTTTAAATGAAAAATCTCCAGCAAAAATACCTGGAGATTCATTGCAAAGTTAGTTATTCGTCGTTTGAGGTCGTGATTTCTTCTGGCGATAGGTTATCCGCCCGCGAGTCAGATCGTAGGGTGACATTTCCAACTTTACACGGTCTCCCAGCAGAATGCGGATATAATATCGGCGCATTTTACCGGACAGATAAGCCAGGACCTCATGGCCATTATCCAGTTCGACACGAAATTGTGTCCCAGGCAATGCTTCGATCACAGTACCTTCAACCTGGATCTTCTCTTCTTTACCCATGATTTCTCCTTTCTGTCTTTTCTCAAGTCCGATAAAACGATTAGTCCTTATTGTAGCGATGTTTTAATTTCATATTACGGGCAGCTTTTTTCGCTTCCATCCGTCTTTTCTCAGATTTAGAAATAAACCATCGTTTTTCGCGAATAGCTCCGAGATTTCCAGATCGCACGACCTTTGTACGGAACCGCCGCAACAACTGGTCTTGAGTTTCATTTGGTCTTAACACAACATGAGGCATTTTTTCTCACCTCCCTTCAGTGAAGGGATTACCTCAGAAAAAAACCCGGCTGATTTACATCTACCAGTCGAGTTTCAAATCTTTGGTAAATCAGTATGTTGTTGGAGCATTTTATTAAATAGCTCCTCCCAATAAGATATTATCCTTTCGGATTGTTAACACTATGAATTATAAGTGCAAGAAATAGATGTGTCAAACACTTATACATATCTTTTATAAAATTATTTAAACAAAAAAAGTCTTTTGGCAATGACCTACTCTCCCGAGGGGTCGCCCCCCAAGTACCATCGGCGCTGACGGGCTTAACTGCCGGGTTCGGTATGTTACCGGGTGTACCACCGTCGCTCCAATCACCAAAAGACTTTAGTTTAGCAAATAGTATGTAAGATAATGGTTGAAAAAAAACTGTCGAGTTCTCTGCACCACGTCAGAGAAGCGCTCGATCATTAGTACGACTTAGCTGAACGCATTGCTGCGCTTACACATGTCGCCTATCAAGCAGGTGGTCTTCCTGCGATCTTACTTCTTTACAGAATCAGGGATCTAATCTTGAGGCAAGTTTCCCACTTAGATGCTTTCAGCGGTTATCTCTGCCAGACGTTGGCTACCCAGCTATGCCGTTGGCACGACAACTGGCACACCAGAGGTCTGTCCACCCCGGTCCTCTCGTACTAGGGGCAGCTCCTCTCAAA
>CAZDIS010000060.1:0-14306 GCA_964505585.1 uncultured Pelolinea sp. | reverse complement strand
AATAGCAAGTGAAGTATTTTTTATCATGTCATAAGAAAACGCAGTTGTCAGCCCGGCTACAACCGCCATGGTGTCTGTATCTGAATGTGTAAATCCATATTGCTCCAATGTCTTGTGAAGTGCTTTGGAACCCATGATATATATCTGGCCTGCATTAGGAAAATCGCTCTTTACAAGTTCTGCGATAGCAATTGCGGACGATATTACCTGCCACGGCTTAATGTTGACCTGATACTTTACAAATTTTTCAACATATTCTTCAACGGTTCGTAAACCGTTATTTGTGACCAGCATGATGTTCAAACCATTTTTTTGAGATGAATCAAAAAGCTTTTGTGGGTCGGTCAACAGTTCATTCCCGCGCCATAAAACACCATCCATATCAAGAATTAGGCCTTTTATCACATTCTGGTCAACTTTTAACATTTATTCTCCAAAAAAGCCGGATAACAAAGTGCTATCCGGCTATTTAATTATTCTATTTATTTTTTACTTTTTGTCCGGCGGATCAAGGATCTTATCAACAAGCCCATAATCAACTGCTTGTTTGGCGTTAAGATAAAAATCTCTTTCTGTATCTTTTTCAATAACCTCTAATGCTTGATCCGTGCTTTCTGCCAGAATTTCGTTTAACCGCGATTTAAGCCTTAGGATTTCTTTTGCTTGAATTTCAATATCAGATGCCTGTCCCTGCGCACCGCCCAATGGTTGGTGCATATGAATGGTCGCGTGTGGAAGTGCATAGCGGCTGCCTTTATTCCCTGCCGCTAATAGGACGGTACCGAATGAGGCAGTTACACCTACCGCCACAGTGCTGATCTTGTTTGGAATCATTTTCATTGTGTCATAAATCGCCAGCCCTGCGTAAATTTGGCCGCCAGGTGAATTGATGTACATTGAAATATCCCGATCCGCATCTTCACGGCTAAGATATAAAAGTTGCGCAACTACTAAATTTGCTATTTGGTCATCGATAGGGGTTCCGACAAAAATAATCCGCTCCTTGAGAAGCAAGGAATAAATGTCGTAAGCGCGCTCCCCGCGGCCAGAAGACTCAATCACCATTGGAACAACTGCATTTGAAAATTGGTTCATTTTATACACCTATGATTTATTTTTTATAATCATAAGATATTTTTGAAATCATTTGTATAAATTATTTATTTAAATTACTTACGCTTCTTGAGAACCAGAAGAAAGATCCTTTTTTTCTGTTTGTGCTTCTTTTCTATCTGAAGCAGTCGTTGTTTGATCTGGCGATGGTTCAGATTCTTTTATCTCACCATTTGCAATTTCTTTCAGGCGGGTGAGTGTATTCTTGTGAATTAATTGGCTTGCTGTCTGCATGACCAAAGCATCGGAAATCCCTTTTGTCGTTAAACGTTTTTGGATCTTTTTAAAATCTGGGTCAGAGCGCATTTGAATAAATGAACGAGAATATTCTGCTTGCAGCTCATTTTGATCAACTTCGATTTTTTCTTCCTTACTAATTTTTTCAAGGATCAGCGCTTGTTCCAACCGTTTTTTTGCTGCCGGTTCTATCTCATCTTCAATAAATTTCTCTTTTTCCATGTTGTTTACTTTGAGGTAAGTTTCTAAATCAAGGTTCTGTTTCGCGATGTTTTGTTCAAAGTTGGCTAAAACATCCTCAATTTCTTTTTCAAGCATCTCTGGCGGATACTTAATGGTGGCTTTTTTTACAAGCGCATTGAGCAACTCATCGAAATACGCATTCTCATATTCGTTCCTTTTGTTGGTCTGAAGTTGATCTCGTATTGAATTGCGAATATTTTCAACCGTATCTGTTCCCAGCATTTTTGCGAATTCGTCATTCACTTCTGGTTTTATGAGTGCCTTTATTTCAGTTACTTCTACACTAAAAGCAGCTTGTTTTCCCTGAAGATTTTCGTAAGCCGTATCTTTTTTGTATTTGTAGGTAAATTCTTTGGTCTCATTGATTTCCATACCTACTAATTGTTTCATGAAACCGTTGAAAGGAAATTGTTCATCTTCCTCATGGTCCCCAAGGATAACCTGGTGGGGGGTGTCATTTAGTATTTCCGCTTTATCTGCTTCATCAGGATCTAATAATTTGGCTGAAATCTTAACTGTCACAAGATCGCCTTTCTTGGAACCGCGGTCAACATCTTCTGCTGTCGCGTAATTTGTTCGAAAATCTTCAACAACGTGATCAATTTCAGATTCAGTTACTTTTGGCAATTTGTATGGTTTTTTTATTGCTAAATAATCACCAACTTCAACAACTGGTGTTAGAGGGACAATGAATTTATACTTGGGGGGATCAGTGCTGATGATTTCTTCCAGTTTTCCAGGGCCGTATGGATCTATTTCGGCTTTCTCAATCACTTCCGGATAAACTTTATCAATTAATTCTTCAACCGCGCGTTCTTCAACAAGTTCTTGACCAAACATGCGAATAACGACATCATATGGTGCCTTCCCAGGCCGAAAACCGGGGATTTTAGATGAACGCGATATTTTTCTGGCCGCGATCTTTTTGTAATCTTCAAATTGTATGCGATCGACCTCTGCGGTGATCTCGATTTGGTGGTTCTTAAGTTCTTTCGTTTCAAATTTCAATTTATTTTCCTTTATTAATATTGTGTGGGGAAGGAGGGATTTGAACCCTCACGCCTTGCGACACGTGATCCTAAGTCACGCCTGTCTGCCAATTCCAGCACTTCCCCAAGCCGGCTAAATTATACGTGAATGAAAATACCCCGTCAATAAATGGATTATCCCACTTTCAATAAAAAAGGGCTGTGGTACATCACAGCCCTGATTGCTAAAAAATAATTTATTTCTCAGTAAGAATGATTCTTGCGTCTGCAACTTTAAGACCATCACCTTTATCGTAAACAAGAACGGGGTTTGCATCTGATTCACTAATTTCCTCTTTTAGATCGCTTACCATGAACGCATATCGGCAAATGGTTTCATTCAATTTTTCTTTATCCTTCGGTGCTTCACCACGGACTCCATTAAGGATCGGTGCGGCCTGGATTTCATTCATCATTTCATTTGCCTGCGCTTCGCTGAAAGGTGCAACGCGGAAGGTCACATCCTTTAGAACTTCAACAAAAATCCCACCTAAACCAAACATCACAGTTGGGCCAAAGGTCGGATCATTTACTGAGCCCAGAATGACCTCAGTTCCCCAGGGAGCCATTTCCTGGATAACAACGCCCATTATTTCGGCATCCTTTTTATATGCTTTCGCGTTAGCACGGATTTCTTTATAAAACTTTCTTACATCATCGACGCTGTTGACATCAACCTTGACCCCCCCCGCATCAGATTTGTGCAGAATATCCGGTGATACAATTTTCATAACAATCGGAAATCCGATTTCCTCCGCGGTTGCTACAGCTTCATCTTCGGTTGTGGCGACTTTGGCATGTGTAATATCAAGACCGTAAGCGGCAAATACTTGTTTGGATTCGAGCTCCGTCAGTGCTTCACGCGATTCTGCCCTGGCGGCTTCAATGATTATTAATGCCTTATTCTTGTCCACATCTGTATAAATCTTAGGTTCCTGTTTAGAAGATTCGCGAATTTGCGCATATTCTTTCAGCGCACCAATTGCGTTTAATGCCACATCTGGACCGCCATACGCGGGAATACCGTTCTCAACCAGCCAGCGCATCGCTTTGTCTGACCTTTCGCCGCCGACAAATGAGACAATAATGGGTTTATCTTCGATTCCCGTCTCTTCAATTGCTTTTTTAATTGATTTAGCAATTGCGAGCGGATCTGTCATCGCCGTCTCACAATAAAGAATGACGAGACCATCTACCCATTCATGCTCAAAACCGATCTTTACCGTGTCGTGGTACCAGTCCGCTCCAGCCATACCTGTCAGGTCAACGGGGTTCTTGGCCGATCCGAATGATGGCATATATTCTTTGAGGTCTTCCTGAAGGTTCTCTGGGGCAAACTTCAATGGAACCCCGAATTTTTCAGCGGAATCGGTTGCCAATACACCAACACCACCACCGTTTGTAATGATCAAGACGTTGTCGCCTTTCATTGGCGGCTGAAGTGATAAAACAAGCGTTCGGTCAAAAAGATTATCCAGATCAGAAGCCTGGATGATGCCTGCCTGCGCGAATGCGGATTTGTATATTTTGGAAGTACCCGCCAGCGAGCCGGTATGGGAGGCAGCTGCTGCTGCCCCATGCGCGGAAACACCGGATTTTAGGGCGACGATAGGCTTGGTGGCATTTCTGCCGTAGTCAATCACGCGTTTCCCGTCTTTTAATCCTTCGACATATAATGAAATACATGAGGTGTTTTTGTCCTGGTCAAGCCATTCAATCATATCGGCAAAGTTGACGTCTGACATATTGCCGATTGAAACCAATTTATCAAACCCAATCCCACGCGTATAGGTTTGTGCGTCAATGCCGATCAATAGCGCGCCACTCTGTGAGACAAGTGAAGCTGAACCTTCAAATGGAAGGAAAGGAGCAAACGAACCATTGAAATTGTCTGAGTTAGAACAGACCCCTACAATATTCGGGCCCAAAACGCGCATGCCATAGCTGTGTGCCTTGGCGACAATCTCCTTTTCAAGGGCCTCATCACCCACCTCAGAAAAACCTGAGGTAATCACGAGCAAACCCTTTACGCCTTTTTTGCCGCATTCATCAACGATATTCGAGACAAATTTTGCGGGAACGGTAATAATCGCAGCATCTATTGAGCCATCTACATCCAACACACTTTTATAGCATTTAATGCCCAGGATTTCCTCAGCCTTCGGGTTTATGGGATACACATTACCTTTGTATTTGCTTTCCTGCAAATTCACCATGACTGTATGGCCGATTTTGCCTTTCGTTGCTGATGCGCCGATAACAGCAACAGATTTTGGTTGAAGCATCCCATTCATTACGTTTATATCCACGTTCATAACCTCCAGGTTTTGATAGTTTTTGATAGGTTTTCGAATTTAACGACCTCAGTATTGATTTTTCGTTAGTTTCACAAAACAATATTTTACTCTGTTTTAGAAAAAAACGGATTCAACGGGTAAAATTTATGAAGAATATTATTCAAGGTTAGGATATCTATTATGCGAATCGACTTCACACATCTGCCGTCGAACCAATCGGAAGTTATTAACCAGATTATCGGGTCTGCGTTAGATGCCGTAGATCCATATCGTGTGGTGGAAAAATCCATAAAAAGGTCAGGGAATTATATTGAGATTTGTGAAAAACAATTTGATTTAAAAATGATTAATAATATTTTTGTTGTCGGAATGGGAAAAGCTGTTATGCCCATGGCAGCCGCAGTTGCAGACTGTTTTGGAAATATTATTACGGCAGGAATGCTTGTTGCCAAACACGAAGATCCCAAAATACAACTTCCGAACAATTTTGAAGTTTATTATGGATCTCACCCCGTTCCTTCCATTGATTCTATAAAAAGTACCGCGGCTTTGATCGATTTCGTGGGTGCGGCAGGAGAAGATGACTTGATTATTTGCCTGATATCCGGCGGGGGATCCGCACTTGCGATTGCTCCAGCAAATTCGATCGATCTTGTAGATATGCAAAAATTGACAGGTTTATTACTCGAGAGCGGTGCAAGAATCCAGGAGATCAATACAATTAGAAAACATATCGATCGGATTAAAGGCGGCGGGCTTGCGAAAGTTGCGGCTTTGACACCGATGGCTACATTGATAATATCTGATGTTCTGGGGGATGATATTTCCATGATCGCTTCTGGCCCAACCAGTGGAGATGTAACGACATTTGAAGATGCTTTGGATTGCCTTAAGAAATATCACTTGGTAGATCGCACCCCCTCAAAGATAATCGAAACACTTGATGCAGGACTGAAGGGAAAAATTGAAGAAACAGTAAAACCAAATTCTCCAATACTGAACAATAAATCGAATCATTTAATAGGAAGCCTCATAGCAAGTATTGAAAGCGCGGAAAAAAAAGCTGAAAATATTGGATTTAATTCTAGGGTAATTTCTACACATTTAGTAGGAGAGGCAAGAGAAATCGGTCGCGTCGCGGGATCGATATTACAGTCAGTAAAAAATACAGATTTGGTTGTCGAACGACCCGCTGTTGTGATTGCGGGCGGGGAAAGTACCGTTACCATCAAAGGAAAGGGAAAAGGCGGGCGAAATCAAGAAGTTGCCTTTGGCGCTATGCATGAGATCCAAGGATTAAAGGATTGTGTTGTAGTCGCCCTTGCTACAGATGGTGAGGACGGGCCAACCGAAGCCGCCGGTGCGTATGTGACAGGCGATAGCTGGAAAAGAGCGGAAAGTCTTGGGCTCGATATTACAGCGTATGGGAAGGATAATGATACGTATAATTTTTTTAAACAGCTTGAAAATCTAATGTTTACAGGCCCAACAGGAACGAATGTTAACGACCTTCTATTACTTTTTGCTTTTTAGGAAAATCTCTCTTATTTCGATTGGTATCTATTCTGAATTGCAGGTATTAGGTATTCGGTAAAGGAGCGATCCATATCATAATCCGCCTCCCAACCCCAATCCCTGCGCGCAGGCGAGTCATTGACATCGATCGGCCAACTGTCTACGATTGTCTGTCTGCTCTGATGGACTTTGTACGAAATTTGGGCATTAGGGAAAGCTTGTAATGTGTATTTTCGAATATCTTCAGCAGATGGTGAAAAGCTTGTCACATTATAGCTAAGTTGACTGAGGGATTCTGGGGGGGCAGCTTCAAGCAGCAAGAGCGCTTTAATTGCGTCTGGCATTGCCATGAATGAAATTCGTGTATCCGGACGAACGAAACATTCATAAGGAATCTCTTTTGCAGCGTGATGCAGCATCTCAGGTCCATAATCACTGGTCCCACCAGTCGGCACTGTTTCCGCGCTGATGAGGCCGGGAAATCGGATACATCTAAAATCCAATGTGTTAGATGATCGATCAATCGCTAATTGACGATAATGCTTGGCGTAGTACCTTCCCAAGTGTTCACAATATATTTTATTACAGCCATACATCGTGATGGGTGTGCACCATTCATATTCCTTGATCTTGCCTTCTTTGATTTTTGTATTCAGGTCCGGTAAGCCATACACGGCGATTGAACTGGGGTAAAGGAATCTAACTGGTTTTCCCTGCCATTGTGAAAGATCAACCCCGAGACGGAGTAAGTTAATGGTACCTTCAACATTTACTTTGTGCGCATTCTCGGGTGTATATTCAGATTTTGTTGATAAAAGTGAAGCCAGATGAAATATTGTTGTGATCTCATATTCAGCCATTAGTCTGCCCAGGAGCATATTATCTAAAATATCCCCCTGGAAAAAACGATCACAATATGGTTGGAGTGTTTCATCGAGCGGCTTTAGGTCAAGAGCGACTATTTTGCCTTTTCCCTCGTCATAGATCTTCTTAATTAGACCGTGTCCTATTTCACCATTTGCGCCTGTAATTAGTACAACCTTCTCTCGCATAGATTCCCTTTGCCAATTAGTAAGTGAGAAAATTATAATGTTATATTAAAAAGTATAGTTCTTATTAACTCATGTAGTAAATTTGTTATTCATGCTTGACAATTATGTGATTGCGTCATTATAATAGCGTGTCTTAATATAGTTTGATAGAAGGATTAGAAAATGACCCCGTTACCAAAAAGAAAGATTTCAAAAGGACGCAGAGATCGACGCCGCGCACATGATGCATTAAAGGCGAGAAATCTCGTCGTTTGTGGAAATTGCGGAGAATCCCGCCTACCACACACTGTTTGCCCAAATTGCGGCTTTTACAAGGGCCGCGAAGTCATCAGTGTTGAAACCGGCAATAAATAATAAAAAAAGAAAATAACCGCGAGAGCGGTTTTTTCTTTTAACTCCTTTCTATCGAAAATCGGCCGAAATCTGCAACTAAACGTCCGGGAATCTTTCCTTTAATTGTTACTGACCCAACTCCATGTTTGATACGATGGATCTGCCCATATTGGTGGAAAAGAGAGATCAATTTACCATTCTTATATGGGATTTTTACCTCTATTGGAGAATAGTTGCTGAACAATAATGCATCGATCTCTTTTAATAGATCACTTATATTATGTTGTTTTAATGCTGAGATCGGGATGCCATCTCTAAAGGGCGGGAAAGCATATAATTTTTCATCCAGATCATCGGTTTTATCGATCTTATTAAGCACTGTGATGGTCGGGATGTCGCCTGCGCCGATTTCTTTGAGCGTACTGACAACGGAATGAAAGTGGGCAGCTGCATTTTGATGATCCACATCCACGATGTGGAGAAGTAAATCTGCTTCTGAAACCTCTTCCAAAGTAGCCCTGAATGCGGCGATTAGATGAGTTGGTAATTTCTGTATGAACCCAACAGTATCCGTCAGAAGCACGTGGTTACCCGATGGCAATTCCAACCGCCGTGTTGTTGGGTCGAGGGTTGCAAACAACATATCCGCTGTGAGTACGTTTGAGTTTGTTAAGGCGTTGTGAAGGGTTGATTTCCCCGAATTGGTATATCCAACCAGCGCGATGATCGGGATATTGGATGACTCTCGGTTTTTCCGATATCGAAAACGATGCTGCCTTACTTTTTCGAGGTCTTCTTTTAGGCGGCTGATCTTTGAGCGGATGCGCCTTTTATCGACTTCCAATTGGGTTTCCCCGGGACCGCGCAATCCGACACCTCCACTGTTCCCAGTTCTACCGCCGCCACCCCCAGCCTGCCGTGCTAGGTGAGACCAGGCTCTGGTGAGCCGGGGCAAAAGATATTCATATTGTGCTAACTCAACTTGAAGTTTTCCTTCTCTGGTTTGTGCGTGCTGGCCAAAAATATCAAGAATGAGCGTGGTTCGATCAATCACACGGATCGAATTTCCAAATTCTTTCTCAAGATCTCGATAATTACGTGGTGATAGCTCAACATCGAAAATTACAACATCCGTACGCAAACTTTCTGCAAGATGTTTAATCTCTTTTGTTTTTCCCGAACCAATATAAGTTGAAGGGTTAATTGATTGAATGGCTTGCGATTCTGATCCGACGACTTCTAATCCAGCTGTCATTGAAAGAAATTCGAGCTCTTTAAGGGTATCCTCCATTGACATGACCGTATTCGCGCCTTTGACCCCAACCCCAACAAGGAACGCGCGTTCAGTTTTTTGTTTTGTATCAATCAATTCATTTGAATGCATATAACTTCTTTCTGGATAAACTAAATAATTTTTGAATGTCCTTCTTGTAATTCTAATAGATTTATGCTATATTAATTTTGGTACATTACAATAGAGAAACCGAAAAGGCAAAATCAGTGAAAACTGGTGACGCAAAGCTATGGGTCTAACGCTTAATAAGCTATGACTGCCAGGCCGCCGAAGGTTATTAATTAATAAACTTTTGCGGACTTGGTTATCAAGTCCGTTTTTATTTTCCCATAGCCAGTTTCTCGGATTTAGTACGTACGACAAGGGCAATTTCAGTGAAAACTGAATACGCAAAACCAAGGGTCTAAGCCTATAAAAGGTATGACAGCCTGGTTACCGAATACGTAAAGCGAAAGAATTTTGGTTTGAAGTTGTTCTTGTCGAAGGTGAGATGATGATAAGAACAATTGATATTAAAAAAAATATTATAGTTTTTCTTTCTATTTTAATATTTGTTTTTGGCAGTGTTGTAAATTATGGGCTTATCCCACATACCAGCGGCGGCATTGGGGTAAGCCCTAATTTAATTCAACCTAAAAATCTTGTAGATCCTTATAAAATTATCGATGAATTTGCATTAGATTTAACAAATCAAAGTTTAACTTCACCAGTTATTGGTCTTGAGCAATTATTAACGAAAGTGGTTGATGGGGATCAGGGAAAAATCCGTGGCGTTTATTCAGATGGGGTTCTAGCTTTACCAGTGGTGCAACAGCCGACAGGAGACGCAGGTTTTGTTTCAACGATTAATGGTGTGGCAACACAGTTTGCCATGCCAGCTAAATATGGCGTCATTGGTTTGCTAGCCCATAATTACCTATCCGGAAACCAATTTTTCGAGTTGCAAGTTGGCGACGAAGTCCAGATAGTTTATGGGGACGGTGAAATTGAAACATTTATTATTGCAGATATCCAAAGTTATCAAGCTCTGGAGCCAAACTCTTCTACCAGTCAATTTTTAGATCTCGAATCCGGTCAGGAATTATCCGCGACGCAATTATTCAAACGTGTTTATTTTGGTAACGGACACTTGACCTTGCAGACCTGCATCCAGCAAGGATCAGTCGATTCATGGGGCCGGTTGTTCATTATCGCTTATCCCATATAAACAGCATTCATCTCATCATCTTCCCACGCAAAGACCCCGAAAGGGGTCTTTGCAATTAAAAACGATTAACGATGATCTAAAAAGTTCAATAACACGTCACCAACGATCTTCAAGCTATTCTCAGAAACATTTGCAGTGTTGTCTTCACTGGTATGCCATTTTTCATAATCCAGATCTATGATAAGTACAGCTGGAATACCAGCATTGATGAAAGGTAATTGGTCGTCGATGACGGCATATTTTTGTTCTTTTATAAACGTGTGTTCAAAACCCAAGTTTTCTGCAATTCCCCAGATTTCGCCGCGAATTTTTTCTGAGGAGTTTGCTTCATAATAGATATTAAGATCTTTGTCGCCGATCATGTCGATGATAACCACTTCTTCTGGGTAATCAGATAATCGGTCAACAAAAAATTGCGCTCCAATACTCCATTCCCAACCATTTAATCCACCCTGGTCTTCTCCATCAAAAAACACAAGCCAGATGCTTTTTTCATGATTAGCCAGATGGGGAGCTAACTCCATAAGGACTGCTGTTCCAGAGGCACCATCATTCGCACCGGGTACTGGTATCGACCGATTTGATGGGTCGGGATCGCGATCACTGATGGCGCGCGTATCAAAGTGTGTTCCCAGGATGATTTGTGGTGGTTGAGAGGAGTTTTTTGCGATTATGTTTGTCAGGGAAGTGCGCTTGTAGGTGAAATCTTGACGTTCAGCAGTCAAACCAAACTTTGATAATTCTTTAAGCAAATAGGATTGAAAATCTTGAGATCTTAAAGAACCGGGAATTCTTGGGCCGAATGCAACCTGTGTTTCAATATACGAAAAAGCTCTCGAACCATCAAATGAGTTTGGCTGGCAGCTGGTAAATAAAAGGAAAAGCGATAGGAATGCTATTAACCAAATCTGTTTAGATGGCATGCTGGGAAAGAAATGTGTCCATATCTTTTTGTGCGCGCAATGAATACGCTTCAAATCTGGCTTTTTTTGGTTTAACGGGTGTCTCAAGCGGGGGAAGTAAACCAAAATTTGGTTTCATTGGCTGGAAATCATCCATTGAAGCGCTGGCAACGTAATTGAACAAAGCGCCGATCATCGTTGTTTTTGGCAGGTGATTTTCTTCATTTATCAATCTGTCATTTGCCATTGTTATACCAGACCATAATCCGGAGGCGATGTTCGAGAGATATCCTTCAACACCAGTTATCTGTCCGCAGAACGAAATATCTGGATTTTCTGTCAAGTGGAAATATTTATCTAATATTACCGGCGTTGCCAGGAATGTATTGCGGTGCATTTGCCCAAACCGGATAAATTCGGCATTTTCCAATCCCGGAATCATGCGAAAAACGCGTTTTTGTTCTCTGAAATTAAGATTCGTTTGAAATCCCACTAAATTAAATAAATCACCTCGCATATCATCCTGTCTTAGCTGGACAACGGCATAGGGTTTGTCATCCTGATGAGGATTGGTCAGGCCAACCGGCCTTAACGGCCCGAAGGGCAGGGTGCGTTCACCGCGGGCGGCCATAACTTCGATCGGAAGGCAGCCCTCAAAAAACGCGGTTTTTCCAGCACGAACACCGGAATTGATTCTTGTTTCAAACTGCTTTAATGGTATTCGTTCTGCATGTATTAATTCTTTATGAAAATCTAAATATGTGCCTTTATCGAACGGGCAGTTGATGTAATCACCGCCTTCTTTTACACCCCGACCATACCTTGAGCCCCAAAATGCAATGCTCATATCTACTGTTTCAAATGCCACAATTGGGGCAACGGCATCAAAAAAGAAGAGATTCTCAAATTTTGTTAATTCTTGAATTGTCTTGGCTAACGCGCTGGAGGTCAGGGGTCCGCTTGCAATGATGACCGGTCCTGAGGGTATTTCTGTTACTTCTTCCCGAATCAAACGAATGTTGTTGTGGTTTAGAATTTCTTCAGTTACTCTGTGTGAAAAAAGATCACGGTCGATCGCTAACGCGTGGCCAGCAGGAATGCGACAGGTTCTTGCAATCCGAATTAGGTGTGATCCCATTTTTTCTAATTCATTCAATAATAATCCTGATGGGCGTGTAGGTAGTTCAGAACCTAATGAATTCGAGCAAACAAGCTCCGCAAGTGAATTGGTTTGATGCGCACCGGTTTCTGTGTGTGGACGCATTTCAAAAAGTTCAACTTGAACCCCGCGCTGTGCAGCCTGCAAAGCTGCTTCACAGCCAGATAAACCGCCGCCAATGATACGAATTTTCTTCATTGAATATAATTTTATCATCCTGCTTTCACTGGCATGATTCTTGCCTAAATAAGCATCAAACGCTATACTAAGGGTGGAGAATCAACATGTATCAGCGCCAATATTTACGAACCGAACCTCAAACAACGGCTCATTTAGCCCAAACAATGAGTCTCTTGAAAATGAATAACGGGGAGTTGATTGAAGAAATTGAAAAAATCATCAACGAAAACCCCGCTATTGAACGCGTGAATGAAATTCGCTGCCCCCAATGCCGACGAAAATTAACTCAAGGCCAAATTTGCCCGAAGTGCAGTCTTCCGAAAAGCGATGATAAAGAAGAGTCTGTTGTTTTTCTTTCACCAAGAAGTGATTTCCAATATGGAAAATCATCTCTTTCACATCAAGAAGAATACCAAACAGATGATTTCACGCCGGATCATCTTGAATTGCCAGAGTACATATTGCGCCAAATTCAATACGACCTTGCAGTGAACGAGCGTGAAATTGCTGCTTATTTGATTACCCAGCTTGATGAGGAAGGATTCATTAAAGAACAGAATGCAGAAATCGCGCAATTTTTCCATGTGCCTATTTCACGAATACAAAAAGTCAGAAACCTTATTAAGCGGGCTGATCCTATCGGTGTTGGTTCTGCCTCCCCGGAAGAGGCGATGCTGGTCCAACTGGAAATGCTGGGGGAATCGCAGGAAATACCAGGATATTACCTGACCATTGTAGAAAACTATTTAGAAGCACTCTCAAAAAAGAAATATGAAAAAATTGCCAAGGATATCGATAAGCAAGAGAAAGATGTTCGAAAAGCAGAAAAATTTATATTAAATAATTTGAATCCTTATCCTGCCCGTGCTTCCTGGGGCGATAATAAAATAGAACATAATACCAATATTGAAGTGTATTCAAACCCCGATATTATTGTGAAGTATTTAAACAATGATCCTTCTCAATCATTAATTGTCGAAATAATTGTCCCTTACGGCGGAAACCTTCAAATCAATTCTGTTTATAAGAATGGGATGAAAGAGTCCGGTGAAAATAAGAAGCAAGATCTAAAACCAGATTTTGATAAAGCAAGTTTATTTATCAAATGCTTGCAGCAGAGAAATAATACTATGAGACGTTTAATGGAGAAAATTACACAATATCAATCTGGATTCATTCGTGAAGGGGAAAAGCACATTATCCCAATTACTCGCGCTGAAATCGCAGATGAATTAGAGGTTCATGAATCGACAATTTCCCGTGCTGTCGCAAGCAAGTCTCTCCAATTGCCTGATGGGAAAATTATTCCATTAGCCATGTTCTTTGATCGAAGCCTGGGTATTCGTACAGAAATTAAAGAGCTGATTGAAAAAGAAAATAAAAGGAAACCGTTAAGTGATTCAAAAATTGTTGATGAGTTGAAGGCGAAAGGATATGAAATCGCCCGCAGAACTGTTGCCAAGTATCGTGGGATGGAGGGTATCTTTCCCGCCTATATGCGGAAAAAACAATATAATGAATCCGCAAAGCATTAAAGATATCTTCATGAAAGATCGCTATTCCTTATCAATCAGCGATCTTATTGTTTTTATCGACGAATTTGATTTTCCAGTGTTACTTTTCAATCCCCAAACGTTTGAAATTATTTGCGGTAATAGCGAATTTGCAAAATTATCGAAAATTGGAAACTCCGAGCTTGCACATTTAAAAATTAACCAAATTATCCATAGTGATTCATCTAATTAT
>CAZDIS010000059.1:0-14363 GCA_964505585.1 uncultured Pelolinea sp. | reverse complement strand
ATTTTCTATTATGCGCTTCGCGCATTTTCAGCAGGTCGGTCACATCAGAAACCACTGTCACAAAGAAATGCGGTGCTTCATTCCAGTATCGTGATAAGCGTCGTGCTGCAATGCGTTGCATATTTCCCATTTTGATCATGCGGCCGCCGCTGGTATCGAGCAAGGTTTTTGAAGGGCCTTCAGCGCGTATCGCAGCTTGAACGATCTCCGTTGTGATCTTGCCATCAGGCCGGTTGCTGGTCAGCTTGGTGATGTCAATATCATGGTCACGCGCATATTTGCGGGCTTTGGGCGAGATGCGCACTTTTTCACCCGGTAAACGCTGCACTGCGGTAGAAGAATGAATAACAGGCGCGGACTTTTTTTCCGTCTGCGGCTGCACCTCCGCCTCAATTTCAATCTTCTCACCTACATCACCGATATAAGCAATTGCAGAAAGCACTTCCGCTTCCTCGCCATCTCCTTTGAGAATCTTTATCAATAAACCATCACGCGGCGCGGTTACCTCAAATACCGCTTTTTCTGTTTCAACTTCACAAACCAGTTCACCTTTACTAACCGGATCGCCTTCATCCTTTAACCAGCGCACAACAGTGCCAAACCGCAAATCCTGTCCACCCTGCGGCATGATGATCTTTTCAGCCATTTTCTCTCTCTTTCCTCGAATTAACTATTGAAAACCTCGCGTACACTGGCAATAATCTCTTCCACGGAAGGAACGCATAACTTTTCAAGATTGATATTAAAAGGAATTGTTGTATTCTTTCCGGCTATCCGTTTAACCGGTGATTCGAGATCATAAAAGGCCGATTCGGCCACATTGGCAACAATATCGCCGCCAATCCCACCGCGCCTGACCGCCTCATGCACGACCACCAGCCTGCCGGTTTTGCGGACTGAAGAAAAGATGCAATCCATATCCATCGGAACCAGTGACCGCAGGTCGATCACCTCCACATCGATCCCTTCCTGAGCCAGTAAATCCGCCGCTTTAAGTGATTCTAATGTCATGTACGAGTAAGTTACCAGGGTGACATCAGACCCTTCGCGCTTGATATCAGCCTCTCCAAGCGGTATCGTGTAATCCACATCCGGCACCTCCCCTTCCGTCAGGTAAAGTTTTTTATGTTCAATAAAAATCACGGGTTCATCACTGCGAATAGCCGATTTCAGCAGGCCTTTTGCGTCATAGGGTGTGGCTGGCATAACCACCTGTAAACCCGGGATGTGGTAAAAAAGCGCTTCCAAACTCTGGGAATGCTGTCCAGCCAGTCCGTTTCCCAGTCCACCCTGCGTACGCAGCACAAAAGGCACAATGCCCTGGTTCCCGGTCATAAAACTAAACTTAGCAATCTGATTCGCAATCTGGTCCATGATCAGATAAGTAAAATCGACGAACAAGATCTCCGCCACCGGGCGTGTGCCCGCAATTGCGGCACCACCCGCCATGCCCACAAAAGACGCTTCCGAGATCGGCGTATCAATCACACGTTTCTGCCCAAATTCATGGATCAGGTTTTCGGTGACTTTATAAGAACCGCCCTTTTCACCGATTCCTTCACCTACCAGGAATACAAGCGGGTCACGCGCCATTTCTTCGCGAAGGGCGTTATTTAATGCTTTTCGATATTTAATATTGGCCATTGATATCAACTCCTGGAATATGATCGCTGATTAAAACTGCGGTATTTCAGATAAGAATTTCTCTGGTGAAGGATGCGGGCTTTCCTGCGCGAAACGGACCGCTTCATCAATCAACACCTGCACGCGCGCATCTATCTCCGCAATATCATCTTCGCGGATATCCTGGTTTGCTTCAAGATGTTCACGGAGGATATCAAGCGGGTCCTTCGCTTTCCATGATGCCATCACTTCCTGCGGCATATAGACACCCGGGTCGTTGACGTGATGCCCCTGATGGCGATAAGTCTTACACTCGATCAAGGTTGGCCCCTGCCCGCCGCGTGCCCGAGCGGCTGCTTCCGCAACAACTTCATACACCATGAGCGCATCATTGCCATCGATCGTTAATCCCGGTATGCCATATCCCGCCGCGTAATTGGAGAGATCATCCTGTAAATTCATTTTTTCGTAGGGAGTTGCCGCGGCGTATTGATTATTTTCAAGAACGAAGACAACGGGTAAGGAATAGATCGCAGCCAGGTTTAGTGATTCGTGAAAGACGCCGTTGTTCACCGCGCCATCACTGAAAAATCCGACCACAACTTGATTGGTCCCCTTCTGCTTCACAGCCATTCCCGCACCTGTCGCGATCGGTATGCCGCCACCCACAATGCCATTGGCTCCCAGATTATTCTGTTCCAGGTTGGCAACATGCATAGATCCCCCGCGTCCTTTGCAGTAACCGGTCACCTTTCCGAATAATTCCGCCATCATCAGAGATACATCATGCCCTTTTGCGATTGCATGTCCATGCCCGCGGTGCGTGCTGACAATATAATCATCCGGCCGCAGAGCGCTAACCGCGCCAACCGCGATTCCCTCCTCACCCAGATAGGGATGCAGATATCCATAAATATTGCCGATCCGATATTGCGCAATTGCCGCTTTTTCAAACAAGCGGATCATCAGCGCCTTTTCATACATATTTTTGAGAAGTTGTGTTTCCATTTAATCCTTTAATTCAGCTTTGAAAAATAGTTAACCAACTGCTTTGCCGAAAGCACGCCATCATAGTCCAACCCTACCCCTCCGGATCTAAGGACACCTTTTTCACCATCCGGGTCACCAAGAGTGGTGACGATCAGATCAGCAGCGCTCAGGTCTTCGTGTTCGGTATAGAAATTGGTGGTCGCTACCACATCAATACCTGCCGCTTTGGCCGCGGTGACACCGGTGTGTGAATCTTCGATCACAATACATTCTTCGGGCTGCAGATTGGCTTTCTCCAACGCCATCAGGTAGATCTCCGGGTCTGGTTTTTTCTTGCTGACCATGTCGCCCGCGATAATGAAATCAAAGCTGATATCGGAGAGCATACCCTCTGCGACCGCTTTTGCGGCGCGCTGGTTGGAAGTGGTTGTCACCGCTAATGTCAATCCAAGCTGGTTGATCTCGCGCATGATGCGCTGCACGCCCGGACGCAGCGGAAGCTGCTTGTTTTCCAGCAAAGCGATAAAGACATCTGTCTTGTAGGCGTGTAGGTTTTTTATGAAGGCATCCTCCTCTTCAGGGGGGATGGAAGCATTGAAGCCGACAGTGTGGTGATAGTGGCGCATACGTTCTTTTCCACCGCCGATCTGGAGCAATTGATGGTATTCTTCTACGCTCCAACGCGCGCTGAGGCCAAAATACTTGAAGGTCTTATTAAATGCAACACGATGGCCGTCCTTCTCCGTATCAATGATGACCCCGTCCTGGTCAAAGAAAAATGCTTTAATCTTTCCCATTTTCTGCTCCGATTCTCTTAATCATGCTTTACCCGCGCTGCCAAACAACGCGATCCATTCTTTCACCTTTTTCCTGGTAGCGCTGCGGGAATGCATATCCAGTTTTCCGGGATTATATTCATCCCGGTTAGCACAGATATATTCATACACCGCGTTGATCCAGGTTTGCTTCAGATCTGTTGAGACATTGAATTTTGCGCCCCCCAGAGAAACAAGCCGCAACACATAATCATCCGGAAGGCCAGATCCGCCATGCACAACCAGGGGCACACGTACTTTATCCCCGTTGACTGCTTTCGCGATCGCTTCAAAGCGCGCAAAATCTACCTTAGGATTAGCCGTCTTATAGACCCCGTGGGCGGTACCGATCGCCGGAGCGAGCAGATCTACGCCCGTTTCTTCGATAAAAATCAAAGCCTGTTCGGGATCACATAGCTGGGTCTCATCTTCAGCCACGATGATCTGATCTTCCACGCCAGACACCGTGCCCAGCTCCCCCTCGACTGAGATGCCGTCCAGGGCGTGGCAGTAATCCACCACATCTTTTGTCTGCTGAATATTCTCTTCGAATGGCAGGCGGGAGGCGTCGATCATGATATTTGTCCAGCCCTTATCCGCACAGGATTTGCAATAATTCACTTCGCGGCAGTGATCGAGATGGAGGCAAATGGGAATCGGTGCCTCGTCCGCAATGGCACGGTAAACCGCGGGGATGACATCTTGACCCAGGAATTTTGAGGGGGTCACTGAAGTCTGGATAATCAGCGGCGCTTTCATCTCGACATGCGCATCGACAACCGCTTCGAGCTGGATCAGGTTGGTAATATTGAACGCCCCGACCGCGTATTTACCTTCCGTAGCCGGAATCATCATTTCTTTTGCATTGACGATAGCCATAAATCCTCCGTTGTAAGAAAAATACCTCTAATGTATAATGTTCATGTTTCGTGAACATTATGCAATGATTATAATTAATTGTCAAGGTATTTTTAATAAAAGCCAATTTGGCCATACCGTTACATCAGCAGAAAATATGGAAACTCGAAAAAGAACTGAGGTCATTCAACAGATAGCGACTTATTTCCTTACACTCGAGAAGGAAAGCGTTGTCGATAGTATTCGCACGATCAGTAAAACCTTAAACGCAAGCATAGGGCTCATATCTGAAGCGATAACAGAGATTGAAAAAGCCGGTGGTGTCATTTTGGAAAAGCGCGGCCAACTTGGCTCCTTTATTACAGATATGTCTGTCGGTAAACTGTGGCAAATCGCGCGGGGCGAGCCGCTGGTGATCGCGCACACCCTACCATCCAACCATCGTTATGAAGGATTTGCCACTGCGCTTAAAACAGCACTAGAGGATGCCGGTCTTGAAACCTATTTTATCTTCATCCGCGGCTCGCGTACGCGTATCAACGCATTGCGCGAGAAACGCTGCCACATTGCCATCACCTCACTGTTCGCTGCGCATGGCCTGCGTGAAAAAACTGAAGATATCACAAAAGTATTCCCACCGTGCAGCTTTACCAGCGCGCATCACCTTTACCTCCGAAGCGCAGTGACACGGGATCAAAACGGGCTTGTCGTTGGGATCGACCCCGATTCCTTTGATCAGATGCACCTATCGAAAATTGAATTTAAAAATGCGGACGTGCGTTTCCAGCACTTCAATTTCATGAATATATACCGCTACCTTTCGAGCGGTGCAGTAGATGCCGCCATCTGGACCGAAGATGATATGCGCCCGCATTTAGGTGATACGGTCCGGGAACTCGCCCTTTCTGAGCGCACCCGTTCTATCGCACGCGAGGGAGACAGCCAGGCCGCGCTGGTCACCCGTAGTAATGACCCATTGACACAGGAAGTGATCAAGAAAACAATCAAAGCCAACGCCATCATTGCCATTCAGAATGAAGTGATCGAGGGCAAGCGGATCCCCGCATATTAGAAAAGAGGAAATTTGAAATTATCTAACCAAAAGGCATTCTTCGCTGAACAATACACATTGAACATGGATGACTATCTTCAACTGGACTACACCTTTGAAACGGTGGTGGATCCCCATTTAGCAGCCGCGCAGCTGTGCCGGGAGATGTCCACCATCCAGTGGCATCGACTGGGCGTAGATGAGGACTTTCGCCCGCAATTCGGTGCGAAGATACTTTTATTAAATGCTGAACAGATTTCCCATTCCAGCAGCCCGTATCTGCAGGCGATGTTAAAACACAGAGCTAGTAAGATCGACTGCTGTCAGGTGACGATCGCCTACCCCTATCACAATTTTGGCACGCGCATCCCCAACCTGCTTACGATCGCTGCAGGTGAGGGGGTTTTCCACGCGCCGGATATCATCACCATCCGATTGGAAGATATCCACTTCCCAGACAGTTTCCTTTCCGCATTTCAGGGACCGCAGTTCGGCGTCAGCGGCCTGCGAGAATTACTGGATATCCACGACCGTCCGCTCATTTTTGGGGTGATCAAGCCAAACATCGGATTAGCACCTAAAGCAGCCGCGCAAATAGCATACGAAGCGTGGCGCGGCGGGCTGGATGTAGCGATTGACGATGAGCAGATGAACGACGCTGATTGGTCGCCGCTGGCGGAGCGATCCAAAGCACTCACCGCTGCCAGAAAAAAAGCAGAAGACGAGACTGGCGAAAAGAAAATGTACCTGGCAAATATTACCGACGAAGTCGACCAGATCCTGCGGCTGCATGATATCGCTGTCAAAAATGGCGCGACCGCGGTCATGCTGAATGTGATGACGGTCGGCATCAGCGCAGTGCGCATGCTGCGCAAGCACGCAGAGGTCCCAATCGTGTCGCACTTTGACCTGTTTGGCGCGATGACGCAAATCCCGTATCACGGCATTCGTGAATCGGTTTTTACCAAACTGCAGCGTATTGCGGGTATTGACGCGCTGATCTTCCCGGGTTTTTCTCCACGCATGAAAACAACTGAAGAAGATGTGCATGCCACTTTTGAAGCGAGCCTGGCCAAGATGGGTACCATTAATATGATGCTGCCCATTCCCGGAGGAAGCCAGTGGGCAGGTTCATTAGAAACGCTATATCAAAGATCTGGGCATACAGATTTCGGTGTTATTCCCGGGCGCGCGGTGTTCAACCATCCCATGGGTCCGCGCGGGGGAGCAGCCAGTATGCGACAGGGATGGGAGGCAGTTGCGCACAGCATCCCGCTCGCGCAATTTGCAGAGCAGAAAATCGAACTGCGTGAAGCAATAAAATTCCATCGGAAATAAACGGTTGGGATTAAATAAACATGCCAGATATCAAACACCTCTTTCATAAAATTCCTTTCTTCAGCGAGTTGGATGAAATCACACTGGATGCGCTGCTCTCACAGTCAATCATCCGGCATTACCAGACAGATGAGATCGTAGCGTGGGAAAATGAGAAAGCAGACGGCGTTTCGATCATCATTTCCGGGTGGCTGAAGGGGACCCGAACTACGCAAACCGGGCGGGAGCAGGTTCTGCGCACTTTCGGTCCCGGCGATACATTCGGATTGGTCATCTCCCTGTCAGACACCCGCAACCATATCCGCATAAGCGCCCTCGAAGACTGTACGATCTATCAAATTTCGAGCGAAATGATAATCCACTTAATCGATACAAATCCTTCCTTCTCCCGCAACTTGATCCAATTTCTTTCTCAAAATCTCTCAATGATGATCGCACTCATCGAGGACCTCTCACTCAAATCGGTTGAATCACGGCTTGCAAAATTCATCCTCAACCAATCTGAGAACAATATCTATTTGAGAAAAAAGTGGGAGACGCAAGACTTGATCGCCGCCCGAATCGGCACCGTAACGGATGTGTTGAGCCGTATCATGCGCAAGCTTGAGGAAGAAGGCATCATCCAGTTCGACCGGCAGAAGATCTCGATCATCGATCCACAAGCTCTGCAAAAAAAAGCCGAAGCTTGACCCGTAAAAATTTCCGACTTTAGTCGAAGACACATCCTTCGATATACGATATGCTTGCTCTAAAAGTCAATAGAATTTTGGAGGTTCAATGCAAAATATTCTTTTTCCAGCACTTGTGCGCTCGATCCACAATTTTTTTACCAGCATCTGGATTGGCGGCATGGCTGCAATCCTTTTCTCATTCACACCAGCCATCAAACACACTATTGAGGATAAACCTCTGCAAAAAAAGATCACGCAAACCATAATCAGGTATCAGAGCCGCTGGATTTATGCAGGTATCGTCTTACTCACCATCACTGGTATGCTGATGTCACGTATGTCAGGAAAAATGACCGGGTTATTCAATTTTTCCAATCCTTATGCGGTTGTCCTCTCTCTCAAACACATCCTGGTGATTATTGTGTCAATTATCGCTGTTGTTCGTTCACTGATGCTGCAACGCAAACAGAAAGAGATCAAACCCGGGCAGAATAAGATCGGGAATTATCTGCTAGCAGTTAATACCGTGCTCGGATTCGCTATCCTGATCCTGAGCAGCATCAACGCCATCATGCCTTAGTTCGCCGGATAAATCGGCGCGGGATACCCAAAAACAAGCAAGCGCTGTGGCAATCGGGATAGAGATAAACAATCCGATTGTCCCTGCCAATGCGCGCACAATCTCTTCCGCGATGTAGCTGACGTTGAGCGCCATACCCAAATTGACATTTGTGATGGAGAATAACAGCAACATTGGCAGAGACTCGCCGGCATAAGCCAAAACAAGCGTATTAACCGAAGCAGAGACATGGTCGCGGCCAATCGTCATGGCACGCCTGAAAAGATCTTTGAAGGCAAGCGCAGGATTGGCTTCATGCAGCTGGAAAACGGATGAAGACTGTCCGACAACCAGGTCATCCAGGACGCCTAAAGACCCGATGATGATGCCTGCCAATAATATTCCGCGCATATCGATCGGAATCTGCGATTGCTGCACCAGGAACATCATATCCTCATTGCCGAAACCCGTCAGCCGTGCCAGGCGGATGAACACAAAAGACAGAAATCCAGTAATAGAAAGCGCCAGCGCCATGCTGATCACGGCAGCGTGGGTCATTGGTTTCCAGCCATACACCAGATACAGGGATAACCCCAGAAAGATAATCGATCCGATGATGCTGACCAATACCGGATTTGCTCCACCAGCAATCTGCGGAATGATAAACAAAACAATCACAGCCAGGCCAATCAGCATACCCAGTAAGCTGCGCAGGCCGGTCCAGCTGCCAACTAAAAAGGCAACCAAGATAAAAACAACAAAAATCAGCAGAATAGCCCTGCCGCGTACAAAATCAATAAAATAGGCATCGGTCGTTTGGTCTGCCAGACTGATACCAACTGAGACGAGGATCTCATCCCCAACGGATAAGGCATAATCATCCGGCACAACCTGATTTCGCCCAAAATCCATCAACACCCGTGTATTCTGGAACTCACCTTCCAGGATCTCCACTTCTGCTACCTGAAACATCTGCTGTTGGCCACTTATATCTATCGGTTCCTGCTCGACAATCCCGATCACCCGCGCCCGTACCGTGTCGGAGGAATATCCTACCTCGGTAGTTTCCCTGTCGGACCTAAAAAGGTCGCGGATCAGCGGAGCTGCTATCAGACTGAGCACAACTACCGCTGAAATTATGATGACCATAATAAGCATTTTTAAAGTATTTTCATTCTGCATGTTAAACCTTGTTTTTTTGTGTGTGCGAATTCCATTGTATCTGATTTAATATTTATATCAGCATGAATAGATTTTTATTTATACAATTTGATATTTTATAATAGCTCAGCTATTGGTATACAATCACTTTTAAGGTAATGGAGAAATTATGGAAAAATTCGTTGGAACCGCCCCAAAAACACTCGCCCGCGAGCAGGGGCAAATCCCGGAATTAGGCAAAAACCAAGTTCTCATGCGAACCAGAGCGGTTGGTATCTGCGGTTCAGATATACACCTCTTTCACGGCACCCATCCCTATACCACCTATCCGATGGTTTTTGGGCATGAGGCATCGGGAATCGTTGAATCGGCAGGGGAAGCAGTTACAGATCTTAGATCTGGCGACCATGTCGTCCTCGAACCGCTGATCCCCTGCGGAAGGTGCTACCCCTGTTCGATCGGCCGCACTAACTGCTGCAGCAACATGAAAACCATTGGCGTAACCACTCCCGGCGCGCTGGCTGAGCTGTTCGCCGTGCCGGCAAGCTGCCTGCACAAGATCCCTGATTCACTGCCTTTTGAGCTGGCCGCACTGGCAGAGCCATTCTCGATCGGCTTTCATGCTGTACAGCGCGGGAATGTTAGCGCGGATGACACGGTATTGGTGATCGGCGCTGGCATGATCGGATTAACAATCCTGGCTGCTGCAAAAGATCGTGGGGCACGGGTGATGATCGCAGATATACTGGATTACCGCTTGGCATTAGCAGAAAAAATAGGCGCAGATGCGGTCGTGAACAGCAAAGAATTCGACGTAACCACAAGTGCACGCGAATGGACAAATGGCGTCGGCCCATCGGTTGTCTTTGAAGCTGTTGGACTACCCGTTACGTTACAAAGTGCGGTGAAAATTGTCTGCGATGCAGGGCGGATTGTGGTCGTAGGCGTGACGAAAGAAAAGTTCTGCATCCACGGGGTCGATGTAACGAAAAAAGAACTCGCCATTATTGGCTCACGCAACAATCTAGGCCAATTCAGCAAGGCACTGGAATACGTGATTAAACACCAGGAGACTGTACGCAAACTCATCAGCGATATTTTTCCTTTCAGTGAAAGTGAACAGGCCTTTGCGCACGCAAGCAACAACCCGCAAAGCGCTTGCAAGGTAATGATCACATTCTAAGGACAATGGTTTAACAAGATCGTCCAATCAACCAGAATTCGATGATCTACTAGCAAATATTAGTAAAAACAAAAGTAAAATATATCGGAAATTTATCAGATCATTTATCAGGAGAGAAATTATGCACGCAATGACGAAAGAGAACCTGGAAGCCGCCTTTGCTGGCGAGAGCCAGGCACACATGAAGTATTTAATTTTTGCAGATCAGGCAGAGAAAGATGGTTTCCCAAACATAGCACGATTATTTCGCGCTAATGCTTACGCAGAGCAGGTGCACGCGACCAGCCACTTTAAAGTTCTGAAAAAACTATCGACAACCGAGAATAACCTTGGCGCGGGCGTTGCGGGAGAAACCTTCGAGATCGAGGAAATGTACCCCGCCTACATGGCCGTGGCAGAAATGCAAGAGGAACGCGGCGCTGTGCGTTCTACCAAATGGGCACGCGAAGCGGAGAAAGTACACGCTGAGATGTATAAGACCGCAAAGGCATCCGCGGAAGCAGGAAAAGACGCCGATGTGGGCAAAATGCATGTCTGCTCTGTGTGCGGCTGGACGGGTGAGGGTGACGCGCCGGATAATTGCCCACTGTGCAACGCCAAAAAAGAATTAATAAAGATTTTTTCTTAGAAAGATATATTACTCGAAAACAGGCTGCAAAATTGCAGCCTGTTTTGTTACTTCGCATCATACAGCATTATTCACCGGTTCGGTTGCTGCTCATATACCGCAGCAATGATCCCAAAAGTGACCCAGAAATATGGGAGCGCGAACGTATCAAGCGACATTTGTTCAACCAGAAACGCAGACAGGGCAAATAAACCCATCCAACCGATAAAATTCGCGAACTTCCTGCCACTCCTTTTAAGCGATAAAGCCATCCCAAAAATACCGGCAGTATAGGAAAAGAATGCGGCAAAACCAAAAATTCCGGTTTCTGCCAACAGCCGGAACCACAGCGCTTTAACGTTCAACAATACATCCTGCCTGAAGATCAGCTTACGGATCTCGAATAAGCGCCAGGCATAATCCGGCAGCGCATCGGGGAAATAAAAACCGGCATTACCCAAACCCACCCCAAATAGCGGGAATTGGCTGAACATGTTCCAGCCACCCCACCAGTAGGTGACACGTGCGCCGAAAGAGAGCATTTCCGCATAGCGCATAAACTCAAAATTCCGTAAATCAAATAACTCCGTACTGCGATGATCCAGCTTACTGATAATAAATGCCGCACCCAGAAACATGGCAATATAGATCAGGACAATACCAGCCAATAATCCGACGCCAAGCCAGCGTTTAGCCCGTTGCTGTTGAAAGCGTTCATTTCCTGCCTGCAAGCGGTGTTCGATGCTTTGCGTTACCCATCCGCTCGCACGCAGAATGATAACGCCAATCATTAGCAGGAAAGAGAGGTAACCCAGACGGGAAAGGGTAAAAAATAGGGTGGCTGCACCAAGCACGAGACAAATATCCTCCACCTGGAACTTCCAAAATCTTTTCTTAAACATCGTAGTACGCGTAACCGCGCTCGCCAGCCAGTAAGGCATGAACACCAGATTGAGCATATCCGAGAGCCACGAGGGTTCAAAAGCAAACGCGACCACCCGGTCGCGGAAAAGCGTGCCAGTCGAGAACAGATTATGGAATGAACGGTACCAGTCCGGCCAGGTGCCGAAGGTCCTCCACAACACCACCTCCACAAATGCCTTTGCCAGAACAACCATCCCAGCGAAGGTCACCAGTCGCAAAACGCGCCGTACTTCATTTTCCGTGTCAGCCTGCTTCAGCCATAGCATCGTCACCAGGTAATAACTGACCCCCATCAGCAGCGTGATCAGCGCTTGTATATTCTCATTAAGTGGATCGAAACCCTTGAAGGCAGGGATCTCTCTCCAATACCCAAACACAATAGAAACGGCAGCGATCATCACGAATAAAATGATCGAGAGTGTATGGCGTGGGATAGCCAAACCTCGCCACAACTGCGGCAGCAGCCACACAGCGACCAGGGCAAAGACAATCAAACCGGAAGGAACAGCGACCGACTGCCCGCCTGCGATGCGCGCCACCAAGGGCAGACTGGTGATTGGCAGCAGAATGATGAACAGATCCCACAAGATCCGCACCACAGTCTTATAAAAACGTCCCATGCTTCTTGTCTGACGTTCCGTTACCATACTATTCCTTTTTACCAATGAACCACAGCGCTACCAGGCCTGCCATCAATCCGAGCAACATTCCCAAGAACGCCATCACGCCCCGTGCCTGATAACTGGGTGATAATGGCACCACCGCATAGCTGTTGATAGTGTAAATTGAGGCAGGATTCAAACCCTGGCTGAGGGCGAGCGCATCTTCCAGCTCCTCCGTCAACGCATCCAACTCCGTTTCCAGCGTGCCCACATCGGTCGTTTCACACAACGCTGGTGTCGTTGTAATCTCCTCCTGCTGGCAACTTTCAAGCGCGGCGATCACCGCCCTGATCGTGCTGGCTTCCAAGGCGTATGAATGAGCAATCGTCAAATGCTGAAAACTGACGTCCGCCCAGATATTCGCCAGTGTGCTCACTTCTTCCTGGTCGCTGCCGATGACGCGCAGCGCCCACAGGTCATCGATACGATCCGCTGAAAAACGGGTGGCAAAATCCTCAAATGGAATGGACACACCTTCTGCTTTGGCGCGTTCCTGCACATCAAGCAAAACCGCATCTGACAGCATCACCCAGCCCGCATCATTAATGATACGGTCTTCCTCATAGTCCTCAAGCCCCGGAAGGATCGTGTAATCCACGCTGGTAGAGATCTTCGCCTCCGCTTCATAGCGCGGAGGCGTGATGAAGGAAAAGCCCGCACCTACCACGCCGCCGATAGCTATCATCAGAAAGATAATCCACCAGCGGTGGATCAGTTTTTCAAGGTATTCTTTTGGTGAAAATGTTATGGATGGCATGCGCCGCTCCTATTGGTTGATAATATGGCTAATTATAGTTATAAAACAGGACTGAATCATCGTTTTTCGCCCATGATAGTTTAAGTATAATAATAAGTAGGTATTATTTACTGAATCAAATCAGTAACGGAGGGCTTCATGCCAGATAAGATCAACCCCTATATCGCGGGGGCGCCGGTTGTTGAGCAGCGCATGTTCTTTGGGAGAGAAGATGTCTTCTCCTGGATCGAACGTTCCCTCTCCGGTAAGTTCGTCGATCACATCCTTGTCATTCACGGTCAACGCCGCGTCGGCAAGACCTCCGTCCTCAAACATCTCCCTAACCGCCTGCCCGACCGTTACATCCCCATCTTCGTCGATCTGCAGGGGCGCGTCAATACCACCCTGCCCCGCTTCTTATGGTGGCTCTCGCGTGAGATTGCCCGCGCCCTCGATATGGAGAAACCAGACCGCGATGCCTTCGAAGATGATCCCGATTTCTTTGAGTCTTCCTTCCTCCCTGCGATGGAACAAGCCCTTGGCGATCATGTGCTCCTGCTCACCTTTGATGAGTTCGACACATTGGAATCCACTTCCGCGCAGGAAGGGCTGGCGCTGCCATTCATGGCAATCCTCAAGCGCTTGATGGATTATCAAAAACTCAATTTCATCTTTTCGATCGGTTCATCAGGCCGCAAGCTGGAGAATATGCAGGCGGCTTATACCAATTTCTTCAAGCAAGCGCTCTATCGCAAGATCAGTTTTCTGAGCGAAAGTGATGCGCGCGATCTGATCACCAAACCCGTTGAAGGGGTGCTCTCTTTTGATCTTGATGCTGTAGATTATATCTTCGAGATCACCTCAGGCCATCCATATTTTATCCAACTGATCTGCCATGAGCTGTTCTCTGTCTCCCAGAAGTCAGAGGATTGGCTGATCTCCAAGGTAGATGTGGAAAAGGTTTTGGACGCGGTCATCGAACGCGGTACGGTCAATCTCAAGTTCGTGTGGGATGAGGCATCTGAATTGGAAAAATGGGTCCTGGCCGCATTAGCCCAGTTCAAGGGCGGCGCGGATATGAAACAACTGGAGGCGTTCCTCAATCAACACAGGGTGCGCTTCATCCGCCAGGACCTCGAGTCCGCTGTCCTGCATTTGCGTGAACAGGACGTTCTCGCCTCCGGT
>CAZDIS010000058.1:0-14614 GCA_964505585.1 uncultured Pelolinea sp. | reverse complement strand
GCCTACCCATCAGATGTGCCAGATCTCCCTCGGTGTCGGGCGCGACCTGACAGGCCAACCGCATTGGACGACCTACCTGCTGGATGAGCCGATCCTGCTGGCGGGTGAAGAACGCTTTGAGCTGGGCGTCAAACATTATTGTTATGACCCCTCCCTCGCCCCGCTCGGAAAATCGGTGATGGGTTTGATCGTGCGCAGCAACTATGCCTACTGGCAGCGCATTTATTGCCGCCGCATTTATGACACAGAACAAACGCAGGTGTCTGACCTGATCATCAGCCAGATGGAAAAATGGCATCCCGGCATCCGGGCGGATATCGAATTTGTGGATGAAGCCACACCGCTCAGCTATGAGCGTTACACCGGCAACTGGATGGGCGCGACCACCGGCTGGCTGCTAACCAAACAGACCACGCCGATGATGATCCTGGGTGTGCCGAAGACACTGCCCGGGCTGCGCGATTTTTACATGGCCGGCCACTGGGTCGAGCCGGGTGGTACGGTCACGCTGGCGGCGGCATCCGGCAAGAACGCCATTCAGCAGATCTGCGCTGAAGATAGCAGGTTATTTACTTCTGCTTTATAAATAAGTATTCGTTATGACTGCCACATCCAGGCCAGGTCGGGGTCGTTCTCGACCGCCCTTTTGATGAGCGCGCGCCCTTTCGTTTCTGCCAACTCAATTAACGCATCCTCATCTGCGGTGAGCAATTTACCTTCACGCACGACCACATCGCCATTGACGACCACCATCTCCACATCGCGTCCGGTGCAGGTGTAGATGATATTATCCACAACAGAATAGTTTGGAACGGCGTGCAGGCCGTGCATGTTGACCACCGTCAGGTCAGCCAGATAGCCAGGGATGAGGGCGCCAAGCTGCCCGGCCATGCCGATCGCCGCAGCCGCGTCGACCGTGACCATCTCCAATATTTTCATGCTGGGCATGGCGGTACGCTCACCGGTTAATTGGCGCTGGGCCGCGCCAGCGATGCGCAGTTCGCCCAGCAGGTCCATCACATTGTTATTGGTGACACAATCGGTGGCGATCAGCGCTTCGGCGCCGGTTTGCAGCATCTCCCAGGTGCGCATCGGGTTACCGGAGAGTGAATGCGCCATCGGGCAATAGATCGGGTGCGTGCCGGTCTGCGCGAAGAGGTCGACCTCGCAATCGTCGATGAAGATACAGTGCGCCGCCAATACATCTGGCTGCAGAAAGCCGATATCCGCCAGGTACTCCACGCAACCCATTCCAAACTGCTCGTTGATATATTCTTTTTCGCGGTTGGATTGCGCCAAATGCAAATGCAACTTAACCTGTTGGCGGTCGGCCTCCTGGCGCAGTTCCTTGAGCCATTCCGTAGAGACAGTATCGCTGGCGTGCGGCGCGAGCATGGGCGTCACCAGCGCATGTTTCCCCTTCCAGCGGGTGACGAAATCAATGCCCTCGCGTTTTTCGTGTTCGCCGGTGAACGGGCCGAGCCGGCTCATGATGGTGTGGCCCAGGAATCCGCGTAGCCCCAATCGCGTAGTCGCTGCGGCGATCTGCTCCATCTGGAAATAATGATCCACCACGCTGGTACAGCCATTCAGCAGCGCTTCCGCGCCGCCGATCAGCGCGCCGTCATAAATATCCTGCGCGGTGAGCGCTTTCTCGACCGGCCACATGACACGGTACAGCCCTTCCGGCACTGCCTGGGTGACGCCCTTCTGCAGTGACATGGCGATGTGGGTATGGGTGTTGATCAAACCGGGCAGGACAACCTTGCCGCGCCCGTCGATCACGTCGATATCCGGGTGGCCAGCCAGCACTTCTTGTGCGGGTCCGACGGCGGCGATGTGGTTACCGATGACGAGGATGGTGGCGGAAGGTAACACCAAGCGCGTTTCATTCATGGTAATCAGGGTTGCATCTTTGATCGCGAATGGTTTGGTCATGCTTGCTCCTTGGCAGGGTTCTTTATTGTCTGTTTTGATTTTACCCACAAAATCAGCGTCGCCAGCCCATAGGCGGCCATCGCAACCAGCAGCACCTGGACGCCATTCTGCTGCAGCGCTTGCAGCTCGGGCGCATCGGGGTTGAGGAAGGTGTGCAGGAAGGTGAAAACGGAGACGCCGAACAGGGTGAACCATAACAGCTTGTTCCAATTCCAGATATTGCGCCCCTCACACACACTCAACGGCAGCAATTCAAACAGGACACCCTGCACGCTGATGGTGAAAATGTTCAGGAAGAGCGGCTCGATCCAGGGCGCAAACCCGGCCAGGAAATGCGAGAGGATCCAGAAAAGCGCGCCGGAGGTGAACAGAGCTGTGAGGATGACTGCGGAGCGTTTGCCGTTCTTGTCCCCATCGGTGAGGTCCGGCAGCAGGAAAATCGTGCCAAATGTGCCGAGGATATAGCCCGGGGTGAAGGACACTACGCGCGAGAAAATGACGCTGGCCATGGCAACCAGCAGGCCAACCCAGCGTACCTGCGCGATCAATTTCACCTCTTTCAAGAGCCGCCGGCGCACAAGCCAGTCAGTGATCCATTCGATGCTGGTAACGAGCAGGCCGGTCAGGAACAGCGACAGAATGATACGCAGCCGCTGCGCATCCACTAGGCGCGCGCTGGGTGAAAGGAATGAGTCGATCAACGCGTTGAGAAGAACAATCACGACCCAGAACAGAATGAAGCGCCATTTCTTTCTGGATGCGTCTGACAGCGTAACCGGCTTAAGCGTATTGAGCCAATCCCTAAGTTTGCGCGGGATGAGGTTGTCCGGAATGATGCGCACGTTATTCTCTTTGACCATGTCGTTGAACACCGTGGTGGTAAAGCCGAAGAAGACCAGCGAGACCACAGCCAGCGAGAGATTGGTGCCAATCACAACCGGGTCAGTGGAAACCTGCGATGGCGCGACAATATCCGGTAGTTCCTGCATCATGATCAGCGCGGGGTTCTCAATGGGGTCCGACAGCATGGACGAATTACCGTCTGCGGCGATTGCCAACGATTTCAGCATGCGTTCCTGGAACGCGCCCTGCGGGAGGGTGCAGGCGAATGCACCATCCTGGTTGGCGACAGTGGCACATTCGAAAAACCGGGCTTCGTCTTCCCAATCTGAATAGATTTCGACCATCTCCCCGGGCGCAGCCACACCCTGAACGCGGCGGCTGCTGACCTGGGTGATGCGGGGGGATGGGAGGGCCTCATTCGCGCCATCTTCTAAATAGATGCCATTGCCGTCGTTGTTGAAAATGCGGTTGGCGGTGACGGTGTTGCGGACAGTATCAGCGCCAGTGATGGTGATGCCATTGGTCGCGCTGTAAGAGATCTGGTTACCCGGTCCAACCTGGTTGTCATCCGCGCCTAATTCGATCATGACTCCCTGATCTCCATTGAGTCCATAAACAGCAAGCCCGATGATGTTACCGATGATACGGTTACCACTGGATGCAGCCCCCTGGATGCTGATGCCGTCATCCGCGTTACCGCAGATGAAATTGCCCTGACCTTGATCTTCACCCCCGATTAGCGAATTCACGCTGTTCTCAACGCGGATACCGAATCCAGAGTTGCCGATATTGCGTTTCATGGCAGCATCCAGGCCGATGATATTGCCCTGGATGACCGTGCCGGAAGATCCATTGTTGATCAAGACTCCACCCTCCTTGTTTCCGCTGATGATATTACCTTCCACACCGAAAACACCGCCGATCCTGTTTCCAGTGGCGCCATCAGCAATATAGATACCAAATTCATTATTTGACAGATGCGCTTTGCCTGCACGGTCAATCCCGATATGATTATTTATGACGATATTGTCGTTGCCAAAAATAGCAATACCATTTCGATTCATCCAGCCAATCGTGTTGCCCTGGCCACGCGCCACACCCCCAATGGTGTTATTGGACCCTGAGCCCTCGATCAAAATGCCGAAATCAGGAAATCCGATGATTTCCATCCCCATGATCGTGTTATTGTAAGAACGGATCTTGAACCCACAGAAGTTAGCATACCCAGATTCTGCGGATAGGATCACACCCGCATCGCTGGCATCGATGGTGACATTTCCCACTTCCAGACCCGGCAGCTCCCCACGCAATAGGATCTCAACCGGACTATTCTTCGGGAAGATGTCTGCTGAAAAAGTTATCACCGTGTCTGGACGCTGCCGTTCCAGCGCGTCACGCAGGGTGCCTGGGCCGCTGTCGGCTGCGCTGGTGACAACAATCATCTGCTGATCCTGGGCGAGTAACCCTGACGGAATACAGAGCAGAAATGCCCCAACAAGGAAAATCGGAATCAAGAACCATTTTTTCATATTGCGCTCCTTAATGCGTGGGATTATCCTCGTACTTGCGATGTTTGACGGTGTAATTTGTACGGACTCAATAATAATACAGAATAGGGGTTCAGGGCTGAAATATTTGCAGCAGGGTGTTTCCCCCATATGCGAACAGCAGCATCTTCAGGATCTTGCCAAGCGTACACCACAGCAAAAACCGCAGGATCGGCATTTTCAGCATACCCGCCGCAATTCCTGCCAGGTCGAACAGAGGATTTGGGATAATAGCCAGCGTGAGCACGGTGAGATTCCCATAACTGGACATCCATTTCACCACACGCGCGTACCAGTCCTTCCGCTCAACCACAACCTGCCCGCTGTATCCTGCCAGATATCCAGTTAATTCTCCCAGCGCGGCACCGCATCCGGCAGCGATCGCAACCAGCAGAGGATCATAAACGGCGCCCATCGCGGAAGTAAAGACAACACCGGGCAGCGGCAGGATGATCGTCGCGTTAGCCAGGATAGATATCAGAAATACACCGAGATACCCGAACCGTGAAAATCGCTGGATGTGTTCGCGGTTGATGATCAGAAAGATCGTCAGCAGGATGATCGCAATAAGCAGGAAAATGCGCAGGATGAGCGTGCGCGGCTGCTTATCACCGGACATCATTGGGTTATTTGCAAGAGGGTCTCGACCCGGGCGATAACCATATCCATCGCCACGCGATTTAAACCGCCTTCCGGAATGATGACGTTCGCGTAGCGCTTGGATGGTTCCACGAATTCAAGGTGCATTGGGCGGACAGTGGTCATGTACTGGTGAATGACGTTTTCCGTTGTACGCCCGCGTTCAGTGATATCGCGGGTTAATCGCCGTATGAAGCGGATATCCGCGTCCGTATCCACAAAAAGTTTGACATCAAATAATTCGCGCAGGTCCGGCTCCGCAAAAATAAGGATCCCTTCCACGATGATCACGCGGTGCGGCTCAACGCGTATAGTCTCTCCTGTGCGTGAATGCGTGCTGAAATCATAGATCGGCAGCTCGATCGCTATTCCCGCTTTGAGCTGGTTGATATGGTCGATCATTAATTCGGTTTCTAAGGAATTGGGGTGGTCGAAGTTGACCGCCGCTTTTTGGTCGGGCGGCAGGTCCCCCAGCTCCCGATAATAGGCGTCATGCGGAAGATACGCGATATGGTCCTTCCCCACCCGTTTCAGGATCACATTCGCTACGGTCGTTTTTCCGGAACCGGTACCGCCGGCGATGCCGATCACGAGGGGTGTGGGCTGTTTCTCCATAGCCGGAATTATACATCAGAGAATAATTAATATCTTGACCTGTATTTAATTTCTACGGCATAATAATAATATGATCAATCTTGAGATATCCCTTTTCTATCATCTCAAACAAAAAGCGGGGGTGAGTCCGGTTTATCTTACGGTTCCAAAGGGAACATCCATTCAGGATGTGAAAGATATTCTGGAAAAGGAATACCCGCGTCTGACGACCCAGCTCGACAATGTGATGATCCTGAAAGGGAAAGAGATCGCGCTGGAAGAAGATACGCTCTCAGAAGACACAAAAATATCATTTTTAACACCAATTGGAGGAGGATAGCCAATGAAAAAAAGAACTCTACTAATTATGATTTTCGCAGCGGTATTGGTAATTGCGCCTGCCTGCGCTAATGGCCAGGAAACGCCGTCGGATGATACCATGGCTGATGTGCCAGCGGAAGAAAGCGCGATGGCGGAGAATGCAAATGGCGCAACCAATCCAGTTCCCGAGGGACCGTGCAGCAACATTCTTTTCCCGCTCGCAGATGGCAATCAATGGGTTTATGAAGTCGATTCGATCGATGAAAATGGAAACCCGGTGACTGTGGAATATGCCTGGTCAGTTGCCGAACAATCCGGCGATACCGTCAAACTGGGTACGCTGTTCTATGAATCCGGAACCGTCCTCTCTGCGGATGTAAGATGCAAGGATGGCGCGGTGGAAAATTTTCCTTTGACCGTTTCCAATATTGTTGTTGGCGACATGGAAGGCGAAATTGAGTATGAATTCGTTTCCGGTAAATACCTGCCCTCTTATCAAGAAATTGAAGCGGGAAACTGGGAAAACACCTGGCAGACCGTCGTCAACTCGTCCGGAACGATCACCGCGGATTATGAAGGCGAATCAGTCGCCATCGTACTCGAGGAAAGCCCCATGATAATGAACTGGCAGATCCTTGAAAAGGATGTCAGCGTCACCGTACCTGCCGGCTCATTTGATAATGCGGTCAAGATCAACCAGGAACTGATCTATGAGATCAATTCCCTCACGCTCGAATCCAGTGACATCCCAGTGGAAATTTCAACCAAAATGACTTTTGACACAGACTACTGGTTTGTCCCGAACATCGGCCTGGTTAAGACCCAGATCAATTCCACCAGTATGGATTTATTTGGATCAGAATTTCCCGTTGAAATGACAGGGGGTTCCGTCCTCAAAAGCAGCAACCTGCTCAACTGAGGATCTTCGATATTTACCGTAGGAAAACACGCGCTGAATTCAGCGCGTGTTTTTTTTATGGCATGGCCTGATCGAATAATTCCTGGCAGCTGATATCCGGGCGGTACCATTTCGATTCGGCGTGACCCAACCGCACCAATTCAAGGTTGATGAACTTCCCGTTGGCAACCACATAGCGCAGCAAACGGTCATATTTATCGGTGTTGGAAATATCCTTGAAGAGATAGAGGGTGCTGCCTGATAAAAGGCCACGGTTAGCGTTTGTAGCTGCGATTGCCTCTGTCCGCTGCTGGCTGTCATATTCGGGTGTGTTAACACCGATATAGCGCACCTGGGTTGGCTGCCCATCAACGATCACTTTGATCGAGTCCCCATCGACCACATCGATCAGCGTGGCAATCTCATAACGGTCAAGGTTGGGGATACACGCAACCCCATCGACTCCCGCGAACATGTCCTGCGTCTCGGCAGTGCTTGTGGGCAGCGGCGTAACAATAGCCGCTTCTATTTCCGCGCTGCGTTTGACACAGGCGGAGAGGAGCAACAAGGCGGTCAATACCAACACAACGGACGTGAAGCGTGTCCGTTGCAGCAACAATAAATACTGTTTTTCACGCCCCCCAATTGCCATCAATCGATGATTTCCTGTAAAAAGCTGGTGCCAATCGAAGGCATCGGCAGGGAGAAAGCATCGGCAATGGTCGCCGCCACATCCGCGAATGTTTCGCGTATACCCAGGTTGATATTGTTCTTTACTTTCGGGCCGAACACCAGCAGCGGGATATATTCGCGCGAGTGGTCTGTGCTTTCGGTGGTGGGGTCTACGCCATGATCAGCCACGATCATCGCGAATTCATTGTCTTTCATTTTTTCACGGATCATGGGGATATACGCGTCAAACTCTTCAAGCTTCTGCGCGTATCCGGCTACGTTATTGCGGTGTCCGAAAGTCATATCGAATTCAACCAGGTTGGCAAATAGTAATCCGCTAAAATCCTCATCCAAAAAATCGATCAGCGCTTCAGTACTTTCATTATTGAACACGGAATGATGGGTTTCACTGATACCGCGGTTGCCGAACAGGTCGTCGATCTTACCGGTCGCGTACACTTTGTGGCCGTGTTTGATGAGGGTATCCAGCATGGTGTCAGAAGGCGCCAGGATCGGGTAATCGTGGCGGCGTTTGGTGCGGGTAAATGATTCAGCATTCTCGCCAATGAACGGGCGCGCGATCACCCGCCCCACGGCATGTTCACCGCGCAGCATATCGCGTGATATCTGGCACATGCGGTAGAGCTCGTCGATCGGGATGATCTCTTCATGCGCGGCGATCTGGAAGACGGAATCCGCGGAAGTATATACGATCGCTTTGCCGGTGCGCATATGTTCCTCGCCCAGCTCTTTGATGATCTCCGTGCCGGAGGCGGGCTTGTTGCCGAGCACCTCGTAGCCGGTCAGGCGGGTGAATTCATCCAGCACCTCATTGGGGAAGCCATTGGGATAGGTCGGGAAAGGTGTACTCACTTCGATGCCCATCAATTCCCAGTGCCCGGTGACGGAATCCTTGCCTTTTGAAATTTCCGCGCATTTGCCATAAGCGCCGCGTGTTTCTGCGCGGGGTGGCACGCCTTCGATCGGGGTGATATTCCCCAGGCCGATCTCGCCCATATTGGGAAGATCGATGCCGCCCAGCACGCGCGCGGTATTCGATAAACTGTTGCTGCCGACATTGCCGTACTTGTCGGCGTCCGGTAACGCCCCTGCGCCCACCCCATCTAAAACAATGACTGCGATGCGATCAATTTTCATGTGCTCTTCCTGTTACTTGTTGAATTGTAAGGATTATACTGCGCTGGCTGGCTGCCAGTGCATTAGAAAAATAAAAGAATTATCTTTCGGTTAAAAACAGTGAGCCACCGAAGGGAATCGAACCCTTGACCCGTCGCTTACGAAGCGACTGCTCTGCCGGCTGAGCTACGGTGGCGCGGGTCAAATTATAACAGCATCCGCCCATCTGCTGAAAACCAGCAATGATACAAAAGAGTGGACGGATTCCTCTTACTAAGCTGCATGATAAACCAAGTAATTTACCAAGCCGTCCAACCGCCATCCACCACCAGGTTGGCGCCGGTCATGTAGGAAGACGCGTCGGAAGACAGGAAAAGCATGGCCGCGTTCATCTCCTCTTTTTCCGCCATGCGGCCAAGCATGGTGCGCTGGCTATATGCCTGGCTAAACTCCGCATCATGGCCATTGAAGACACCCCCGGGAGAAAGCGCGTTGACGCGGATGTTTTGCCCGGCGTAATACGCAGCCAGGTAGCGCGTCAGCCCCAGCAGGCCGGCTTTGGTGGCAGAGTAATAAGGCGGTTTGTACTGGCGCGGGCCATTTTGGCGTTCGTACAGGCGCTGATCCGGACCGCCCAGTCCGTAGATCGAGCTGATCAGGACCATCACACCCTGCCCGCCTTCAAGCATGTACGGCGCAGCCGCTTGCGCGCTCAGGAATGCGCCGGTCAGGTTGACATCCACCGCCTGCTGCCATACCCGCAAAGGAAAATCCTCAAAGCTGTGCTGGTTGTTTTGTCCGAGAAGCGGATCAAACTTGGGGTCAATGGCGGCGCTGCACACCAGTACATCCAGCCGCCCGAACGCTTCACGGGTAGCGGCCATCGCGGCACGGGTGGAGCCGGCATCGGTCACATCGATCTGCACAGCCAGCGCACGGCCGCCATCGGCAGTGATCTCATCGGCCACGTCCCGCGCGCGGGCCAGGTCCAGATCTGCGACCGCCACCGCCGCGCCGGCCTGCGCCAGTGTGCGGCTGAAGCCGCTGCCGAGCAAACCAACGCCGCCGGTCACGATTGCGGTCTGATGTTGCATATTAAAACGATCCAGCACGTTGGTCATATTTTCTCCTAAGAACTTTAGATATCTGAATTGTATGAGAAACGAGAACGATCTTTGTTAAGAATTGATAAGAACGCATGAACAATTAAAATAAAAGGGCAGGAATCCGGAAAAATCAAGAACCAGAGAGCGGGAAAATCACATGCGTTCAGATGGTTTCCATCCGGCTTAAGATTGGCGCGGCCCTTTTTTCATTGCATGCATCCGAGTATAATCACGATAATTATGAACATTGCCATCATCAGTTACCACACCTGCCCACTTGCGACCCTGGGAGGCAAAGATACCGGCGGCATGAATGTCTATGTACGAGATCTAACCTGTTATCTCGGCCAGACCGGCATCCACGCGGATGTCTTCACCCGCTCGCAGGATGAACATGTTCCGCATATCCTGCATGATCTGGGTCACGGCAATCGGGTGGTGCATATCCACGCCGGGCCGGAAAATCCGCGCCCGAAACAGGAACTACAGGACTATATCAAGGAATTTTCGGACAACATCCTCGCATTCGCGCAGGAAAAAGAGATCGCGTACGACCTGATCTTCAGCCATTACTGGTTATCCGGATTGGCCGCGCTGCGCTTGAAAAAAGAGTGGGATGTGCCCCTCGTGCACATGTTCCACACCCTCGCCCACCTGAAGAACAAGATAGCAAGGAATGATGATCAAAAGGACGGCCAGTACCGCATTGATGGTGAAAAGAAGGTGTTAAAGAAGGCCGATAAGATCATCGTCGCCACAAAAGACGAGAAAAAGAATTTAATTGACCTCTACCATGCCCGTGAAAAAAAGATAAAGATCATTCCGCCGGGGGTCGATACTGCGCATTTTTATCCCATCCCCGTGGATGAAGCAAAAGAATTCATCGGTATGCCAATGGATGAAAAGATGATCCTCTTCGTTGGCCGCATTGAGCCCCTTAAAGGGGTTGATACGCTCATTCAGGCGATTTCCCAGATGCGCCAGGCGGATGTGCTCTCCGAATGCCCGCATTATCTCTACATCATCGGCGGCAATCCTGATCAGGACGGAAAGGCTGCAAATGGTGAAATGCAGCGCTTGCAGGAGCTGCGCGAAAAACTGAAGCTGCATGACCTGGTGCTCTTCCTTGGAAAACGCGATCAGGATTCACTGCAATATTATTATTCCGCCGCGGAAATGGTTGTCATGCCATCGCACTACGAATCGTTCGGCATGGTCGCCCTCGAAGCCATGGCCTGCGGTACGCCGGTCATTGCCACCCAGGTCGGCGGTTTGCAGCATCTGGTGCAGGACCAGAAGACAGGTTTTACCATACCCAACGGTGACCCGGACGCGCTTGAGGAAAAGATCACCGTCCTTATCTGCAAAGATGATCTGAAAAATAAGATGAGCAAAAACAGCGTTGCCTATGCGCAAACGTACGCCTGGGATGTGATCGTCAAAAAATTGACCAAGTTATTCAAGAAAATGCTGGATTAATCCCTTTTTCCCTGACCCGCTCCTTTGAATATGATGTTCTTACCATATTTTTCCTGCAAAGCATCGATCGTTTTCAGGAGCTGGTGTTCTTTCTCGAAATCGTGGCTAAGAAGGGATAGTTGGTGAATGTTCTCCACCAGGTTGCTGACGCCAACGCCGACCAACCTCACTTTTTTACCAGCCTGCCAATTTTCCAGCACCAATTGTTTTGCCTGTGAAAAGATCACCGAGTCATGGTTTGTGGGCTGCGCGAGCGTCGTTTGGCGTGTGATCGTCGCGTAATCCGACCAGCGCAATTTTACGCGCACCGTTTTGCCGGTCAATCTCTTCTTGCGTAGGCGCCAGCCCACTTTCTCGGATAATGCCCGCACGACCTGAAGCAGGGTTTCTTCGTTATCAATGAGATCAAAAAAGGTCCTTTCGTTACTCACGGACTTGACCTCGTCATCATCTCCGACCGGGCGTTCATCCAATCCCAGCGATCTCCGCCGCAGCATGCCCGCGAAATTCCCCAAGATCCGTTCCAGGTCCGCCTCAGGCATGGATTGGATATCGCCGATCGTATAAATACCATTGGCATGCAGGTGTTCCGCTGACTTCGGGCCAATACCCCACATCTCACGCACCGGCAGCGGCTTCAAGAATTCCTTTTCTTTTCCCGGCGGCACAATATTCACGGCCATCGGAGCGGTGGGTTGATCATGCCCTGATTTCCCCATATTCGTGGCAATTTTTGCAACCAGTTTATTCGTTGCCCCGCCAATGGAACAGGGCAAGCTAGTCTCACGCTTGACCCACATTTGAATTTCGATCGCGATCTCTTTTGCTGGCTGCGGCAGGTCGCTCACATCCAGAAACGCCTCATCGATCGATATCGGCTCGACCAGCGGGGTCATTTGCCTGAAGATATCCATCACGGTCTGGGAATACCTGGAATACAGCTTGTGGTTGCCGCGCACGGTCTTCAATTCCGGGCACATGCGCAGCGCCTGCGCCATCGGCATGGCGGAGTGGATCCCCTTCTGGCGCGCGGCATACGAGCAGGAGGTCACCACCCCGCGGCCATCAGCCGTGCCGCCGGTGGCAAATGCGATGCCGCGCAGTGAGGGATTAAGCAGCTCCTCGACCGAGCAGAAAAACGCGTCCAGGTCAATATGTAAGATTTTTCGCATGATGATGTAGGGTATATGTTCTATTATACCAATGGCGGGCGTAGAAGCATAAGTGAGGATGGGCGAATAGGCAATCTGATCGGATTTAATGTTGCATGCACAGATATTTCTGTATGCTGAAGGTATTGACAAAGCGATGGAATCAAAAACCCTTGATCGCGAGCCAACCCTGCATGAATAAGTGAACCCGGGTATGCTCTTCCAAGTTCCCCTCTTCAAGAAGAAAATAATTGATAAATTCTTATCCTGATATCGCTTTAAAATGCTAAAGATCAGAAGTGAAGAATATTTAATAATGAATCCATTCAACATGAAGCGGCTACAAGGTGAAATGAGGTTTAAAGCCGCTATCGATAAAATTCCGACCATTGTGGCTATCTATTAGAAATATATAAATATTTGTAGGTAAAATAATTTACTATATGTGATGGTATAATATATGTTGCTTACATATAGTGTAGATGGTTATTAAGTTAAAAAAAAGAGGCGAAATGATATGTCCAGGTTTTTAAAAATTTATATGAGAAAAATTCACCGCTGGTTGGCAATCCCAACAATCATCCTAATTCCGTTTGTAATCATCAACAGCAACTCCCCCACAAACTTCCAGATTCAGAGGTTTCAGCAGATATTTATGCTTGGCTTAGCCCTTACGGGCCTCTATCTATTGATTTTGCCCTGGTGGTCAAGATGGATGAAGAATAAAAATAAAGAAAAATGAGGAAAAGATGGCTATTGAAATAATTGACACAAATACATTTAATAAATTTTCATCACAATCCGTTCAAAGGTCTTTGATTTATCAATCCGCATTGGTTTCTACCATGGTCCTTAATTTTGAAAAGGGCCAGGCAATTGACCCATGCGTAATGTCTATGCCAGTTGTTTACGTCGTACGCTCCGGGAATGGTCGCATGTTTATCGATGATGAGCAGGCCCAGGTATCCTCTGGAAATATGATTGTTGTCGGAGCAGGCAAAACGCGTAGCATTCAGGCTGATAGTAAGATGGGCGTTTTGGCTCTCCAGCTCACAAATTAAAGGCCATTCTATTTAAAAGAGGCTGAAGATGAAATCTCTTAAAAAACTGTTTACTTATCTAAAACCATATTGGGGGTCAATCACCTTGAGTATGGTGCTTTTAATTTGTCTGGTTGTTACCGACTTATCCATTCCGCGATTAATACAAACCCTGGTTGATTCAGGTATTCGGCAGCGAGACATGAACATTATTCTCAATATTTCACTTATTATGCTGGGACTAACCGTCCTCAGCGCAGCTCTCACTGTCAGCAGCATGCTCATTGCAGTGCGAGTATCAAATAAGGTGGCGGCGGATATTCGCCGGGATACATTTGTCCATATCCAATCATTTTCCTTTGGGAATCTTGACCGGTTGCAAACCGGTAAACTGCTTACCCGCATGACCAGCGATATCACCCAAATTGGCCAGCTGATATTTCAAACCATGCGCTCCTTTGTGCGTGCCCCACTCATGATCCTGGGCAGTTTGATTTTGTTGGCGATAACAAATTGGCAAGTGGCGTTATTGATGGCTGTGCTCATGCCAGCAGCCATTGTTGTCTTTTTTATTTACGCGGCCAAAGCCCAACCCCTTTTTATGCAGGTTCAGAAAAAACTTAGTCGATTGAACGCAATCCTTCAAGAGAATCTGTCAGGGGTACGATTAATTAAAGCTTTTGTACGCGCTGATCATGAAAACAAGCGCTTTGATGGCGCCAATTTAGATCTCATGAATCGTTCAATCAAGGTGGATAGAATGCTGGCTTTTCTGCTGCCAACCTTGCGCCTTTTGGTTAATTTGGGATTTGTAGCGGTTTTATGGTTTGGCGGTATCCAGGTTATCAATGAGAGCCTAACGGTGGGTGAATTGATTGCGCTAAACAACTACATTTTCTGGGCGATGTTCCCTCTCATCAATCTGGGATTGATGGTTGGATTTATTTCTTCCGCTGACGCATCAGCCCAAAGAGTCTTTGAAGTACTTGATAGCCCTCCTGAGGTGCAAGATTCACCGGGAGCAAAAAGTCTAAACGACAATAGGGGAAGAGTGTCCTTTGAGCAGGTCAGCTTCTCCTATAGAAATAGCAGTGATGAAAGGGTATTGGAAGATATAAATCTGGTGGTCGAACCTGGTGAAAAGGTGGCGTTGGTTGGCGCAACCGGCTCAGGAAAAAGCACATTAATCCACCTGATCCCGCGCTTTTATGATGTCGATAATGGGAAAGTGCTTATCGATGGAAAAGAT
>CAZDIS010000057.1:6505-14917 GCA_964505585.1 uncultured Pelolinea sp. | reverse complement strand
AGCCCTAATTCTTCAGTGATCAATTTAATAGGTTTTAATTCCGCCCCCTGCGCTATCTCGATATCCGCCGGCACAGGCTTCTTCAGATCAATTTTTGTGGGTGAAAACGTTTTATTGCTCATATTCCATTTCCTCTATTCCATTTAATTATGCCATATTCTCTTTTTCGCGCTCGCTGAGTGAGATAAAACGATGGCCGACGCGCCCTTTGAGAACGAAGTAACCCAGCGCGACAATGGAGCAGATGATGCCGCCGGCGTACCAGATCCAATTGGGATTGTAGTTATCCAGCACAACTCCTGCCGCCCATGGGCCAACAGCAGAAGCGACGCCCCAACCGACATGAAATGCCGCCATGTAGCGCCCGCGCATATCCTGCGGGGCAAGATCCGCGATCATCGTTTGCATGATCGGCGCGATGACCATCTCACCGACAGTCAGAATCGCCATGGCAGCAAAAAACTGCCATAATTGGCCGGTGAAGCCAAATAATCCAAAACCGACCGCATACAAGACATTGCCGGCCGCCATGATGGCGAGGGGATGAAAACGTTTGACGCGGCGGGTCACCGGAAACTGGAATAAGACAACCATAGCGGCGTTCATGCTGAGCAGGTATCCATATAACCGCGGCAAAACCCCATGGACATCCCGCAGGAAGACCGAAAGCGTAGAACTCATCTGGCGATAGACAATCGCCGTAAAGGTAGTGAGGAAAATGACCGCGAGGAAAACCTTATCTTTCAATACGCGCGAATAACCGCCCAGGGATTGCGCGACCGTTTCTTCTTTCTGCCCCTGCAGCAATGCCGGTTTGGTTTCGGGCAATTTAATCAACACAATCAGCGCGGTCATCAAGCTGACCAGCGTGTCGGTGATAAATAACAACAGGTAATCGATGCCGGCCAGAAGGCCGCCGATCGCGGGGCCGATCGTCACCGACAAATTGATGACCACACGCAGAATACCAAATCCATCCGGCCGTTTATCAGGCGGGAGTATATCCGCCATCATTGCCTGCACCGCCGGCCCACCAAATTCAGAAAGCAGCCCGGTGACAAACGCCAACCCATAAAATAACTCCCAGTCATTGATAAACCCCATCAGGATCGAGACCGCAGCCGAGAAAACGAGCCCAATGATGAGCATTGTCTTGCGCCCAAATTTATCCGCGAACGCGCCCCCGACCATATTCCCAAAAAAGGCACCGCCAGCATGGATGGCGAAGATCGCCCCAACCTGGGTCATTCCGACATTGAATTTTTCCGTAATGAAAAGCGCGAGGAATGGATAGACGAGCGACCCGCCCACGCGGTCAATGAATAAGGCGCCGACCAAAACCCAAAAATTTTGAGGGTATTCGTGATAGGTGTTCTTAAACTTTTGGAACACCAGTTAATCCCGCCGCGCCGATGCGTAATTGACAAAACGGTGGCGTGTTTTCAGGTACAACAACCCAAAACTGGCTACAGCCACCAAAGACAGAATGCCTGCCAGATACCAGACCCAATACGGGTTGTAATTATCCATGAACAAGCCCGCCATGAGCGGGGCGAAGGTGTTGGGGATGGCCCAGCTGAGGCCATAGGCAGCCATATAGCGACCACGCATGTTTTCGGGCGCGAGGAAGGCAGCCAGTGCCTGCGCGACCGGGATATGGACCATCTCGCCGATCGTGATAACCGCCATACCGATATAGAAGAAGAGCGATGATCGGACAAACCCAAACATGACAAAACCGATCCCGTACAAAGCGGAGGCCAGGATCATCATCAGCAGCGGCTGCTGATCTTTGACGCGCCGGGTGACCCAGAATTGGAAGAGGACCACCATGGCGGCATTCATGCTCATCATCCATCCAAACTCCCGCGCTGAGACCGCATGCACCTGGTTGAGGAAAACCGAGAGGGTGCTATACATCTGGGTATAGACGAAGAGGATGACCATCGTCGCGACGATAAAAGCGATGAAGATCTTATCTTTCACAACCACAAGATATCCCGCGATGGTTTTAAGCACGGACTGGCTTTGCTCCTGTTCCGTACTATCTGGTTTTGTTTCCGGGATCGCAAACAGAAAAATCAGCGCCGTGATCGTGCTGGCGGCCGCGTCAATGATGAAGAGCAGCAAATAAGAATAGCCCGCCAAAATGCCGCCGATCGCCGGGCCGATGGTCATTGAGATATTGGCGATGACGCGGATGATGCCGTAACCTTCCGCGCGCTGCTCCACGCCAAGCAGATCGGCAACCATCGCCTGTGAGGCCGGATGCCCGACCTCCGAAAAAATGCCTGCCACAAGGGCAAGGATATAAAAGGAGGATAACTGCGTTACCAGGCCCATCAATATCCCTGTTGCAGCGCTTGAGACGAGGCCGAAAATGATGACAAGCTTGCGGCCAAATTTATCCGCCAGGGCACCACCGATCATGCTGCCAACCAGACTGCTGGCCGACCATAAACCGAAGATCAGCCCCACCTGCGTCATGCCGACATTGAACTTTTGGGCGACATAGAGGGAGAGGAATGGAAAGATCAAACCCCCGCCGAGGCGATCGATGAAAGTGGAGAAGATCAAAATCCGAAAGGTTTTCGGAAAGGACAGATATTGGTTTTTCAGATTTTTAATCACCGCTCCTCTTTTAATCAACTAAGTGTAAGCATATTCGCAAAAGTGAAATTATGACACAAAGCACGCTTTTTGTGTACAGGTACACGAAAGCGGGTCAAAATTCGTGCTTATTGGCGTTACAGATCCTTTTAGATACGGGAATGAAAGATAGAACATGTCCCTTTTTTAGACGAACAGCTATAATATTGCCACGAAAATTCTACACATGGGAAGAAATATGAATAAGAAACAAGAAAATGAAAACGCAACAGAGGGACAATCGCGCGGAGGACACAACCCCATCATCGATTGGTTCGTGCGGCTGGCAAAGGGGGCACTGGTAGGCATCGGCGCGATCGTGCCCGGATTCTCCGGTGGCGTGCTGGCAGTGGTATTCGGCATCTATGAGCCCTTAATGCGTTTTTTATCGAACCTGCGGGTGAAGTTCCTGGAGAACTTCCGTTACTTTCTGCCAGTGGGGATCGGCGGCGTGGTGGGGGTGGTCGCTTTTTCAGCGGTCGTTGATTTCGCCTTCAGCAATTACGCGGCACAGTTCACCTGGCTGTTCATCGGCTTCATCGCCGGCACGCTGCCCGCGCTGGTAAAGACTTCTGGCAAAGAAGGACGCAAGCCATGGCATTGGGCAATATTAGCAGGGATGGCGGCGCTGACCTTCTTTTACATGCGCTGGATCGAATCGATCCAGAACGTGACCATGGCTCCGAGCATCTGGAGCTGGCTGCTGAGCGGGATCCTGATGGGATTGGGGATGGTGGTGCCGGGGATGAGCCCGTCCAACTTCCTGATCTACCTGGGGCTGTACCAACCGATGGCGAGCGGCATCAGGCAGCTGGACCTGGCGGTGATCCTGCCGATCATGGCGGGGGTGATATTGTGCGTCCTGGTATTCGCCAAACTGGTTTCGATGCTATTCAACAAGGCCTACACGCTTATGTACCACCTGATCCTGGGGATCGTCGTTGGCTCGACGATCGCGATCATCCCGAGCGGGGTGCGCGGGTGGACGATCGCCGTATGCGCCCTGCTCTTCGCGGGCGGCGCGGCGGCATCCTACCTGCTGGGGAAATTGGACGAAAAGAACCCGCACGCATCGCTGTTCTAAAGCAAAGGCAAACCATCAGATACCCGATCCATTATCCGGGAGGATGCAATGATCATCCTTGCAGCATCCGCGCCTGCTTGATGACATCATCGTAGTGCAACCGGTCGTGGTACAAAGCGACCCGCAGTGTGAGGATGAGGTTGATGAAACCGAATAAGGGGTCGAAGAGAAAGACATGCCCCAGCACGGTTTCGTCCTTTTTTTGATAGAAAGCACGCACATCCTGATGTGTGGCCCGCATTTCCTCCAACAGCGCTGAAAGCGGGAGAGGATCTTCGGGGGTATATTTCGGTTTCCAGGGGAAGCTGAACCAATGCGGAAAGTTCTGTTTGCGATAGGGGTCTTCCATATCCGTTTTATACGGCCTATTTTTCAAGAGCTTATCCGTCCATCTGAACCAGCGCCAAGAAAAACGCATCAAAGGGAATATGCTCCTGATCAGCAGCACGGTGTGGTTGAGGATCTCGCCAATACTCCATTCTCCCGGCGCCGGCCGCTGCCAGAGCTGTGCCTGGGTCAAGCCGCCCAATTCTTTGATGACCGCTTCGCGCTGGTCATCCATCAGATCGAGGTATTGGTTGATGGTGTCACTGGCAGGAAATGTATTCATTGCGATCTCCATTTACTCATTGCTAACAATTTTAATTATTGTATTTGATACGCTTCATTTGCTGGAAAAACACTCATCATGATCCATCGCGGTCAACCAGGACCACAAAGAAATCCTGTTTGTTTTCGGCCGGCTTGATGTACTCATTATCCATAAAGATCGCATCAAAGCGGCAGCTCTGCTCGCATTGACCGCAATAGGTGCAGCGATCACGGTAGTGCAGCAGGCGAAAGCGGTTTTTCGATTCTTTTTCCATTTCGAGGGCTGAGGCGGGACAATCAAGCACGCATAAGCTGCAACCCACACAATTCTGTTCGCGCATGTTGACCCTGCCGCGATATCTTTTTGGGATATGGGTTTTTTCAAATGGATAATTTTCCGTCTCTGGTTTTGAAAAGAAAACAGAGAAAATATTAGACAAGAGCGGAATAAAAGAACGGATCTTTTTAATGATTGTTTTCATAGGATGATGATGAGGATGTTTTGCAACAGTGATAAGGGGATGAATAATCTCCAATTGAGATCGATGAGCTGATCGATACGCAAGCGGGTGAATAAGGCGCTGATGATCGAGAGGGCGAACTGAAGCGCGAGCATGAGCAGGATGGAGGTGAGGATGCCGACAAATGAATAGGTTGTCCAAAGGCCTGAAAAATAACATTGAACCAGGAGAGCAATGCCGGCGAGTGTTTGCACATAATCAGTGAGTTTCCACATGGCCAGTTTTTTCCCGCTGTACTCGGTAAGCGGACCGACGATCATTTCGGATTTTGCCTTTGGAATGTCATAGGGCGAGCGTTTTAGTTTACCGATCAAGCCCGCCATCGCCAACAGAAAACCAACCAGCTGGGGAATGACAAATGGCAATCCACTTTCCTGCGCGCTGCGAATGCCCTCCAGCGACCAGGAACCGCTGGCGATCGAAGCGCCGCTTAACGCCACCAGGAAGAGCACTTCATAAGAGAAATATTGCAAGAGCGAGCGGTTGCCTCCCAGGATGGAATAGACACCGCTGGTCGTCCATCCGCCGAGGAAGAACAACAGTGAGGGCAGGCTCAAGAGAAAAACGATCATGATGAAATCACCTTCAAAAGACGTTCGGGAGGTGAGGAAAGCGCTGAAAATATAAAAACCGGCAGTGAGAACGGTGGCGAAGGATGTGAGCGGCAGCAAGAGGGCGAATGCTTGATTGGTGCCGATGGGCAGGATATCTTCCTTGGCAAAGAGCTTGATCGTATCCGCCAGCGGCTGATACCAGGGCGGGCCGATGCGACCCTCAAATTTCGCGATCAGCTTACGGTCAATCCAATGGAAGAGCATACCCAGGGCCACTAGGAAAAAGAAGCCCGGGAAGATCATCATGCTCCAAATAAATTCAAATAATTCTTTCATCGTCTTTTATCTATCCGCACAAGCTATACACAGGTCAACCCCGGCCACAACCGCAGAGACATCCGCCATTTGCAACCCGCGCAATTGCTGCGGCAGGGTGATGAGGGCGGTGAGAGTGGGGGTGCGGACCTTGACCCGCGCTGGTGTTTGGCTGCCATCACTCTTGACGAAATAGACCACTTCCCCACGCGGCGCTTCGGAACGGCTGATGAATTCACCGGCTGGTACCTTTCGTTTGATGGTGACGACGATATCACCAGATGGGAGCTTTTCGACCATCTGCTGGCAGAGGTGGATGGCTTCGATCGTTTCAAGGATCCTGACCATCGCACGTGTCCACACATCGCCTCCGCTCATGGTGACCACGTTGAATGACAATTCATCGTAATAGGCATAGGGCGCATGTTTGCGCAGGTCGATACCCACGCCAGACGCGCGCGCAACCGGCCCGACCACACAAAAGCGGCGCACATCTTCTTCAGATAACAAACCGATTCCGCGTGTTCTTGCCTTAAAACTGCGGTCGTTTTCAACGATACGCAGCAGATCTTTGACGCGGCTGGTCAGCTCATCCAAACCAGCGATCAGTTTTTGCATCTGGTTGTGATTCAGATCTTTCCTAACGCCACCAATGGTGTTGATGGCGTGGGAAACGCGCCCGCCGGAAATCTCTTCCATCAGGTCGAGCACAATCTCGCGATCACGCCAGGCATACATGAAGACCGTGTTGAGGCCGATATTCTTGGCGAGGACACCCAGCCAGAGGAGATGGCTGTGGATGCGCTCCAGTTCACATAGAAGCATGCGGATATATATGCCTCGGCGGGGCACTTCAAGCCCAAGCAAGCCCTCCACTGCCTGGCAGTAGGTGGTGGTGTGGATATGGGAGCAGATGCCGCACACGCGCTCGAAGAGGGTGATGTTCTGGACGTAACTGCGCGACTGTGCCAGCTTCTCGATGCCGCGATGCACATAGCCCAGCCGCAGGACGCTATCGACCACATTTTCACCTTCCAAGGTGATATTGAATGAGAGCGGCTCTTTGAGAAGCGGGTGCTGCGGTCCGATCGGAATGGTTACTCTACTCATTGGTCCTCCGTTTTCTTGTCCTGTGACGTGCTGGGAGATTCCTCGCGCATTGGCGCACCGCCCTCCCAATTGTCGGGCAGGAACATCTTTTGGGATGTATCGAGCCCATTGATATGCACGCCAAACATTTCAGCAATTTCCCTTTCATAGAAGAGCGCGCCCGGTATAATCTGGGTCAGCGTCTGCACTTCATCCCGTGAGTGATCAACCGGGATGCGCAATGTGAGTCCTTCGCGATCCCAGAAATGATAGAGCAAATAAAGCTGTTCGTCCTGATAGACGCCGGTGATGGTTGTGAGATGGTAGACGTCATTTTCCAGGAGGATGTGCACCGCAGGGAGAAGCTGATCCGCTGAAAGCAGGACCTGTTTTTCGTTCAAATGCGGATACGACCGTTCATCTGCAACAGCAGACATTTTTTTAATTGCTGAATAAGCATGTGCGAAGGTCATTCGATTTTCTCCAATAATTTCACCACCCCGTCAATAATCGCTTCAGGCCGGCAGGGGCAACCCGGAATATACATATCAACCGGCAGGACATTGTCGATACCGTCATGGATGTTATACGCGCCCGCGAAGACACCGCCGGTGCAACTGCAACTCCCGGCCGCGATCACCCATTTTGGTGAAGGCATCTGTTCATAAATGCGAATGAGACGCGCCTCGGTTTGGGCGGTGACCGGGCCGGTGCAGACCAGAATATCCGCATGGCGCGGGGATGACTCTTTGAGGACCCCCAGCCGCTCCACATCCATGCGCGGCGTGAGCAGGCTTAACAATTCAATATCGCAGCCATTACATCCACCGCTGTTGAAATGCAGTATCCATGGCGATTTTCTTCTCGCCCATTGAATAATTTTATCGATCACTTTTTTTTCCTTTCGCCATGCTCAAGCAGGATGTACATCGCGAAGCCAGCGCTCACCAGATAGAGCACCGGCAAAAAGCGAATATCCGACCCAGCAGGTATGGTTGCGATCACCAATGCCACAATATGCAATATACCGAACAGCAGAGCCAACCTGAAAAACTGATGGTAATTCATATTGAAACTGGGGACATCGAGATCCTCGCCACATGAATAATGCAAATGTTTTCCGGGGCTGTCCTCACCTTTGGCCGCGATCCTGTTCGCGCCCGCAAGCAGCAGCCAGCCAGCTAGCATAAAAACGATGAAAATGACAGGAGGAGAAGCAAGGATTACCATGAGATTGGTGTTCATTTGATAAGCTCCATGAGAAATTGGGCAGCACCCAGCGTGGTGTTGAGGATGATCTGCGGTGAAATGATGATGAGAATAACCGAGATGGCTAACACAGCCGCGGGCAGCTTGATCCAGAATGAGATCTTTCGCTGGGGTTTAACGATGCCATTTTGCAGATTGCGGCGGAGAATGAGACCGGAGAGGTTGACCAGCAAAGGCAGATAGTATCCAAACGCGATCAGACTTCCGATGAGGAAGGCGAGTGTGATCCAGGCCGCGAGCGGATCATTGGCCGCGAAAACGCTTGTCAACGCGGTCCATTTTCCGGTGAAACCAGGGAAAGATCGGAAGAGCACACCTGACTCCAGTCACGTGAAACGAT
>CAZDIS010000057.1:0-6495 GCA_964505585.1 uncultured Pelolinea sp. | reverse complement strand
AATGGTGAGGGCGATGATCGAGAAGAGCGGATGGTTCTTCAAAGAACGAATCTGTTTGATATCATGGAGATCTTCGTACAGATAAAAGACGCCTGCCTCGAGAAACGCAAGGCCTTTGGTGAGCGCGTGCGCAATGATGATGAAAAAACCGCTTTGCAGCGCCAGGGCAGATCCGTTACGGAGGCCGATGGCGAAGCACAAAACGATATAACCCATCTGGGCGATAGTGGAATAACCGAGCATTCGTTTTAAGTTTTTCTGCATGATGCCCATCAGATTTCCGACAAGAATATTCAGCAGCGCAAAGATAAGCAAAAGATTACCCAATAATAGTGGGGGCATACCGATCGATAACATGATCCTTAGCATGACATAGAAAACACTTTGCACCAAAACGCCGGACAATAACGTGCTGATGCTGCTGGGGGCTTTGCCATGCGCATCCGGAAGCCAGGTGTGGAGCGGGACAATAGCGCTCTTTAAGCAGAAACCGCTGAGGATGAAAAGTGCGCCTAATTGTGATAATCCATTCCTGGCTATGTCGATTTGGCTGATCTGGACGGTTCCTTCAGTGTAGAACAAAATACTGATGCCGGCTAAGACAATGACGGAAGCCACAGTGCTCATCATCAAATACTTAAACCCGGCTTCGATGGCCGTATTATTCTTGCGGCGAAAGGCAACCAGCGTGTAGGCGCAGATATTCATCAGTTCACTGAAGAGATAAACGATCAGCAAATCTGCCGCCCATAACATGCCAACGATACCCAGAAGCATCATCAGCATCAAAGGATAAAAAGCATGCTGACGCTGTTCCTTTCTGAGGTATTCAGCGTTGTAAATGGAAACAAGAAAACCCATCCACAACACCAGGATGGAAATCAACTTCGCACCGCGGTCGATCCGATAAAAAGCGGTTCCTGATAAGGGTTCACGCATTGCCATAAAATCGAAATAAGGCATGACCGACATCAGGCCGTGAATATGCTGTTCAAAAAACCATAGAATTCCGGCAGCGAATAAAACGAAAGCGCTGATGAAGGCCATCCACCTATTTCGGACCTTAAAGAAACGCGCGCCAATGAACAACAGGACCGCAGTGATGAGGATGACAGCCAGAACCAACTCTAAAAAGAAATTTGATCCGATTACCATATGCCGCCCAGTATTAAAGGAACTTCATTAATGACATAGCTGAATAGAGGTGCAGGGAAAAACCCCGCGATCACCGTCAGTAGCGCGAGAAGACCAGTGGCCACCTTGACCGACGCAGGTGCAATTTCTTTGGCTGGGGTTTCTTTGCCTGGGGCGAAGAAAAGCAAGCCAACGAAGCGCAAGATGTATACTGCTGTCAGAATCGAGCCGAGCACTTCGATGACAGCCAAAGCCGTATTCGGTGTTTGGAAGCCGCTGCTGAAGATCATCCACTCGCTATTAAACAGAGCAAGCGCAGGGACGCCCGCCATGGAGAGCGCGCCGATCATGGTACAGATCGTCAACAGCAGGCGGCCGTTGCCAATGCGGCGAATGTCGTTGATATCGCGCTTACCGGTCTCTTTGATGATCCAACCGGCACAGCAGAATAAGAGCGCTTTTACGATGGCGTGGTAAATGACATGGAGGGTGGAACCCATCAAGCCGGAAACGGTGAGTGTGCCCAGGCCAAAGAGGATATAACCCATCTGGCTGATACTTGAATAGGCGATGATGCGCTTGATATCTTTTTCAACCAGCGCCATGACCGCACCATACATTTCCGAGATCACACCAAACAGCATGAGGGGGAACGAGAACACCGCGAATTGTTCGCGCGTGAGAAAGCTCATTGGGAAACGCAAAATCCCGTACGTTCCCATGCTGAGCATTGCGGCAGCAAGCATGATCGTCACCGGCATGGGCGCTTCCGCGTGGGTATCCGGCAGCCAAATATGGAAGGGAACAACCGCCATCTTGACCCCAAAGCCGATCAGGAATAACGAACCGACAAACCGCAAATTATCCGGGTTGACCTGGAATGCTTCCCATAAGCGTGAAAATTGGTCGATGCCGCTCTGAGAGTAGACTATGATGAGCGCAACCAGCACAAACAACGAGCCGAGATGGGTGATGATGAAATATTTCAGCGCGGTCGCGTTGCGTTTTTCGCTTTCCCCCCAATTGACGATCAAAAAAGCCGAGGCGATGAGCATCAACTCCCAGAAGAAATAGAAGAGGAAGATGTCATTAGCCAGGGTGGTGCCGGACATTCCCGCGGAGAAGAATAAGAGCAGACCATAAAACAAATGCGTCCGCTGATCGGTCTTGATATACCCGAGCGAAAAGATGATCGCAAAAATGGTGACAAATTCCTCCGTGAGCAAAAAGGGGAATGATAACCAGTCGATATTGAGACTCAGTCTGATCCCGAGCGCCGGCATATAATCCAATTCAAAGGGCGTGTTGGCCCCAGCCTGAAGCGCAGGAAGATAAGCGATGAAAAGAGCGAGAGAGGCCAGAGACACAGCCAGCGCGACCCACCGAGCCTGGTTGCGGAATCGCTTGCCAAGTGTGACGAGGATGATAGCGCCGATGAGCTTGGTCATCAGCACAAATATCTTGATCCATTCCTGTTGATTCATGATTCCCTCTTTTCCTTTATCAACTTATACCCACCCATTCGCGTACCAGATCCACACAAATACTGAAATGCCGATGAAGAACGCCAGCAGCAAGACCATATTGAAACGCAAAATACCGTGATGCATCTGTTGCAGATTGCGAGATGATCGCAATACCGCTTCGAGCGTCCGGTTCCAGAGGTTGCCGCTGGTGAAACCCTCCACCGTTTGGAATAGGAATTTGAACACACCGTTCAGACCTTCTACCATCTTTTCCGCACCCTCTTTTTCAAAACGCTGGTAAATAAATTCAGCCAAATTTTGAAAGACCTGTTTTGCTTTTTCATAGAAATCGAGCGGATCAGAGGAACGGATTTCGGTCATTTTTTCGGACTTCAACCCCACAGGTGAGAAACGCTGCTGGACACGCGCAAACACTGCCTTCAGGCGCACCAGCTGGCGCGAGATTAAGAGAACCAAATCGCCAACAAGCAAACCGATCCAAAAGTTTTGATGCAAGAAGGGAAGCAAAGGAAGCTGCATGGTCTCAGCCCAGAGCGTATATCCGCCGCCTTTTACAATGCGCGCGGCATGCCCGGCCAGCACAATGCCTGTGACGAGAATGGCTATTCCCGCGAGGAAAACTGTGAAGATCCTTTTTGGCTGCATTATTGTGGATCCATCATTGCCTAAGGACTGAAACTGCTGGGCGAGATTTTTTGCATTACTGATCAAATGGGTGCACCACATCGCCCAAAGCGTGACCGATGCAATAAGCGGCACATCGGTCTGGGCGGATATTCGCCAAAGGAGCAGGAAGGAGATACCGCCCGTAAGGACTCCGTGGATTACCTCGATGTGTATCCGTTGCGCGGCTGCGGATTCTGTGCGGCTGTAGATTTCAAGCCAGACCAGATAGGCAACCCGCAGGAAAAGCCATAAAAACATGTAGGTCCACACGCCTTCCTGGCCGATCCAGAAGCCCGCCAGCACAAGGGAGATGGATGTCCATTGAAAAGCGGATCGTTGGATGTGCTGCAGGTGGTCGCGCCGTGCGCCACGCACCACAAAGGAAATAACTGCGAAATAGGCAGTGACTAAAATCAACGGGAACAGCGTACGCTGTTGGATCTCAAGCAAAGGCACGCTGCGGTAGAGGAGATAGGCGCCCAACATCGGCGCGCACATATCAAACAGCCAAGTGCGGATGCTGCGCGTGACGCTTTTGGTAGCGTTACGCCACTGGTTGAGCGGCCAGATCGCCATTTTGACCCACACGGCAATCAGGAGACAGGCAGATAAGATGACCTGGATATCAGACGCACCCACCAATGCATCAGTGAAGTTCCTTGAAATATCAAAAGAATTACTTAGATTGAACATCAAAAAGATCGCCACCAGTAAAGCCAGATCACCAATGCGCAGATTGATGAAAACCTGCTTGGTATTATTCCAACGATTTTCGTTGGCGAAGGTCAATAACAACGCAGCGGCTGTGATGCAAAGCCCGACAAACTCCAGCGCGACATAGCGCAGCATGAAATGTTCACTGACAAGCGCGACCTGCATCATGGAAAATGCGATCAGTAAAAGGCCAAATTCAACAGCGCTGGAGATGGTGTTTTTTCCAGCGATGAAAATCAAAAGGAGAGGGAGAGAGGAAAGGAAGATAAGGATTAGAGTGGAGCGTTCAAACGTGACACACATGGAGCCGGCGGACGCCAGCCAGGAGATGCAAACAGTGGAAGGCGGCGGGTGCATCATGATGGTGAACATTGTTGATAATAATGAAAGAGCCACAATCACCGAGGAAAAGATGATCTGGCGGTGCTGGTCTTCACCGCGCAGGAACAACAGCAGAACGAGCCCACCGATCAGGGGCAGAAAGACAGTCGACAAAAACAGCAGTTGCGCCATCATCCTCGCAGCTCCCGCAACTGGTCAATATCTCCATCCGGCACATTGCGAAAAACACTGACGATCATGGAAAGGGCCAGCGATATGACCATCGCCTCAACGACGAGCGCTGAAATGACCATTACCTGTGCCAGATACATGTTTTCCACCTGGCTGCCGAACCACACGATGATCAAGGTCACACCTTGCAGGAGGATCTTGATACCAATGACCTGTTTGAGCGCATTACGCTGGGTCAGCAGGCACACCCACCCCAGCAGGAAGAGGATGACACTGGTGATTGGCATGAGGAAGTTTTCAGGGAGGTTCATTGTTCTGTTTCCTCCTCATAGGGTGCAGGCAGCAGCGCAGTGACCCCAATGGCACCCGCCAGCATGAGCGCAATATGCAGCATGAGGACAACTGGATTTTGGTACCAGAGATATTCCTGAAAGGTCTCGCCGGTTTCGGCGCTGGTGACATGCGCGGATTGGGGGGCATCCACGCTGATATTCAAAGAACAGCCGCTTACCAGAAACATGACGCTGAGAAGGATGATGAGCGACTTGATTGATGGCTTGCGATGTGGCGATGTATTCATGATTCGTGTTTCCCCATTTCAGTGAGCGAGATGGCCATGATGAATAAGATGCTGATCAAACCCGCACCGATACTGAGCTCGAAACCGCCCGCGAAAGGCGCACCCAGATCGAAGAAAATGATCGAGAGGATGACACTGACCAGGCCCAGTGAGACAGCGGAGATGAGAAGCCGCTTTGAGAAGATCGCGATCAAGGTGAAGATCAAAATCGCCATTAAGAAAAAGAAATCCATCATCATGGAGTGTTAATCCTCCAGATTAAAAGAAATTGCCTTGGCCGCGATTTGATCGTAGTCATCATTATCATTTGTGAATAAATTGCAAACTTGAAAGTGGAATATAGTTGAGAGCGTCAAGTTTGGCGCTGAAGATAATTATAAACAAGAACGACGCGCGCAGCAAGGATAGATCCTTTTTTACCCATTAAGATCTATGCGGCACTGAAATTGCAAATAGAGACATGCGGGCGGGTATGCAGGCAACCAGGAAAGACAGCAGGGACAGTGGCAAAGTTAAAAGGCAATGCAAGCGGATGAGAAAGCGGCCTGGATTGCAGATCATGTTTTCACATTTAACTAACGAGCACAAAACGCATGACATAAATCATCCCATTGAATGAGATGAAGAAACAAGATGAGAGGTGGAAAAGGAAGAGATCAATGCGAGCGATTCAGAAAAGGGCTTATGCCATTTCGATGCGGTTTTTACCCCGGGCTTTGGCCCGATAAAGAGCATCGTCAGCGGTTTTGATGATGGTTTCAGCGGCTTCTCCATGCTCCGGGAAGCTGGCGATGCCAACCGACACGGTCACCTTTTGAGCGGCTTCGCAAGCATCCGCAAACGATCTCTCAGAGATCATACTCTGTAATTTCTGCGTGCGTTTCCGCGCATCTACCACACTACTCCCGCTCATCAAGACCAGGAATTCATCACCGCCATAGCGGCTGAGAATGTCGGATTCGCGGAAGTGGGCTCTTAGCGATTCTGTGACGGCCAAGAGAATCTTGTCTCCAGTTTGATGGCCACAGGTGTCATTTATGTTTTTAAAATCGTCGATATCCAGTATCAATAAAGAAAGGACATTATCCTGGCGTTTTAGACGCGCAATCTCCTTTTCGAGGAATTCAAATAAAAAGCGGCGATTATTCAGACCGGTCAGCGGATCGCGCATGGCCATTTCCTGCAATTCTTTCACCTGGTCAGCGATAATTTTTCGGTTATTGCGGTTTTGCATATTGATTATCAGACTGAACGCAAAAATAAAGAGTACGAAGAAGAACAAGCTGGACGCACCCGTGTGAAGGTTGAAATCGCTGATATAGATGAATAAACCCAAGCCCGTTATCTGAATGATGCCAACGACGACGGTGATGTACACCGGAGAAAAATAACCGCTGAAGA
>CAZDIS010000056.1:0-14978 GCA_964505585.1 uncultured Pelolinea sp. | reverse complement strand
GATATTTTCTGGCTTCATCTCGATGGTGCTCAACCACTGCTTATCATGAGCGCTATCAGCTTTTTTATCTTTGCGCTTGTCATAGGGGTTGTTTTTCTTACACATAAAATCAAAATAAACCGAATATACCTTGCATTCATTACAGTCAGTATTGTTTCTCTCATTTTTTCAATTCTATGTTTAGGGAAGAAAGATACGCGTTATTATGGTTTTGTGCCTTTTATTGAACAAACACGGCAAACAGTATGCGAAATCACGCAAAAGGATGACCTCGTGTTGATTGATAATTACCTGCACCCATTCTGGTGGTACTACAGCAATTACAGCTGCCCGCGGATACAATGGGTTGGACTGCCGTATTTGCATGGGACAGCGATCAACAATGATTTTTTCTACCCGCGGCTGGATGATACCAGGCAATTGATAAACAACCGGCTGGTCGATGCAAATGTGTATCTGGTCACCAGTTCCGAAAACGAAATGCTTAACTACAGGGAGGTGTTGGAGGAAGGTGGTTACAACCTATCAGACAGAACCAATGAAGATTTAAGTCCATTCTCTCTGTACGCCATAAACGACAACAGCCGGTAGATTTCCGGCTGTTTTTTCTAAAACCGATTACCTAATCCGCGAATGGAGAACTCTTACCTTCAAATGGATTTCTATAATTATAGATCGGGATATCAGGGATATGTACCTGGTCTGGTTGGCTGATCACCCACACGATCGCCTTCGCGACCGTTTCCGCTGGAATAAAACGCTCTAAGATCTCCGGTGTTAACTTTGCGCCGGAGGATGGCCAGAACGGTGTATCTGTCGCCGCTGGTGACACCAGATGGACATGGATGTTATCCCTAAGCAGCTCTTCACGCAGGGCAGCGCTAAGCCCCTCTAAACCCCATTTCGCGGCGCAGTATGCAGTACGGTTATCTTCACCAATCTTACCCGCAAGCGAGCCAATATTGACAATTCGTCCCCCGCCCGTTTTCCGCATAAAAGGTACCACCGAGCGGACGCATAAGAAAGGCCCTTTCAAACAGGTATCAAGGGTGCGATCCCAAAACACTTCGTCCGTTTCCTCTAAACTTCCGGGTGGCCCCCAGAAAGCGCTGTTGATCAGAATATCAATTTGTCCGAATTGATCATATACTTTACGCGCCATTTGCTCGACTTCATCTGCCTCAGTTACATCAGTTGGGACCACGAACGCCACACCACCCGCGTTCTCGATCTCCTTTGCAACTTTTCGCAGTTTCGATTCCGTCTTAGAAACCAATGCTACTTTTACGCCTTTCGCCGCTAATGCAAGACTGGTCTCGCGCCCCATTCCACTGCTTGCTCCTGTAATGATCGCTGTTTTTCCTTTAAGTTCCATTTTTCTCCTCTTATGAATATTCTCTATTATCTACAGCCGCCTGGTATGCGGCATGAATTTTCTCTGGTGGAATATCTGATTGAATATTATGTACGGGCACCCATACAAATCCACCACCTGGCGCCATGATATCGATCACTTCTTTGACATGATCCTTTATCTCATTTACGCTTGCTTTTGGTAGGATTTTTTGCGTATCAACACCACCGCCCCAGAAACAAATCGCGTCCCCAAAATCTTTTTTAAGTGTTTTCAGATCCATATTCTTAGCTGTAACCTGTACAGGGTTGAGCGCTTGCACACCAACATCGATCAAGTCGGGAATCAGATCATAAACAGAACCGCAAGAATGTAAAAAAATCTTTGCATCAGTTTTTGACCGGATAAATTTAAATAATTCAGCATGGCGTGGTTTAATCCATTCTCGGTACATTTTAGGGGAGATCCATGGACCAATCTGGGTACCGAGATCATCTCCCTGACAGACAACATCAACAAGGTCGCCAACTTCATCAAGGTATACATCCCAAAACCCGATCGTATTTTCCAGGTTCTTATCCAGCAGTGCGTTCGCAAAATCAGGGTCAATATACATATCCATTAAAAATTTTGAATAAGAACGCATATTGCCGCTCATTTCAAACGGTCCCATTGCAATATGCCCAACAGTAATGCAATAATCTGAGTTCGCACGAAGGGCTAACGCTTGCTCACGCAAGCCGTTTCGCCGTTCTGAAATGTACGGGTCCGCATAAACTGCATCCATGAGGTCATCAAACGATTTGTCCGCTAGCGGATGTTCCACCATATCATAGTAATATTTTGTCTGTCGCCAGCGGATTCTATACTCATCGATAAATCCGTCATCCAGCTCTTCAATCGCAGGTTGATAATCTGTTGAAGGGCGTATTGCCTTAAAATCGATTTGATAACGTTCCAACATATCATCAGCGGGAAAGATAGCATCCATCATTCGGTTGATCACATACGGATCTGGCTCCGGTGGCATACTGAGATAATCTCTCAAATTAATATATGCCATTCTGCACAGAGTGGTATTCTCCGTCGAACCCATGTCAATTGGGACCATATCAGGTTCTTGATGATTGAGTGTTTGTAAAACCCGCTCCCTTGAATTCATTTTCCTCTCCAGCTTGTCATCTATCACTTAGATTATATCCAATTCTTTTCTTACAGACGAAAAAGATTGAATCATTTATAATATAAAAGAACCTGTCTTTCTCTAAATCAAAATAAATGCCTAACAGACCTGACCTGATCGGATTTGGCGCCGTTGCAGTCGATGATCTCTTGTATTTGGATACTTTTCCAAAACCAGATTCAAAAATGCAAATTGATAAACACTTGCGGCTGGGTGGAGGTTTAGCGGGCACTGCACTGGTTGCTGCCGCGCGGCTGGGGGTACGCCCCGCATATTTTGGCGTACTGGGGAATAATGATCTCTCCGCTTTCACTAAAGCGGAATTTATCAGAGAAAACGTCCAAACCGAATTGATCATTTCGCAAGAACACGCGAAACCGCTGCATTCAACCATCCTTGTGGATCGCTCAAGCGGTAGCCGTACCATTTTATTTACTACCCAAGGATTCAAACTGCCCGCGGCTAATAATATTAGACCTGAAAATTTCCACGAATGCCATCTCATCTTTATCGATACTTTTGCGCTGCCAATCATCAATAGGGTCTGTGATATTGCAAGATCCCTGCATATTCCAATACTCGCTGATATAGAAGATGATGGCATTCTCTCATATCAATCTGCCTTTGATGCAATTGATCATCTGATATTCAATATACACCTTGCCGCGCAGATTACCATGGAAAAAAATCCAAAACGGATCTTAAAGTTTCTGGAAACTCCGCAGAGGAAGGCAACTGTTATTACAGCAGGCGCGAAAGGATGCTGGTATAAAGAGAAAAATCGACCAGCATATTTCTTGCAAGCTTACCCTGTGATTGCAGTGGATACAACCGGATGTGGGGATGTGTTCCATGGTGCGTACGCGGCAGCCATTATGCGCGGTGATGAAATTTCCAAAGCAGTGATGCAGGCTTCCGCTGCGGCGGCGATCAAAACAACCATGCCCGGTGGTCGCAAAGGAATTCCCAATCGGGAACAACTTGATCAATTCATAAACCAGCATACAAAAATTCAACCGCAGGAAATATCATAATGGCCGCAACGCTGGGGCTGGATATCGGTACGACATCCATTAAAGCGATCGTTTTTGAAACAAAAACTGGTTTGATCACCAGGTCTGCTTCGCTTCCAACACCCGTTTCGCGTCCCACAAGGAGCCGGTTCGAACACGATCCAGAGCAATTATGGCAAACCGTTACTACAGTCACACGGCAGGCAGCCAAAGGTTTAGATATCAAAGCGGTTGCCATCAGCAGCTTCGCTGAAGCAGGACTTCCATTAGATAGCGGCTTAAAACCACTTTACCCGATCATTGCCTGGTATGATCAGCGCACCCAATACCTCCTTGAAGATCTTCAGCAGCAAATATCCGAGGGAGAGATCTTTTCCATCACGGGTCAAAAATCCGGCTTTTCATTTGGATTATTAAAAATTTTGTGGCTGCGAAAATACGAAAAGACTATTTTTAAACAAATGGCTAAATGGATGTCTGTTCCGGATTACATTGTTTATAAATTGTGTGGTCAATCCGTAACGGATTACACACAGGCAGCCCGTACGCTCTTGTTCGATCAGTTGGACAGGACCTGGTCCCCTCGAATGTTGGAAATAGCCGGGCTGACCCCGGACATGCTTCCAACAATCCACCCATCCGGAACCGCATTAGGAAAAATCTCGCGGTTGGCTGCTGAGCAAACCGGTTTGGGTACTGACACAATCTGTGTGTTGGGTGGCCACGATCATCTGTGTGGGGCGTTTGCCTGCGGTGGTTCCTCACACGATGGTTGGCTTGATTCAATGGGCACTTCCCAGGCAGTTATCGCAATCACCGAGCATTTTTCTCCTACTGAGGAAATGCTTGAAAAGGGATTTGTCCATTATGCCCATGTGGTTCCAAATACTTACCTGGTTAAGGGCGGGATGAAAGCAGCTGGCAAAGCGTTAGACTGGTCGCGTGAAATTTTCGGTGATCCACTACATGATTACGGAGCGAAAGCATTGCAGGATTATTCAGCGGACCTACCCCTTTGGCTGCCTTTTTTCCAGGGATCAGGTACACCCTATCGCAAACCATCCGCGCGCGCGGTGCTTTACGGACTGCACGCGCACCACTCCCGTGCAGAAATCACCCTGGCGTTATTGGAAGGGTTTGCATTCTGGCTGCGATCAAATATTGAAGAGATCGCTCGCATTACAAATCATCAGCCTAAAAATATTATCGCATTTGGTGGTGTAAATCAGAATAAATTGATTCTGCAATTAAAAGCTTCTACGCTAAATATCCCCATTATTAGTCCAACTATGCCCGAAGCATCAGCAATGGGTGCTGCCCTCTTGGCTGCCATTGGTACTGGTATTGTAAAATCATTTCAGGATGCCGAAAATTTTTTGAATTATACGCCTGAGGTAATCCACCCAAATAAAAATATCGCAGGTATTTTGAGAAAAAGGTATCATGAAGGTTATTTGCCGTTGCGCAATGCGTTATCAAATAAGTAAATTTTCAGAAATGGAGAAAATATGAAAAAAATTAGTGTAGGTAAGATCAGAGGTTTGAGTGAATTAACCGATCAGGAAGGTTTTCTGACCGTACTGGCTCTCGATCAGCGAGGATCATTAATCAGGGCGTTAGGTTTTGATAAAAACGATCCAAATCTTTACAAAAATATTCGCGATTTCAAGATGGAGACAGTGAAAGCATTACTTCCCGCGTGCAGCGCGGTGTTACTGGATCCGCAGTTCAGCGCAGCGGAAGCCATATACCGGGGTTTGATTAACCAAAAAGGAATTATCGTTGCAACGGAAGAAACAGGCTACGTTGAAAATCCAGCAGGACGCGTCAATCAAATTGTGGATGGATGGTCGCTGGAAAAAGCCAAACGCATGGGAGCTTCAGCCGCCAAACTGCTTGTCTATTACAACCCCCGTATGCCATCAGCCGCGAAAACCCAGCGCGAGTTTGTGCGATCACTCAGTGAGCTCGCGGAAGACCTGGATCTGCCCCTTCTCGTCGAACCTATGAGCTATTCTGCGGATCCAGACATGCCGAAAAATTCACAGGCATTTGCAAAAATTCGCCCTCAGATAATTTTAGAAACTGTGAAAGACCTCAGCCCCCTTGGTGTAGATTTGTTAAAATTGGAGTTTCCAGTCGACGTAACCTTCGAATCCGATAAGAAAATTTGGCGATCCGCGTGTGAAAAAATCACAGAAAATGCGCCTGTCCCATGGGTACTTTTATCCGCGGGTGTTGACTTTGAAATTTTCCGTGAGCAATTGAAGGTTGCATGCAAAGCGGGAGCTGCGGGTTTTGTTGCCGGGCGGGCGATTTGGAAAGAAGCCGCGCAGGTAAACAGCAAAGAAAGAACGGACTTCCTGACCAATATCGGCGCGCAACGCGCAAAAGAATTAGTAGAAATTGTACACCAGTACAGTACCAGCCATTGGCGTCAATTGATGTCCCCCCATTTTTCACAAGTGGAAGATGGCTGGTTGAAAAATTACAAAGAGTTTTAGAGAAAAGGAGTACCTATGCCATATCAATTAAAAGATCATTTTGCCGCAACTTATTACGTAGAATCCGATCTGCCATTAAAGGATGTAGCCGCCAGGATCGCAGATATTGAGAGTACTGGACCCTGGCTGGGAACTGGTGAACCGACTGAACTTTATCTGCAATGTCGTGCAGAGGTAGCGGATGTGCGGGAAACTTCGCCCGGTAAAGGAGAGTTTGATATATTTTTTCCAACAGCAAATCTAAATATGGAAACTGCAGCGTTTCCCTCACTGTGGTTAACCATGATCGGCGGAGGTACGCATGCATTGGCAGCATATGAAAAATCTCGGCTGCTTGATTTTCAACTGCCTGAGTCTGTGCTTGAAAAAATGCCTGGGCCGGGGTTTGGACCCGAAGGTATACGTAATTATTTAGGCGCGAAAAAAGATGAGCTTCTGATAGGAACCATCGTTAAACCCACAGCTGGTTTAACGGCTGCGGAAGTAGCGGATATATGCCACAAAGCAGCACTTGGTGGGGTTCGATTCATTAAAGATGACGAAAAAATGATGAACACCCCATATTGCCCGCTGGAAGAACGAGTACGCTTGGTGGTTGAAGGGCTAAAAAAAGCGCAAGATATTACCGGGCAGCGTGTTCTTTACACACCACATATCACATGCCAGCCAGAATATTTACTCAAGAATGCGGAAATCGCTCTCATGCATGGTGCTGGTGGACTGATGGTAAATTTCTTTGCAGCGGGGTTTAATAGTCTGCAGACACTGCGCACACAGGTTGATCCCAATGTGCCGATTTATGCCCATTGCGGAGGAAAAGAAGCGCTTGGTCGTGCGCCTGGTCAGGGTGTAGATCCAATAGCCATCGTACGCTTTGTTCGGCTTCTCGGCGGTGACATATTCCGCCAAAGTACGATCGGCGGTTATCTGGTGGGTGCTTCTCCAGAGGAAGGGAAAGCCTTATTCCAGGTAATGAGCGAGCCGATAGGTGATATCAAGCCAATGATGCCTGCCGTCTCCGGCGGGCTCAATCCTAAAACATTGATTCCGAATCTCAAAATTTTTGGCACCAACGCACTCATGCTCGCGGGCACCGGCATCACGCTGCACCCCATGGGTATCAAAGCGGGGACAACTGCCATGTACCAGGCAGCGGAAGCATTTAAGCTTGGTCGATCACTCGAAGAATACGCGAAAGACCACGAAGAATTAGCTAAGGCACTTTAATTCAGATCACGATATATTAAAAGAAGCTGCGGAAAAAAACCGCAGCTTCTTTTTTCCAATATATATTTCCTTAATTAAATATGTAGTGTCGGAATAAAGCCATATTTTTAACAGCATTACCCTCAGCGAGAAGGCTATCCAGTTTTTCCATCCCAATTTTATCAATTAATCCATCAAACGCCATCATCCAGTGCACTGCCTCGCCAATTGTCTCGATTGGATCGGTCCGATACGGGAAGAGATCCAGCGATTTCCAACCCGAATATTTGGTTTTTCGCAGGTAATAAAACATTTCTAGATATGCTAGAAAATGAACAGAACCAAACATCATATCCGCGTCGGAATCAGCATAATTATCATTAAGATGTAAGTGAAATAATTTATTCCCCGCACCCTGTGCAAGCGAGACCGCCTCTGCCAAATTCTCATGGGCATAAAGCATATGCCCAACGTCAATGTTAATCCCCAGGTTTTCACGGTCTACATCTTTAATCAACAATAATGATTTTGCGACAGTAGAAATGAACGAATACGAACGTGGTTCATATGGTTTGGGTTCCAAACCCAGCCTGATATCAGGATTATGATCAGCAGCCGTCTGCAGGTTTTCCACCCAATGAGCATACATCTTTCCATAATCTTCTTCAAAATAATAATCATAGCCATCCTGACCGGGCCAGATATTGATGAAGGGTGCACCTGCATTTGCAGCGAGGTCCATGGAACGTTTCACGAGATCCACCGCTTTTTGGCGAACTTTCGCGTCAGATGCGCCCAAAGTTCCTTTCAGGAATGCGGCACCGCTCCACAAATTTGGGGCGATCCCTATCAATTCAAGGCCATTTGCATCCAATGCAGATCTTATATCTTTCCAATTGGTTTCATTAATCCCAACACAAGAAGATGGATCCGACTCATCCATATTCATCTCTACTCCTTGTACCAGACCCTGCTTCCCAGCAGTTTCGATCAAACTCAGAACAAGTTGATTGTGTCCAGAGGGATCATATGAGAGATTGAATCGATCAAATGGGTAATTGTAGTTATGCAAAATAACGGCGTATTTTTTTTCAGGCATTTTTTTCTCCTTTTCTTTATAAAAACAACCTCTGCGCAATTCAATAGCGCAGAGGTTAATTTCCCAACTTGTTATGATACTTTTTCACTCTTTCTAATGTCATCATGAACAACTTTTGGTTTATATCTGAATTTCTGGGCATCTATTAATAGTGCCAGCAAAATGATAAAACCGCGTACTGCCTGCACCCAGAAAGGATCAACATCCATCAAGTTAAGTGCGTTATCAATAATAGATAACAGCATAACACCAGCAAAAGCGCCGCCAACACTCCCTAATCCCCCTTTTAAGCTGACGCCACCAATCACTGAAGCCGCAACAGTTTCCAGCGTCATGCCTGCGCCTAGACTAGAAATTGAAGTTTCTAGACGCCCAAGCAGCATCCATCCTGCAAATGCCGCTAAAAAGCCGCTGATGATATACGCACGTGTTATTGTTTTCTTTGGATCAAAACCCGATGCCCGTGCTGCGTCGATATTTGCACCAACTGCACGCAGGTTTCGGCCAAATTTAGATTGGTTTAATAGATAATTCACAATGACATACATCAATAAAGTTACGACCACAGAAACCGGAACCCCGCGAATTCGTGTCCCGCCTAACCAGTTAAAAAGGGGTGGTGAACCAGTCATGATCTGCCCCTCACTGATGATCAATGCAATTCCCCGCAGAACCAGCTGCATCGCGAGTGTGACAATGAAACCATTCATTTTTAGGCGCGTGATCAGAATACCTACTAACCAACCGGATAATACACCGATCAACAGCATGATTGGTATCACAATAAGCGGATGAAGCATAAAACCAGATGCTTGAGCGCCCCCGGCATCGGTTCGTGGTTCTATCATCAACCACATTGCGAATATGGTTGTTAATGAAATGATCCCCTCAGCTGAAAGGTCAAAATTACCTGTCAGTAAAACAATTGCTTGGCCAATAACTAACACACCTAAAACGCTAGCATGCAGCAGAATATTGATAAAGTTAGGAATTGTAAAAAATAGTTCAGTCATCTGGATCGCGAAAAAAGCAAAAACTGCAACGACGATAAACCAGATAAAATTATCCAGGATCAGTTTGATCCAATCGGCACTCTGTTTTCCATTAATCATGATTGTTATTAACTCCTTCAATCGCAGCAAGAATGTTTTCAGGGGTTGTTTTCTTTTGTCCTTTTTTAAACTCTTCGGTTATTCGTCCGTTATACATAACCAAAATTCGGTCGCATACACCCAATAATTCACGGATCTCGGTTGAGATGATAACCGTCGCCACACCCTGCGAAGCCATTTCGTCAATGATCCGGAAAATATCCATCTTCGCTCGCACATCTACACCCTGTGTTGGCTCATGTAAAATAAGTACATTCGGTCGGGTAGATGCTAACTTAGCAAACACAACCTTTTGCTGATTACCGCCACTCAACAGTCGGACTGGCTGTTCATGTCCAGGTGTCACAATTTCTAAACCTTCAATGTATTCCTGGACAATTTTTTTCTCTTCATACCGATTAACAAGGTTGATCAATCGTACCAGGCGGTCTAGGATTGGATATGTAACATTTTCTTTCAACGGACGCACGCCAACCAGACCATAGCGATAACGATCCTGCGGGAGATATGCTAAACCCTGATTAAAAGAATCGTTCGGTTTTTTAGCTGTAAATTCTTCACCATGGATCTTCACATTACCCACTCCACGGTATTCTAATCCAAACAATCCTTTGCCTAGTTGTTCCGCTCCACACCCTTGCAAACCAGTCAGCCCTACAATCTCCCCTTTCCTGATTTCAAGATTTACATCTTCATAAAACCCGCGGCGTGCAAGGTTTTCAAGAACAAAAACAATTTCATCTGTACAGGTAGAATCCCGTGAGTACTCATTCACATCCTCGCCAACCATCATCATGATCAATTGGGCAACATTGATGTCAGATACATTTTCGGTTCCCACCAATTTTCCATCGCGTACTACCGTAACACGATCACAAATCTCAAACACCTCTTCTAGGTGATGAGAAATATAGATAAAGGACGCGCCTGTAGCCTTAAGAGATCGGACGAAATCAAATAAACGGTTAATATCCGCGCGGGATAAAGAAGCAGTTGGTTCATCAAGAATGATCAACTTCGCTTCTCCAAAAAGCGCTTTTGCGATTGCCAGCATAGTCTGTTCTGCAACGCCCAGCCCTTCAACGCGTTTAGTGACGTCCAAGCCAAGATTTAGTTTATTAAGCCGTTTCTGCGCCTCTTCATTAACCCGGTTCCAATCCACTAACCCGATTTTATTTTTTGGTAGATCGCCGGCAAGGATGTTTTCTGCCACTGTTAAACTATCCATCATTGCAACATGTTGCGGAACAAAAGCAATACCAGCTTGGATGGCTTCCTTGGGGTTCATTGAGTCATATACTTTTCCATCAATGGCGATAGTACCTTCATTGGGTTGCTCCAATCCCATTAATACTGCCATCAAAGTCGACTTACCTGCACCATTTTTTCCAACGAGACCGTGGATTTCTCCAGAACACACGGTCAGATCAACACCCCTGAGAGCTTGAACACCTGGAAATGCTTTGCTTATACTCCGCATTTCAAGAATTGTCTTTTCTTTCATTTCAGTTATATTCATTTTGTCACCAAATTTAATCTACAATTATATTTCTATCAGCCATCCCAATTTCAGTTTGCGAAAGAGTTTCTGCCAGTGCGCGCTTTCGCATCCGTTGTACGCGAATCGCGTCTAAGCCGACAGCAAATAAGAGAAGGAGGCCGCGACTGGTTTCAATCCAGAAAGGCGACACTTTCATGATTGGCAGGCCTACGTCAAGGATCGACCAAAGAAAAAGGCCACCCATCGCGCCCAACATCGTACCGCGTCCGCCAAATAGACTGATTCCGCCAACAACCGCTGCTGCTTGAACCGGGAAGATCAAACCTGCTCCCACGCGCGGGGTTGCTGAATCCAGAGGGCCAGTAGCTAACAAACCCGCGACAGCCATACAAAAACCACTGATCAGATAAACCTGCCTGATTATCCTGTCCGTATCGATTCCCGCATCCTTTGCCGCAGTGATATTCGATCCAATCGCATACATATTGCGTCCAAACTGGGTATACCGAGTAATGATGTGCGCAATAATAAATGCAACCACAATAAACACTGATGAAACCGGGATTGCTAAAAAGCCTTTTTCCTGTGGGATTTTCACAAGAGATCCAGCACCCAGCCACTTGAAGCCATCCGGGAAAAAAGCAGCCGTCGCACCGGGGGAAATGATATATACCAATCCGCGCAGTATCATCAGCATGGCAATTGTGACGATCAGGTTGTTCATTCGCAACCTTGTGATCAAGAAACCGTTCACCCACCCAATCGCCAATCCCACTGCGACCATCGCTGCAATTGCCACAGCTGGAGATACTTCCATACCCAATCCCCCATTTTGTTCAGCAGCCAGTAGTAAACCGCCAACCATCGCTGTCAAACCCAATCCAGATTCAGAGGAAAGATCAAAATTGGCGGTGATCATGGTAAAGGATTGCCCAATGACAAGCATGCCCAGCGCTGCAGTGCGTGACAAAATGTTGACCAAATTGTATGGGGTTCTAAACCCTTCAGAAAATATAGAAAAAATGATTAAACTGGCACTAACAAGAATCCAAATCAGGTTGTCGAAAAGAAAGTAGATGATTTTATTGAAATTCTTCTTCACAAAACACCTCTTACTAGAATTATTTCCTTATTCAGTGAATGAGCCGTAGAATCTACGGCTCATTGATTATATATTTAGCTTGCTAATTTCGCAATTTTAGTTATTGCCCCACAATGCGGGATTATCAGCATTTTCGGGGGTAACTTTGGTTGTCGCGAGGTTCAGCATGAAGCCAACGTCTGATTTCACGATGGTAGCAGGTGACCAGAGTGCGCCTTCCTGTTCCACTGTGCCTTCTTCTATCGCTTCGCCATTGAATACCATTTCCATCCAATTGGTGATGATACCAAAGTCTGGAATTGGCTGGCTGGATGCCTCATCAGAATAACCATCTTTGATGGCCTGGATCGCCTCTGCACAGCCGTCCACACCGGTCAGGAAGATATGACCTTCCTCGTCACGGGTGAATTTCTTTCCAAGCTGCTCGAGCGCTGCCAACACAACGGTTGTACCAACACAGTCGGAGTGCATGTATATGCCGTCAACATCCTGTGATCCAACAACATCGATCGTTGCTGCAGCAAATTTGTCTGCTAACCATTCGGTTGGTTTGGAAATAACGGTAATGTTCGGGTAGTCGGCCATGTAATCATTGAATCCGCCGCCGCGCAATTGGGCAACGTTCTGGCCCAGGTCACCCTGCAGCTCGAGGACGGTACCGGTTGCTTCGCCGTACTTCTCTGTCAGCAATTCAACCATTTCTTCTGCCGCCTGTTTGCCTGCCAGATAGTTGTCAGACTGGACAACCATGTCAATTTCGCAGCCAATCGGTGAACGGTCAATAGTGAAGAAAGGAATCCCAGCATCCTTCGCTTTAGTAACGGATGCGCAAATTGCCTGGCTGTCAACAGGGACTGTTACGATCGCGTCCACGCCCTGGGCGATAAAGTTTTCCATCTGGTTTGCCTGGGTTTCTGCATCCTGGTCCGCGTTCACATCAAGTACTTCCCAACCCTTATCCGCTGCATAGTCCAATAGACCCTGTCGAATCTGGCCCTGGCCGCCTGATAACTCAGGAGCGCCATAACCAATCGTATAGGTCATTTCTTCTTCCACCGCAGCCTCTTCTTCTACTACTGCTTCTTCTGCTGGGGCTGCTTCTTCCGCTGGTGCTGCTTCTTCTGCTGCTGGTGCGCACGCTGCTAAAACAAGCGCGAAAACGGCCAGCAAAGAAATCAATACACTATATTTTTTCATTATCTTCTTTCTCCTATATCTAAATTTTTTATTTAATAAGTATCTTACAGATTGAACCGATCAGTTTTTCTTTCTCTAAATTTTCCTCCTTTCTTGTTTCGATGTCGACTCATAATCCAAATTTTTGTGACCTTGTTTTTAAAGGATCTTTTTAATTATTTTTACTTTTTCAAGTTGATCATGAGCTTCTCCTCAAAGCCCACTTAAATACTATACAAATAATTGCCATTTGTCAATAACAAACGTTATAACAATTAATGTGAAATTTTGTTCATTATTGATTTTATGCTCATTAATATGATACATGTTTTTCTCCTATTGTCAAGCATAAAAAACGCGCACCTCTAATAATTATCCAAAATGCTCTGCGCCAACAGCTCATCAATGATCAACACAGAATAGATGCCTGTTTTGATGGAAGAGAGGACTGCTTGTGTTTTTTCAACACCCCCAGCCACCGCGATAACGGTTTTCACTTTTCGGAGCTGATCAAGATCAATTGAGATCATACGGTCATAAAACTCAGCATCAATCAAATTACCGTCAATATCAAAATACCTGCCGCACACATCACCCACCGCGCCCTGGTCCTGCATCGATTGCATATAACGTTCGCCAACATATACAACAGCACCTTCCTGTGGAGGGATCGCGCCAATACCGATGACCGAGACGGTAAGCATTTCCCACCGTTGAACCACATCGCGGATAGAAGTATCGGTGATCAGGTCATCGCGCAATGTCCGCGATCCAACAAACATCGGCGCAAGTAAAAAATAGGGTGTTCCGCCCAGAGCAGAAGTGGTCTGCAGCACGATTTGATTGATTTGTGAATAATTACCAGTATAGTCACGTTCTCCCATCAGGGGGACAACTTCGACCTGTTTTGGCGTTGATGGCGCCAGCAGTCCAGCCAGGCGGGTAATTGTTCTGCCCCATGCAATTCCTAATACATCACCATCGACGAGGATTTTTTCGAGATAATTTGCTGCTTCGGCGGCGATCGCGCGCATGGTCAATTCCCGATATTGGTGAACACCTGGAACAACATGGACGTGGTCTAATCGGGTATGTTTTTTGATCTCATACGCCATGTTTTCACAGTTGCCCTGTGGGCTTACCACCTCGATTCGAACAATTCCAAATTCCCTCGCCTGGCGCAAATACTGCGCTATCGAGGACCGCGAAAGTTGTAATTTATTTGCAATCTCCTGCTGGGACAGATCTTCTTCATAGTACATTCTGGCAACTTCTACGATCATTGCCGTATTTCCGTTGAGAATACTCTTTCGCCGCGCCATCAAAACTCCAAAATGCCTTTTTTTAAAAAAAAGTTGGCTGCCGCGCCCATTAAAGCTGAGTTTTCAAAGGTCTCCCGGACAATCTTCAGGTCTCGCTTAGCTTCTTCTGTCATCAGAAAACCGCGCACACATTGGTCAACCCGCTCCATAAAATCTGGTGCTCCGTTCCAAACACCTCCGCCTAAAATGATCATATCGAGGTCCAATAAATTGACCATCGACGAAAGGGATATCCCTAATTTTCGGATAACGCCATCGATAATGTCATTGGACGCCGGATCACCTTTCTCCGCGGCTTGGAATACCATTCTGGTAGTAACCGGTAAATCCATTTCTTTTTGGAGAGTTGCGAGAACACCACTTTTACCTTCATCCACTGCATTCTGTCCCTGTCTGGCGATCGCCG
>CAZDIS010000055.1:0-15164 GCA_964505585.1 uncultured Pelolinea sp. | reverse complement strand
GGCAAGCATTTTTTCATCAGGTTTTGATGGAAGACGTCCGATTTCAGCTAGCAACTCCAAACCATTTCCGGCTCTGTTCGCATATATTGCTACGTTTTCTACTTGGACAAGATCGCAAAACGAGGCCATGATCAGTTCGAGAAACTGTTGCAAATCATTTTTTGTTAATAATCGATTTTCGAGCTGCCTGATCTTGGCCAATTCATTCCTGTCATTTCCTGAGAAAAACAAGCGTTCCCAATATGGTGAGAATATTGTCACGGAAAATTCAAAGATAATGATCGTTGCGACCATCCCTAATACTTGAATCGCGGAAAAGTCAATGCCAAGCTGTGTCCCCAATCTGGAAATAACAGTAGTGACACCCATGGTTAGGATTGCCGTAGCCGGTCCGCGCATGATCCACTTAAACAACCGGCTTTTTATAACACGATCTGGCCAGGGCAATCCAAAGAAAGAAACTGTATATGTCATCGCGAGGACAGTAACGGAAATTAGAAAATAAGCAAGAATTGAGATCAGCCAGAATACACTTGGGTATTTCCAGATAATTTCTGATCCATATAAAAGATAAGGGAAAGAACCCAAAGCGGGGCCAATTGCTGCGACAACGAGGTAAAACATGCGTCGTTTACTTTTTTTGGTCGCTGTGCGCTTCAGCGCGCGTATAAAGTTGTACCAGACCGTACCCATCACGAGTATGAAATACACACTGAAGATATCAAAATAGAATGTACGCTGAATGCTTGGAACAGGTAAATTGGTTATTGAAATATCAAGAAATAATTTTCCCTGAAAATTTAATATAATGAAAATGCTGCTTGCCAGTAATGTAATTGAACCAAATATTTTTCGCTTTCCTCTGCTTGGTTGTCCGGTTAATGACAGTAACGCATTGGAAAAATAGAAATACGCGCTCGGTAAAATTATCAATCCGATATACTGCAACCGTAATAAAAATATCAGATCGCTGGGATTTGAGGTGGTGGTAAAAAACGCATCAGTACCAAGAATTATGACAATGCATGCCAGTAGAAAAGTAAACGACCGGGTAACAAAATCTTTTATCTGAAATGTAACGACATAGATCAGTAAAGAAAATGAAGTGATTGCGCCGCCAGCGGTAAATATATCGCTGATCGTTTTTAGTAAGATGATTGAATTATCCACTGTCTCTGTTTTTCAGATCACGCGTAAAAAATAGCGCAATATCCTTATTTCGAAAATAGTTATCATTAAATCCGGAAAACTCAAATTTCATTTTTTTGGCCATTGAGATCGCCGGGTAGTTCTTCGAAGACATTTCAAGCTGAATTCTTTTAATATTGCGGTCTTTTGACCATGCAACCGCGGCCTCGATCAGACGGGATGCAAATCCTTTGCGTCTCCAGATTTCATCCACCACAATATCTTTAACCCAAACGATATCTGGTGAAAAAACTGCGTTAACGGTTAAATATCCGACCGGCGCTTGATCAATACATGCGATCAGAACTGATGAGAATTCTCCCCAATTGGATTCAAGCACTTCTGGAGAACGTGGATAGACAATGCGCATTTCACGGGGGAGATGCGTTTCAACAAATCGCGCAGTTAGTTCGTTCGTGTTTTCGCTGAATTGCATTTGCCATACATGCGTGGTCTTTAAAGAATGATCGAAACCTTTAATCACTTCAATATCCGGACGCACACCTTTTCTTATTTGTATTTCATACATTTTCATTAATTCCAAATTATTGTGATATTACTTTCACCTGAATTTCACAGGGGTCCAAGAGATTATTGGCATTATCAGAAACGACAAGCCTTAAATAATAATTTCCAGGAATGATCTCCTCAGTATTCCAAACACCGCCAAGCGGACCATCTACAACAGGTACGTTTCCCGCCGAGATCGGTGTCCACATCGAATCGGTTTGAAAACGGTATTCATATTTGTAAAACCCCATATTCGGTACATTTACAGTACCAATCAGCTCAATTGAACCCTCGATTTCCGCGCCATCCGTTGGATTCTTCCATTCGAGAATTTCAGGAATACAGCCTGTCAGCGCAATTGCTGTCTGCGTTGCAGAAGTACCTTCGTCCTCAGACTCCGATGGAATGATATCTTCCAGAATTGGGTCTTTAGTCGCCAGCATATCTACTGTAGGCGTTTTTAATTGCGAAATTCCGGGAAATTGGATAGAAGCAATCGAGACGAGCAGAAAATTTGATATCGCGAATAAAGCAACCAGGGTTAGGAAAGTTGCGGATGACCGGATATTCTTCTGCGCGACCTCTTTTTCCAAACCAAAGTTTGCTTTCCGCTTACTGATTATTGCTCTGATCAGCTTTAGAAGGTTAATAATAAATACGACCCCCAGGATAAGATATATTCCCATTTCGTAATTAACAACGAACCGGATAAATTCTTCCACTGCTGTCCTTGAGCCAGATAATTAGAGGCTCTGGATGACCCCGCGAATAATGGTGTCCATTTTTGGAACAAGGATTTTGCCTGCTTCCAAAACCTCTTCATGGGTTGTTACCGTTGAGCCATCAAGGTTGGCTTTGTTGCTGATTCCAGACATACCTAAAACTTTTATGCCGCCATGGTGCGCTGTGATCACCTCAGGAACGGTGGACATACCCACTGCGTCAACACCAATACCGCGCAAAAATCGAAGGTCCGCCGGGGATTCAAAAGAGGGGCCTGCCAGACAAATATAAACTCCCTCGCGCACGTTTAAATTATTTTCCTTGGCCACTTTCCGGGCTGTAGCCAGTAACGCAGGGTTATATTGCTGGCTCATATCAGGGAACCGTTCACCAAATTCATCAATATTCGGGCCGCGAAGCGGATTGAGTCCCGCCATCGCAATTAGGCTGATGTGATCGTTTATGAGCATTACATCGCCAGGCTCATAATCAGGATTTACCGCGCCGGCGGCGTTTGTGACAATAAGATATTCTACGCCAAGCCGGATCATAACCCGAATCGGAAAGCCAACCTGGGTCATTGGATATCCTTCATAGTAGTGCGCTCTGCCCTGCATGATCATGACGGATTGGCCTTCAAACTCGCCTAATACCAGGCGTCCTTTATGGCCAACAATTGTGGACTGCGGCCAATTTGGGATTTTGCTGTAATGAATATAATCTGCCGGAGTTACAGACTCTGCAAGATCTCCGAGACCGGACCCGAGGATCAAACCGATTTTTGGCTTGTGATCTGTCAAGGATCCAATTGCAGAAACCGCTTCATCGATCATTTCTAAGGTTATGAACTCTGACATGCTTCCTCCGTTTTATTTAAATTATTGTTGAATTTGATTATAACAAAATCAAGATGACCAATGGCACCCGGATTACTTTGTTGCTTTTGTTAATACCGAAATAAGTTTTTCAATATCCACATCATCAATCCAGAAATGCGTTACAAATCGAAAACTTCGAGAGCCAGACTGTCCGATCATAATTTGTTCTTTTTTACATAGATCTACAAGATTTTCAGGATCCAGCGGATAATCATCTGCCAGTTTGACATACACCATATTTGTTTTCGGCTCACCCTTTTCTAAAGCCAAGCCATCGATCTGATTGATTGCATCGGCCAGTCTTCTCGCACGCCGGTGATCTTCATCCAACCGTTTGGTCATTTTTTGCAACGCAATGATCCCCGCAGCAGCAAGGATGCCGGCCTGGCGCATCCCACCGCCTAATTGCTTCCGGATCTTTCTTGCGCGTGAAATAAAATCCCGAGAACCGCTTAGCATGGATCCAACTGGTGCACACAACCCCTTACTGAGGCAGAACTGGACCGAATCTGCATCAGCTACCAACGCTTGAACCGGAAGGTTGAGTGCTGTTGCCGCATTGAAAATTCGCGCGCCGTCTAAATGCAGTTTAATTCCTTTTGGTTTTATGATTTCAGAAACGGAGCGCATATAATCAGCGGTTATTGGGATACCACCGCACGCATTTTGTGTATTTTCTACGATAAATAAACGTGTTTCAGGATGATGAATATCTTCCTCTCGGATCGCGCCCCGCACGTCATCCAGCAACAAGGTCCCGTCTGGTTGACAGGGAATAATTTGCGGAAACACGCCGCCCAGGGCGGAAATTCCGCCAACCTCATGTAGGAAAGTATGGCCCTGTGTCCCCATCACGGCTTCATCCCCACGGTCGCAATGCGTCAAAATCCCAATCAGATTTCCCATTGTGCCAGAAGCTGTAAACAGCGCTGCTTCCTTGCCCAGCATCTGGGCTGATAATTCTTCAAGCGCGTTAACCGTCGGATCTTCACCATAAACGTCGTCTCCCACTTCCGCCGCAGCCATAGCACTGCGCATCTCAGCGGTTGGATGCGTAACGGTATCTGATCGGAAATCTATCACACCATTTTTAAATGCCATACGTTCTCCTCATCGTTCTAAATTTTTCAATATCTCTGTTAACTCTTCAGGCAAATCCGCAATAAAACATGTCTTTTCTTCACAACCTGGAAGCCGGATACTGATGCTTTTTGCATGCAAGAAATGCCGATCCGTTTTCAATGAAGGGGTTGAATACCCATAAATTGTATCGCCAACGACCGGGCATCCCAGAGATGATAGATGCACGCGGATCTGGTGCGTGCGGCCGGTAAGGATCTGAACCTCCAAAAGCGTAAATCGGTTAAATGCTTCAATGGTCCGAAAGATCGTCACTGCGTCCTTCCCTTTTCCAACCGGGGCAATACACATTTTCTTTCGGTTTTTTGGATCACGATAGATTGGTGCTTCAATTTTTCCCGTACTTGTTGGAGGATGTTTCTCTACTAGAGCAATATAAAATTTTTCAGTTGCCCGATCTTTAAACTGTTTCTGCAGCCATTTATGCGTATGGTCATTTTTCGCGATCAGCACAACACCTGAGGTATCTTTATCTAAGCGGTGAACAATGCCAGGGCGCATTTTTCCCCCAATCCCCTGTAAAAACTCATCGTAACCTAGGGCGGCATGCACAAGCGTGCCGCTTGAATGGCCGGGAGCTGGGTGCATAACCATGCCTGCGGGTTTATTAACGACGATGACATCGTTGTCTTCGAAAATGATATCCAACGGCAATTTCTCCGGATGAATATTTATTGGATCGGGGTCAGGAATTATGATCAATATTTCTTGCCCAGCTTTATCGAGAATAAAACTTTTTTTTGTGATTATTTCCCCATCAACCGAAATTTTCTCTCCCTCGATCAGTCGCTGGACGCGGGACCTGGATAATTCCGGCAGCATGAGTGATAAATACTTATCCAGGCGGGTTGGCTTCAGATCCTTGAAAAACAATACCCTTTGATCAGTCACGAATTATTTCCCTCGGTCCTGAAGCTATTTTTCTTCCGGTTCCGCAACAGCGCTTAATTGCTTTTCTTTCTTAAGTCTCCGTTCCTGGATCCACATACCCAATATCATCACCCCAACACCGATAGTCACACAGGCATCGGCAATATTGAATACAGCAAAATTACCCACTGAAATGAAGTCAGTTACATGGCCAATCGTCAAGCGATCAATAAGATTTCCAACTGCCCCGCCAAGTTGAAGACTCAGTGCAACACGTAAAAACCAATCACCTTCAGTTAGTACCGGGAAATACAGGATGATGATAAGAGCGATAATGCTAACCAGAATAGCAAAGAGGATATTATTATTTTGAAATAAACCAAAAGCAACACCAGTGTTATACCAATGCACAAACCGTGCGTAGGGCGTGAGCCAATCCCATGGAGACCAGATTTCGCCCAGGGCAAGATTTGCACGTACAATTGATTTTGTCCATTGGTCTAATCCAATAACCGTCAATGAAACTGGGAATAAGAATAAATAATTTTTCAATTTTTTGCTCAAAATATTTCTCCAATTTCTAACAATTCTATCGTACTAAATATAAACTAGTCTAAGATCACTTCTTTTGCTGAAGGAAAGGCACTTTTAATTTTCTCAAAGAGAGGATCTAAAGCGATAACTTCCTCAATATGAAGGAGGTGTGAAATACATTTTTCAGTGCAATCACTCGCGCCAAATCTGGTAACAGGATGAAGTATTTCAACATGCTGCGCAAGGTATCGGATCAATTCACATTCTGCACGATCATTCGTGGCGATCGTCCAAACTCGCAACGCTTTCACAATTCTTTTCAGATAATCAATATGCCAGAATGTTCGTGTTTGACCTGTTAAATGCCTGTGGATTCTTCGATCGAGTCCGCCGCTTCCCTGTGCGCTTCCACAATAGAAATACAATCCCGGCTGAAACTCAAATTTGCCTAATTTTCCAATTTCTAATAATTTGCGTTCGTCTAAATGGTAAACCACGGCATATATGCCGGCATCAGTGGGAAGCAAAGGCATGTGAGTTTATTTGCAAATTATTCCTACACTTTTTCGAGCCAAATCGCCAGTGTCTCTCCGTCAAAATCTTCGCTTGCGTTGGGCAATGTATTGGGATTCTTATCTTTTTCCATTTCCACGGCCAGTGTTTCAAGCATGATGTATTCCTTATGGGTTTGGATCGCATTCTCCAACCCATCCGAAGCTGTATAGCAGATCTTTATTCTGTCAGATACTTCAAAGCCTGCTTGCTTGCGTGCTTCTTGAACATGACGCACCAATTCTCTTGCTAAACCTTCTTTCCGAAGAGGATCAGAGATTTCAGTAACCAGAGCAGCCAGGTATCCACCATCAGACGCAACGACAAATCCTTCTCTTGCCTGCATACGGATTTCAATTTCCTCAGGCAATACTTCTAACTGTGTGCCATCAACTTGCACCTTAATAGAATTTCCACCAAGCAATTGAATTGCATACTCTTCTGGGTCCAAAGCGAGTATCGCTTTCTTAACCTTAGGAAAGTCGCTTTTATATTTTTGACCGAGTTGTTTTGGTAGAGGAACTAATTCATATGCAGTTGCCTCGCTCGCCGCGCTAAGCACCCGCACATCTTTGACATTTAATTCGTCCTTGAACAGATCCTGGTAGGCATTGATGATATCCTGCTCAGCGGGTTTGCTGGTCGTAAATGCTACCTCCTGCAATGGCTGTCTGACCTTGATGCCTGATTGATTACGTGTCGCGTGTCCTAAGGAAACCAGTTTCATGACGAGGTTCATTTCATCCACCAGGGCCTGATTGATGTAGCTCTCGTTGAATTCCGGCCAATCTGTAATATGAACTGAAATAGGCGCTTTCTCATCAACACTGCGAACAAGATTGGAATAGATCTCTTCCGCAATGAACGGCATCGTAGGAGCTAAAAGCTTACTGACCATGACCAGTGCTTCATACAATACAGCGTAAGCTGCATACTTATCATCATCTGATTCACTCTTCCAAAAGCGGCGGCGAGATCGGCGTAAATACCAGTTGGATAGAAGATCAATAAATTTTTCGATTGGGCGAGTTGCGCCAAGGACGTCATACGTTTCCAATGCATGGGTAACATCACGCACAAGCGCATTTAATTCAGCCAGAAGCCAAAGGTCTAGCTTAGAATATTCTGCCTTTTTCCCCGATTGCGGTTTCCATTTATCAAGGTTCGCGTACATGACAAAAAATGAGTAGGTATTCCACAGGGTGAGAGTAAAATTACGCAGCACTTCTGAGACCAGGTCCTGAGAAAATCGCCTTTCCTGTCCAGGTGGGCTGGCAGTGTAAAGATACCAGCGCATTGCGTCCGCGCCCTGTGTATTAAGCACTTCCCAGGGATCAACAACATTTCCTTTAGATTTTGACATCTTCTGGCCTTCACCATCAAGGATCAGTCCCAGGCAAATTACATTCTTGAAAGAAGGTTCACCAAACAACAATGTTGAAATCGCATGCAATGAATAAAACCATCCACGTGTTTGGTCAACAGCTTCACATATATAGTCAGCCGGGAATTGATCCGTAAATTGTTTTTCATTTTCAAACGGATAATGCCATTGCGCGACTGGCATAGACCCGGAATCAAACCAAACATCTATCAACTCAGGAACCCGTTTCATCACCTGCCCGCATTCTTCACATTCAAACTCAATCTCATCAACATGCGGCCGATGCAGGTCAAGCCCGGTCAGATCTTTGCCAGTCTTTTCGGCCAATTCTTCAACCGATCCGATGCAGGTTTGCTCATGGCATTTTTCACATTCCCAAACGGGCAGTGGTGTCCCCCAATACCTTTCTCGTCCGAGTGCCCAGTCAATATTATTTTCAAGCCAGTTCCCAAAGCGCCCATCCTTGATATGCTCGGGATACCAATTAATTTTTTGGTTCAGCTTGACGAGGTCATCTTTCAATTTACTCGTGCGAATATACCAGGTTGGTCTGGCGTAATACAGCAGCGGTGTTGTACAGCGCCAACAGAATGGATAGGTATGCTTATACAATGCCGATCTGAATAATAAACCGCGGTTCTTTAGATCTTCAATAATGAAAGGATCTGCGTCTTTCACAAATCTGCCCGCCCACGGCCGCACTTCCGAAATAAAAGTACCATTTGGCGCTACTGTCATGATCACGGGTAAATCTTCCTCTAAACCAATATTCATATCATCTTCGCCAAATGCCGGCGCGATATGGACCATGCCGGTCCCTTCATCAACCGTTACGAAATCTGCAAGAACGACACGATAAGCGGGTCTGTCAGGTGGTAAGAATGTGTACAGCGGTTGGTATTTCTTTCCCTTTAATTGTTTCCCTTTAACCACTTTGACAATTTCAACGTTTTCATCACCAAACACTTTTTCCACCAGAGACTGCGCCAGTATCAGCTTTTCTTTACCTTCAACCACCCCATTCTTCACTTCCCTCTCGATGACCGCATAATCAATTTCAGGGTGCACAGCAATAGCAACGTTCCCGGGCAGTGTCCACGGTGTTGTTGTCCAAACCAAAAAAGATGTTCCCGGTTCATCTTCAAGGGGCATGCGCACAAACACCGAGGGATCTTCAGTATCTTTATAACCTAGTGAAACCTCATGATCTGATAAAGGCGTTCCACAACGAGGGCAGTACGGAACGACTTTGAATCCCTGGAATAAAAGGTCCTTATTCCAAAGATCTTTTAATATCCACCAGACGGACTCAATATAAGAATTCTTATAGGTGATATACGCGGATTCAAAATCTACCCAATATGCGATCCGCTCTGTCATTTTTTCCCATTCTTTAATATAAGTGAATGCGGACTCTTTACAAAGCTGATTGAATTTTCCAATGCCATATTCTTCGATCTGCTGTTTGTTGGTAAACCCCAATTTCTTCTCAACTTCGATCTCAACCGGTAAACCATGCGTATCCCACCCACCTCGCCTCGAGACATGATACCCCTGCATTGTTTTGTAACGAGGAAAAATATCTTTGAATGCCCGCGCGAGAACATGATGGACACCGGGTTTTCCATTAGCGGTAGGAGGTCCTTCATAGAAGACATATTCCTCGTTCCCCTGGCGCATATCAAGAGATTTCTTGAAGATCTGTTCTTTCTTCCAGAAATCGAGAATTGATAATTCCATTTTATTTACATTAAGTTTTGATGTTACTGGTTTAAACATGAATCCTCCAAAATAATTAAAAAAAATCGCCCCAAACAGGGACGAGAGTTTCCCGCGGTACCACCCCGGTTTCCGAAATTCGGACACTTTGATCAGGTATAACAGCCTTATCTGATATAACGGTCAGAAAAACCGGCTTCCCTAGTTATCAAAACGATTTTCAGGTTGCAGCTCAGGAGTGATACACAATTGCCGTTTATCGCGCTTACACCATTCGCGATTCGCTGTGTTTAGCAATCTAATTATCTCCATCATTGCTTTTCGGTGAAAAATTATCCCATACAACAATTAAAAAATCAACTTTCAAGAAATTACGCCATAAAATAAGGGCAATGGATCCTGAATTTCCTTTTCGATTTGAACCGCACTTTGCAACCGTTGCCCCGCGGGCTGTATGTGTTTCGCATCGTTCGCCAAAATAGTAAACAGGGGTTCTCCTTTTTCCACGTGATCACCTACTTTTTTATGAACCATGATGCCGACCATCGGATCAATTTTATCGGTTTTTTTTGCTCGGCCCGCGCCAAGGTCAACCGCGGTTTCACCTACCGTTCGTGCATGCACCATAGAAATGTATCCAGATGATTCAGCATCGATGGTCTCCGTGATTCGCGCAGCCGGGAATTTATCCGGCGAATCCACATACGAAACATCTCCATCCTGCGCGATGACCAATTCTTTCAATTTTTCGAAAGCTTTGCCATCAGCGATCATTTTTTCTGCCAGTTTTCTCGCGGATTTGATGTCCTCAGCTTTTTCTCCAAGTTCCAACATGTGACTGGAGATTACCAAACAATGCTCAAGAAAATCCTGCGGCCCACGCCCATTTAATGTATCAATTGCTTCTTTTAATTCGATTGCGTTGCCAACTGCCTCACCTAAAGGCTGATTCATATCAGAAAGTACCGCGCGTACCCTTCTCCCGCTCAGCTTCCCAATCAAAACCATCATATTGGCTAATTGTCTCGCTTCATCCTCATTCGCCATAAAAGCACCATTTCCAAGCTTTACATCCAAAACGATCGCATGCGCACCCGCCGCGATCTTCTTGCTCATCACGGAGGACGCGATCAAAGGCAACGAAGGGACTGTCCCGGTCACATCACGAAGTGCGTACAACTTCCCATCTGCGGGTGCAAGGTCTGCGGATTGGCCGGTTAAAACAAAATTAAGCTTCTTCAGCTGGGCCATGAATTCTTCCTGCGAAAGGTCAACCCGATAACCGGGAATTGATTCCATTTTGTCTATCGTACCCCCGCTGAAACCAAGGCCGCGCCCAGACATCTTTCCGACAGGCAGCCCACAGGCGGCAACAATGGGACCAACGACCAATGTCGTTTTATCTCCAACACCGCCGGTGGAATGTTTGTCAACCACTATCGGAGCAATTGGTGATAGATCCAGTGTTTCACCGGATGCGGCCATTGCGAGCGTGAGGTCAGTGGTTTCCTGTTCGGTCATCCCATTCAATAAGACAGCCATCGCCCACGAGGAAACCTGGTAATCGGGAATTTCACCGGATGAAAGGCCTTCAATAAAGAAATAGATTTCATCTTTGGTTAATTCAAGCCCGTCACGTTTTTTGATGATGATATCAACTGCTCGCATTATTCACCTCTGATCAGTATTCAACAAAATCCCTCTTTTTGAGGGATTTTTAGTATTATTCTTTCGATTTCAAATATATGGTCGTTTTTCGATGCGGTTCTTCGCCCACGCTTTCCGTTGTCACAAAAGGATGATAACGCAATTCAATATGGATCAAGCGTCGTTCGTTGGCGGGCATCGGTTCTAACACCTGTTTTCTGCCAGTTGCGACAACCTGGTCAGCCAGTCGCCGAGCTAATTGTCTCAGCTGCCTTTCCCGGCGGAATCTGTATCCCTGCACATCGATCATCAATGGCATCCAGGCACCCATTTCCTGGTTGACCATTAAGCTGGTGATGTATTGGAGTGCATTTAATGTCTCTGCACGCCTTCCGATGAGGATACTCAGATCTTTACCTGTTACCTCAATCAGGACCATTGAGCGATCATTCTCATCTTCTGGTTCCAAAATTCGCGCTTTTACATCTGCTTTGACCTTCATTTTCGTTAGCAGGTTTTTAACGATGCGCTCAGATTTCACCTTGGTTTCCTCAAGCTGATCGGTAAAAGTTTCTCCCTCAATCGAAATTGGTAACAGGTCATCAGAAACTGAAGATATTTGTGTTTCATCAGCCGGATCGTCATCAGTGATCATTAACCGGACGCGAACCTGGCGGCTGCCTACGCCTAAAAAGCCATTCTTACCTTCATCAAGGATATCTACAGTTACCGCGTCCCGAGGTAACCCAAGCTGATCTAGCCCCTGTTCTATTGCTTCTTCGACCGATGGAGCGATGATCTCTAAAGATGCTTTCTGGTCGCTCATATTATTCTCCCTTTTTTGTTATTTCAATTTTCTTTTTTGAAAAAAGACTTTTTATATCAAATCGCCCTAATGCTGCATACTGGAAAATACTAAAAAGGTTGGAGGCCAGGAAATAAAGAGCCAATCCTGAAGCCAGAGAATACGCGAACCAACCCATCAAGAGCGGCATATAGACATTCATCATGCCCGACATCTGGTTTGCCTGGCCATCATTTGCCGTCGGAGATGAAATAAGTTTGGTTTGCAGGAATGATGTGCCTGCCACAATGATTGCCAGCAATGGAATGCCAAATGAAACACCGGGAATGAAAATACGTTCAGGCCTGCCAATATCCATCCACAGGAACTGGCTGTTCAATGGGATCAAAGATAATGGATCTTTTAATCCCGGAATAAACGAGAAAACATTGGTCAGCCATGGTGAAATTTTTGGGATCAAATTCAACATTTGCAACGGTGCGTTACCCATGGTTTGGATGATGCTTTGATAAAGACCAATAATGATCGGAAACTGGATCAAAGTTGGTAAACAGGAGGCAAAGGGACTAATTCCTTTTTCCTTATAAAAATTCATCTGTTCCTGCGCCAACTTATCTTTATCGTTCTTATATTTTTTCTGGATTGCGATCCAGTCAGGATCAGACTGCATTTCCTGAAGTGCGCGGCTGCTATTGATCTGTTTTGACATCAAAGGCCAGGTGATCAATTTGATGACCACCGTGAACAGGATGATTGCGAGTCCAAAGTTCTCGCCGATCAGATCATATATGAACAGAAGCGTATTGATAAATGGTTCGATAATAAGTGATTCCCACATAGCAAATTCCTATTCTTTTTATTAATTAATCAGCTGGTATGAAAGACCAAATTTCAAATCCCTCAGTTCCTATTGCGGTCAGCAATCCTTCTTCGCTGGCTGGTGCAATTAGAATATTCCCATCGTAAACCTCAATTGAGGAATTGATCGGGTTTTCAAAACTGGATAAAGTCTTGGGTTCTTTTTCGCGATTTATCAAGAACACTTTCCCTTCATCGGTTGCAAAGACAACACCGTCGTCAGTTAATGCGCCGCTGCCGACAATTCTTCCGCCAGCGGAAAATGCCGACGGCCAGTTTTGTTTTCCACTTTCTTTTTCAATCGTGTACACATTTCCGTCGATATCGGCAACAAAGACAACATCACCATCCACGACAGGTGCGCCCCAAACAGCGCCAAGATTACCGGCATCTTTGAAAGACCACATAACTGCCCCGGTTGCTGCGTCAAGGGCATACACTGCTCCTTCGATCGTCGCTGTGTATAACACGCCATCCTCTAACACGGGATCGGCAACAATTGCCATTCCAAGGTCCGTTGACCAGGCAGCGTCAGTTCGCAATGTCTTGCTGCCATCCTTTGCTAATTCCAGCAAGGATTTTTCAAAATCCTGCGAGAAAGCATAAATATTATGGTTCATCGATGCGATATAGACAAATTCATCATCGGAAACAGGTTGTGACCAGTTAGGTCCACCCGTAACGAATTTCCATGCGAGATTGCCTTCTTCATCTAAAGCGTAAATTGTGCCGTCAGAGTTTGGTGCATAAATCATCTGACCGCCCAATCCTGCGGATGCGATATACCGATCATCAGCGCCGGTAAATTCCCATTTCTTGGTGCCATTTTCGGCGTCGACAGCAACCAGCACGCCGTTATAATCGCCGAATACAGCTAATCCATTCTCAACAAGCGGTGCGCTGTAGGCCTGTCGGCCCCGGTCTGCTTCGGATGGGAATTTCCATTCCAAGCTGCCATTAACCAGGTTAATCGCGTAGGTTTGTGCAGCGTATGATAAATAACCAGTTTCGCCTTCCACCGAATAACCAGGCCAGCTCGATGCTGCGCCTGTGCGTGTACAGCTGCTGATCAATAAAGCTGCCATGGAAATAATGAGTATCGTAAGAAGTTTCTTTTTATATTTCATATCCTTTTTCCTATTAATTTTATGGAACGGGGTCAAATCCACCTGGATTAAACGGATTACACCGCAAGATCCGATAGATTGCCATAAACGATCCTTTGATTGCGCCATATTTCTTCACCGCCTCAAATCCATACCGCGAACACGATGGATAAAACCTGCATGTATTCGCTGGAAGCGCAGGCGAAATGAATTTCTGATAAAAACGAATAAAAACTAGAATTATGAATCTGGGGAAGTTAAGGAAGGTTAATTCAAAATCCTTTAATGATGGTTCTTTTGAATAATCTTGTTCTGTTGGCATTTATTTAGTCATAATATTATCAGGTTCGCTTCTTTTAGCAAGTCTTTCAGCGCGGAACACATTTCAGAAAAACTCGCATCTGAACCCGCGAATCTTGCGTAAAAGATAAGGTCCCACCCTGGGGTAATGTCTTTCCACAGCTTATTTAGGCTTGCCCGCATCACCCGCTTAATACGGTTTCGCTTCACAGCATTTCCCATTTTCTTGCTGGCAACAACCGCTGCGCGCGTTTTTGCGAGCCCATTTCTATGGTATAGAAGAACAGCATATGGATTTTTCTTTGCCTGTCCCTCCGTTCTTACCCGGTTAAAGTCCCTTTGTTCGGTTAAACGAAAATTACGTTTCATCAAAGACCCGTAATTTATTTTATCCTTTTTAATTGGTATAAATCGATCGCGGTCTATTTACCAGCGAGTATTCTTGGTGTGGTTGTTCTTTTTCACAGTCAGACGATAACGGCCCTTCAGGCGGCGCCTCTTTAATACTTTGCGTCCATCCGCAGTCTTCATACGCTGACGAAACCCATGCACTCGGGCACGATGTTTTACACGTGGTTGATATGTCCTTTTTGGCATAAATCTTCTTCCTCTTTGAAATTTAATGTAACTTGCGAATTATACCATAACCAATTTTTTAGAAAATTGAACCATTAGTTTATCTCTTTGATGCGGCCTACAACCTTCTCATCTGAAAGTGCCATAATCTCTACTGTTGAGATCTCATTGTACAGATTTTCAAAAGAAAAAGCAGAAACCGGTAAATAGTTATCTGAAAACCCTGATAATTTGTAAGGTCCTTTCTCCACTGGCTCACATTTCTCCCACAGCACTGTAATTGTTTTGCCGATCTGTTTTTTCCGATAGGCTTCTTGAGAAACCAAAATCGCTTTCCTGATCAATTTACTGCGTTCTTTTTTCATTTTTTCCGG
>CAZDIS010000054.1:0-15253 GCA_964505585.1 uncultured Pelolinea sp. | reverse complement strand
ATTGGGTCCAACGAGTTGGCGGCGCGATACTCCGGTGTCCCTGTGCATGTGTATAAGATGGTGCCATATGTACTGGTTGGGCTTCTGTCATTTATTGCAGTTTTCATTCAATCTGCTCATTTAATGGCTATTGATGCAAATGCAGGGACGAATCTAAACCTCGAGAGTATTACAGCCGTTGTCATTGGCGGTACGAGTTTAACAGGTGGCCGTGGATCATTAATTGGTACTGCCATTGGTGTATTGTTAATCGGAGTTCTTGGGAATGGTTTAAATATGATGAGTGTTTCGTCTTATTGGCAGCGGGTTGTTGTTGGCATCATTCTTATTGCTGCTGTCGCCAGCCAAAAAATCACGATATCCGGAAAAGGAAAAATCGAGAAAAAATAGAAATCGAAATTAGCTTAGTGATTAGAAATCATGGAAGCGGATAAAAAGGAGAGATCATGTTATTTGATGGAGAAGTAGCAATTGTTACAGGCGGTGCTAGAGGGATTGGTGAGGAAATTGCCCGAGAATTCGCCCGCGAAGGCGCAATTCCAGTTATATTTGATATAGATGATCAACTTGGGAATCAGGTTGTTTCAGATATCATTAAAGAAGGTAAGGAAGCTTTATTTGTTCATTGTGATGTTAGCAATGTAAGTAATCTCGAAACTGCGGTTAAGGTAGTTGAAGAAAAATATAACCAAATAAATATTCTTGTAAACAACGCGGGAATTTTGCATTCTACGAAAGTTGAAGACATCACTGAAGGCGAGTGGGATAAGATGATGTCAATTAATCTGAAAAGTGTATTTTTTGCCATTCAAAAAGTACTTCCCGCATTTGAAAAAGCCAAGGGGGGCAAAGTGGTAAATATCAGTTCTCTAGCTGGACGCATGGGGGGGTTTGCTAATGGATTGGGATATACAGCCACAAAAGCCGCGATGATCGGATTAACCTATGGATTTGCAAGAAGATTGGCTGATAGAAATATAAATGTCAACGCGATAGCACCAGGACCTACGGAAACCGAGATACTCAAGGCTTTTACCGAAGAAAAGAAAGAAGAATTGCGTCATACAATTCCACTTAAGAAGTTAGGGGAGACACGTGATATTGCAAATGCGGTTGTTTTTCTTGCATCTGAAAAAGCCAAATTTATAACTGGAGCGGTGTTAGACGTTAATGGCGGAATGTTTATGGGTTAGTGGATAACGACAAGAAGGAGAATACGATGAAACCAAAATTTGCGTGTGCTGATTTTACTTTCCCACTTTTAAAGCATGAGCAAGCACTTATACTGATAAGTATGATGGGTTTTGACGGCGTGGATATCGGTCTGTTTGAGGGCAGATCTCATTTACAACCTTCGAGCCAATTTGCGGATTTGGATGAGAATGGAAAAACTTTATCTGGGCTGTTAGATAAATATAATTTGAAAGCGGCAGATGTGTTTCTACAATGCGATAATGATTTTTCGATGTATCCTTTTAATCACCCTGAAAATTCCAGACGAAATTTTGCTAAGGATTGGTTCACGAAAACCCTCGAGTTCGCCTCCCGCCTTGGCGGTCAGCACGTAACTATTTTGCCGGGTGTAGAAATCAGTGGCAATTATGAAAGAGATTTTTCACTCGCAGTTAAGGAATTGCAATGGTGTGCTGATAAGGCCAAGGAGTATGGCATTGTTCTTGGAACTGAGGCGCATGTTGGTTCACTTGTGCAACAACCTGACCAAGCCGCACGATTGATCGAAGCGGTAGAAGGGTTAACGCTTACGCTTGATTTTACCCATTTTGTTCGACTTGGAATCACAGAAGACAAGTATCTTCCTTTATTGAAATATGCAAGACATTTCCACGCACGAAATGCAACCCCCGGAAGCGTCCAGGTTGTGGCAAGTGAAAATGTGATTGATTACGAAGCGGTTGTCAGGAAGATGGTAGAAATGAAATATGACGATTACGTTGGAATAGAATTTTTCTGGAGTGAATGGGAAAATGGTAACCGCGTGGATAATGTTTCTGAAACTATTCTTCTAAAAAACTTCATCGGAGAAAAGTGGATTGAATTTACTGAATAATAAAATATTCAGATTTCAACAAAAGTTTATGGTCATTAATCCATAGACTTTTTTTATTAAACCAAGAATAAAAAAATATAACATATAAAAGGAGGGCAACAGGATTAGGTTTAGAGTGGGTTAAGATCTCGAGAAAAGGGATGGTGTCCATAATCATTTCCTTATTTAGTAGGGAAATTGTAATCAGGTTTATGGTGACCCACCATTTAATGATCATGTATGGTATGATTCGGGCTGCTTAAGAATTAGACAATGTTTTGAGAATTCCTATTTATTGCTCGTCAATACGTGGACGAGCTTTTTTCTTGCCCGGTGGGGTTTAGAGAAGGGCAAAAAAGAAGAAGTACGGGGTCGTACCTTTTTCAGCAATTATGAGTCGGGAGTTATCAAAACGAGAAAAATGGAGATTTTGATGACAACCGATTTTATTAATTTAAACCTGCAACCGCAGCTTTTACGGGCTGTAGATACGCTTGGGTACGAAGAACCAAGCGATGTGCAGGCTAACGTGATCCCCCTGATGCTGGAAGGCAAGGATGTGATCGCGCAATCACAGACAGGTTCCGGAAAGACGGCAGCCTTCGCGCTGCCGATCCTGCAGGATCTGATATTCGGCGGAAGCACGGGTAAGATCCGCGCTCTGGTATTAACACCCACGCGGGAATTGGCAATCCAGGTCGCAGCAGCGATCCAGGATTACGGCCAATTTTGTAATGTAAAGGTGATGGCTGTGTATGGCGGGCAGCACTATGGCAGCTCGAAGCGCAAGATCGCGGCCGGACTGGATGTACTTGTTGGTACTCCCGGACGCTTGCAGGACTTGATGCGTCAGAATATTGTGGATCTGGGTTTCGTAAGAACTGTTATTCTGGATGAGGCAGACGAGATGCTCAGCATGGGTTTCATTGAAGATATCGAGAATATCCTGCGCGAGACGCCGGGAAAACGGCAGACAACCCTTTTCTCCGCGACGATTCCCGCTCCTATCCGCCGCATTGCGGAAAATTATATGATCGATCCGGTAACCGTCACTGTGGACCGTAAACAGCTGACCGTTGATTCGATCGACCAGCGCTATTACCTGGTCAATGAGGATGATAAACTGGCAGCGATCACGCGATTGCTGGAAAGTGAAGCGGTAGGTTCCACGCTGGTATTTACGAAAACACGTGCGGGCTCCGGAAATGTCGCTAACCAACTTACCCAGCGCGGTTATCCATCAGAAGCATTGAATGGCGATCTGGAACAGCAGGCGCGGATGCGTGTGCTGGACCGGTTCCGTTCCGGGAAGATAAAGATCCTGGTGGCTACCGATGTGGCCGCGCGGGGTTTGGATATTGATGATATTTCGCATGTTTTCAATTTTGATGTACCCAATGACCCGGAAGCATACGTTCATCGAATCGGGCGTACCGGACGCGCTGGCAAGGACGGGGTGGCGATCACATTGATCACCCCCAATGACCGGCGCTACTTGAACCGCATTGAAGGCTTCGCAAAGTTGAAGATCCCACGCAAGGAGCTGCCAACGGAAGCAGAGATCAATGCCAGGCGGGAGTCGCACTTATTGAATAAAGTCAGCGTATGGCTGGAGAGAGACCGCTGCCGGCGTGAAGAAGAGATGATCGAACAATTCATCGCCGAAGGGCATGACCCGGTCAAGATCGCTGCCGCTGCGCTGAAGCTGGCCCGCGTCGAAGAAAAACGCAGGCCGGTTGAAAAGATCAGTGAGGTTGTTTTCAACAAACGCGGCGCAAAAAATAAGCGCGGAAAATCAAGCCGTTCGAGCCAGCGGGGAAAAAACGCCCGCAAAAATATGCAAAAACGAAATGGCGACTACCGTTCGAAACACTTGCATGAAGACGGGATGGTGCGCTTATCCCTGGGCCGAGGAAGGACGCACGGCATTAATCCGGGTGAGGTTGTCGGCGGGATCGCATCACGAGCCGCCATACCCGGCAGCGCAATCGGGAAGATCATTATTGAAGATTCAAACACACTATTGGATGTCAAAGAAGATTTCGTTTCGCGCGTTCTCGGCCAAACCGGTTGTTATTGTTTCAGAGAACATAAAAATGTAACTATTGAACGGGTAAATTGATTTTGTAAAACTTGAAGCGCGCTGAGCTTTCCGGCGCGCTTTTTTTGAATCTTATTTTATTTCAAGCTCGTTTCAGCTACTCTCGAAGGCGCATTTTTCTTTCATACAGGATCATCAAGCCGTTTCCGATCACTACGCGTGTGCCCGGGTCAAGGGGGGCGATAAACATGCATTGCCAATGATGCGAATGCAACCCCCTAACCTGCCTGTGAGAAAAAAGAAGGGTGGTGCGGTCCCCAGCCCCGTTCCTGCCTCATGGGGATGGCCCTTGCGACCGCGTTATTCCATTTGATAGGTGAAATACAATATTCAGGTTTGTTAAGTCAGAACCAGGTCAATATCCACGCTCGTATATGCTGTTAAGGCGGCATGTAACCGACCAGCGCGCGCACGATCAGATCCGGTTTTGTGACTGCGCATTTTTCAGCATCCATCAGGAATTGCGGTGTCTTATGGCTAGACGATCATGATTTTGCCATGTTAAACCTTATAATCATCAAAAATTGAGGTGACAAGCATGCTTAAGATCATTTTTCCAAAAACCGTAGATTATGTTTATCAAGGAAAACCTATCGCACGCATTGTCTTTTGGGCGATAACCGCTGCCACGATTACCCGCAGTTTGGTGCATATCATTGCCGCGGACGGGGGCGCACAGACGATCGCGACCATACCGTTGGAGGCATATACTGAGGCTGGCGCGCGCACGGTGGTATTGATATTTGCCTATTGGGGTATCTCACAATTGCTGATGGGTTTGGTGTATCTCGTGGTGCTGCTGCGCTATCAATCCCTGATCCCGCTCATGTATGTTTTGATATGCGCTGAATACGCGCTGCGGTTGGTTCTTGGCTGGTTGAAGCCGATCGAAACAGCGCAAACCGCGCCGGGCGCGGTTGGCAACCTTATTTTGATTCCGCTTTCCATTTTCCTGTTTTGGAAATCAGTGCCTTCTCAGAACAATTTCCTTAAATAATTCATCAAATCTTAAAATATGACAAAAGTCATTGACATTCACTTACAAAAGATGTACTATGTGAATGTCAAATTGGATACAATATCCAATATCCAAAATATCGTACCGATTTAATATTCAGGAGAAAAGAGAAACGATGAGCCCAGATATCCCCAAAACCATGAAAGCGGCAGTATTATTCGGAAAAGACGATCTGCGTGTGAAAGAGGTTCCTGTTCCAGAACCAGTTGTGCACGAGGTATTGGTCAAAGTACACGCCTGCGCGATCTGTGGAACTGATCCAACGGTGATCTCAAAGGGATGGAAAGGGATGCCGGAATACGGTACATTTACTCCCGGCCATGAATACAGTGGTGAGATCGTCAAGGTTGGCCCGGGCGTGGGAGATTTCAAAGTGGGCGACCGCATTGCGATCGAATCGCATAAGGGCTGCGGGTACTGCATGAACTGCAAACGTGGACGCTATACGATCTGTTTGAATTATGGCAAACCGGAAACCGGCCACAGACATTATGGTTTTACCAATAATGGCGGGTATGCCCAATATGTTGTCAACAATGTCAGCACGCTGTATACCTTGCCGGATAATGTTTCTTACGAAGAAGCCGCCCTGGTGACTACAGCTGCATGTGTGCATTACGCGCTGGATAACATCGGCGGATTCCTGGGCGGCGAGACCGTTGCTGTGCTTGGACCTGGTCCAATTGGATTGATGGCTGTTCAGCTTGCCAAAGCGCTTGGCGCCGGAAAAGTATATTTGACTGGCACACGCGAATCACGTTTGAAAGTCGGGCGTGAATTAGGCGCGGACATGACGATCAATATCCATGAACAGGACGTTGTTGACACGATCATTAAAGATACTGATGGCCTGGGCGTGGAACTGGCAATTGAATGTTCCGGCGCCCCTTCAGCAGTTGAAGAAGCGTACGAAGTAGTGATGCGCGGCGGGCGCATATCTTTTATTGGCGATTCACACGATAGGCCCACCCCCAACCACCGTAAGTTCGTGCTGGATGACTTAAAGGCAGCAGGCGTTCGTGGAGAAGGCCTGGGTGACTGCCGGCGTTCGTTGGAACTTTTTAAAATGGGAAAGATTGACCCAAAACCCTTTATCACCCATCATTTTCCCCTGGAAAAGATCAATGAAGCGATTGATACGTTTGTGCAGCGCAAAGGCGGGGCACTGAAGGTGATTATTCACCCGAACGATTAATCAATGGCAGCAATTACCAATCGGAGTAATTAGAATGGCGAAAAAGCTTCTATTAAACGCGGAAAACATCTCTAAAGCATTCCCCGGGGTTCAGGCGCTCGATAAAGTAAATTTTGACCTGTACGAAGGTGAAGTGCATGTTTTGATCGGAGAGAACGGCGCAGGAAAATCGACATTGATGAAAATCATTGCCGGCGCTTATTTTTCGGACAGTGGTTCACTGGAAATCGAAGGTAAAAAAGTAGTTTTTAACAGTCCGCAGGACGCGCAGGATGCAGGCATCGGCATCATTTACCAGGAGTTCAACCTGATCCCTAATATGAATGTGGCCCAAAATATGTTTTTGGGGCGATTTCCGAAGAAGGCGGGGTTCCTGATTGACCACAAAAAACTGCATGCGGACGCGGAAAAATTCCTGAAAAGCTTATCATTGCAGATCGATACCGACGCGCACTGCACGGATTTAGGCACAGGCCAGCAGCAAATGGTCGAAGTGGCAAAAGCGCTGACGATGGAATCCAAGATCCTGATCATGGATGAGCCAACTGCCGCATTAACTGACCGTGAGATTGATAGTTTGTTTGAAATGACAAAAACGCTAAAAAAGCGAGGTATTGGGATCATTTACATTTCGCACCGCCTGGAAGAAGTTTGTGTCGTTGGCGACCGGGTTACTGTTTTGCGGGATGGCAAATATATCGGTACAAAAAATAGTGACGATGTGGAAATTCCGGAATTGGTAAATATGATGGTTGGCCGTGAAGTGGCCAACATGTATGCTTTCGCAAAAGATACCGATGTGTTTGGTGAGGAAGCTTTACGCGTTGAAAACCTGAAGAGCGGCAATAAGATCAAAAACGCATCACTCAGTGTGCGATCAGGTGAGATTGTTGGGTTAGCGGGGCTGGTTGGGGCAGGCCGGACCGAAATGGCCAGAGCGATATTTGGGGCAGACAAATACGATTCGGGGCGGGTATATGTATTCGGTAAGGAGGTCAATCCGAAGAACCCGATCGATATGGTGGGAGAAGGTGTGGCATTAATTCCTGAGGACCGCAAAGGGCAAGGTCTGGCGTTGATCCTGCCGACTTCAGAGAATATTGTGATGGCGAACCTGAAAAAACTTTTCAGCGGCCCGTTCATCAATTTAAAAAAGGAGCGCGACGTATCCAATAAGTACATCGTTGATCTAAGCATCGCAACACCTTCCTATACACGGGTTGTGCAATTCCTTTCCGGCGGCACACAGCAGAAAGTGGTATTGGCTAAATGGCTTTGCACGCAATCGCGCATCTTTATATTTGATGAGCCAACGCGCGGTATTGACGTGGGCGCAAAAGCGGAAATCCACGGATTGATGCGCGAGCTGGTCAAAAATGGCGCGGCTATTCTGATGATCTCATCTGAACTGCCAGAGATCCTGGGTATGAGCGACCGGATTTACGTTATGCGCGAAGGGGAGATCGCCGCTGAATTGAGCTGCAGCGAAGCGACACAAGAAACTGTCATTGCCCATGCTATGGGCGGCGCTTAGAACCAAAGGATCGAGAAATTCTTTTTTAGGAGAAATGCATGCAAACGGCTAAACCAAAAAACACGAATGCCGCGATTGAAAAAATCGTTACCTTTATTAAAGGATTACCACCATTAACTTGGGTTGTCGTTGGGATGTTTATTATTTTTGGCATCATTTCCAACGAGTTTTATGATGTAGATAACCTGGTCAATATGGTCAGGCGCGGCTCGACTCTGTGGATATTAGGAACAATGGCAACCCTGATGCTGATATCCGGCGGGTTGGACTTATCCCTCGGTGCAGTCCTCACATTTTCCGGCGTTATTCTGGCAATTATGCTGCGCGCTGGATATGGCGCGTTTGTATCCAGCCTTACCGCGATCCTTTCGGGGACGTTGATCGGCGCTTTGAATGGTTTGCTTGTATCTCTGCTGGGTATTCCCGCTTTTATTGTTACGCTGGGGACGATGAACGTCTTTGCGGGATTGGCTGTCGCAGTCTCGGAAACCTCAGCCATATTTATTGATAATTACACAATGAAATTCATCGGTGCAGGCGCTATCGCGGGTATTCCTGTTCCGGTGTGGGTTTCAATCCTTATTTTTGCACTCTCTTTTGTGATCTTTCACCACACGTCATTTGGGCGGTACCTGGTAGCAATTGGAGAAAATGAAACAGGGGCACATCTTTCCGGCGTCAATACAAAATTGTATACCTGGCTGGTGTTTGTGTACGCGAGTTCCATGGCGGCGATTGCCGGCCTGGTGCTTGCGTCCCGCATCCAGAGCGCAGACCCGCGGGTTGGTGTTGGTTGGGAATTTGACGCAGTTGCTGCTTCGATCATGGGCGGTACATTGCGGGGCAGCGGGAAGAGTGGAATCACGAACACGATCGTTGGTGTGCTACTGATCGTTATATTACGGAATGGGCTAAATATCATCAGTGTCCCAGTTGAATGGCGGTCTGCTATTGTAGGCGTATTCCTATTGGCCGGCATCATTTTCGACATGTCAATTCGCAGAAGGGATAACTAAAACCAATGACTGAGAAGAATTCTGAAAAGAAATTTGGAAAGATCAAAATCTCAAGCCAGGCGATGAATTCAGTTCCGCGCCTGCTGATACTTGTCTTATTGGGATTGGCGCTGACCCTTTTTTCACCGTATTTTCTGACAAAATTGAATTTGATCAATCTGGTTGCCATGTCCAGCATCCCCGCGATCTTCGCGCTCGGGCAAACTATCGTTGTATTAACCGGGAAAATCGACCTGGCACTGGGCGCTATCTTTTCGATGGGCGGGGTTGTTACGGCCGCACTCATGAAATATGTGGGTGTGCCTGTTCCGCTCGCTATACTGGCAGGTATTGGCGCGGGTGCCTTGATGGGTTTTTTCAATGGGATTTTAATGGCGAAAGTAAGATTGCCATCTTTCATTGGTTCTTACGCGCTGCGGGTCGCGATCACGGGTTTCGCGAACGCGATCCTGCAAGGATATATCGTGTATGGTTTTCCAGATGCTTTCCGGTTCGTGGGTGTTGAGCGTGTTTTCGGTATTCCGGTTCCGATCTATTTCGCAATTTCTATCTTCATCATTGTGTGGGTTATCCTGAACCGTACCACGTTAGGGCGAAAAATATACGCGGTCGGGGCAAACTCGGAAGCTGCCAGATTATCCGGTATCAATAATGACCGCGTGATCATGACGGTATATATTATTGCCGGCAGCTTAGCAGCCCTAGCAGGCATCCTGCAGGCATCCCGCATCAACCAAGCCCATGCCTTTCTTGGCGATCCAACCCTGCTCCCGAGCATCGCCGCGGTTGTGATCGGCGGAACGAGTATGTTTGGCGGGGTGGGCGGCGGATTTGGCACGATCATCGGCGCGCTGATCATGAATGTGATCCAAAACGGACTGAACTTACTGGGCGCGCCATCCGTCTGGCAGCAAACGATCGTTGGTGTCATTATTTTGATCGCGGTCGTCATTGACCAAACCGTTAGAAAAGCTACTTCAAAAAGGATCAATTAACCAGAGACTGTTTCTGATAAGGAGAAATATCACATTGTAAACATGTATGAAAGGAGGCGGTTTATAGAGAACTTGAACTGACCAGCACATTCAAATCTTATTAAAAATAATAAAGGAGAAGTATAAAGAAATGAAAAAGACTACAATTTTTGTGACACTTTTGGTTGTTTTCTCTGTTATTTTGGGCGCATGCTCCATGCCCGAAGAAGCAGCAGAAGCACCCGTAGAGGAAGCACCTGTCGAAGAAGCGGTTGAAGAAGAGGCAGCGGAAGAAGAAGCAATAGAAGCTGAAACGTATGATATCGCTATCGTTGTTAAGAACTTCGCATCCTCATTCTGGGCACAGCACGTTGAAGGCGCAGAGAAGGCAGCAGTAGATTTCGACATCAACCTGACCTCACACGCACCGGAAAAACCAGAAAACATCGAAGAACAGATCGCAATTCTGGAAGACCTGATCACAGCTGGCGTGGACTGCATCGCTCTGGCACCAACCAACACCGAAGCTATCGCAGCAGGTATCGTCAAATTGAACGATGCTGGCATCCCCGTGGTGTATGACAACACCATGGGCTCCGGCGGCGATTACCTCGCATACGTTGGTATTGACAACTATGCTGTTGGTAAGGAACTCGGCGTTTATGTTGCCGAATTAATGGGCGGCGAAGGTAATTTGCTCCTATTAGAAGGCGTACCCGGACAATCCACCAGTGACCTGCGCTCCAATGGCGCGGAGGACGCATTGAAAGACTACTCGAACATTTCTGTCAGCCGCGTTCCCGCTGAATGGGATGCCGCGAAAGCATACGATATTGCCACGAATGAGCTGACAAAACTCGGTGGTGAACTGGACGCGATCATTGCAGCAGGCGCAGGCATGAGTGAATCCGCTGCAGAAGCCGTGGATGCATTCGGCGTTTCCCAGGATGACATCATTATCGGTTCCTTCGACGTGACCCCCGCGGTTGTTGAAGCGATCGAGAATGGTTTAGTTGATTTCACCATCAACCAGCAGCCCAGCATGCAGGCGTACTTCAGTATTGAAGCGTGCGTAAAGCACCTCAACGGCGAAGATGTTCCTGAGAACATTCCTTCCCCAGTCGCATTCGTAACACTGGAGAACCTGGACGAGCACCGATAGAATCACTGTAAGACTATAGCTAGTTAGACAAGTATGCCTGGCAGGGTAGAAGAATCCATTCTGCCAGGCATCTTTAAAAATGGGAGACACAGAAGAATGGAAAACAAAGTAAAAGTCATTGATGTGCAAGCCAATCCCGCGACGGATGTGCCGGGCCATACAATTTGTTTCGCTAAAGAGGTCGCCGGAGAGACGCTTGGCATTAGCAACTACGCATTCAAATATGGTGAGTTTGGCAGGGGCGGTATTTCCAGTGAGCACACCCACGATGCGGCGGAACATGTCTTTTACATCCTGGAAGGCGCGTTGACCATATTCGCAGACGGAAAAGAATACACGGCAAGAGCCGGCGAAGCGCTGTATGTCCCCAGCGGTATCGCGCACGCATCGGCAAACGCGTTTGATGGCACGACCAAATATATTGCTCTCACAATCCCACCTACATAGAAAAAACGGTATATGATACATAAAAGGCGAAGCAGTGGTTGAATCTAAAAAAAATGTGATTAGCGTTGATATTGGGACAAGCAGTGTCCGCGCGTGTCTTGTCAATGCCGACCTACATATTTTGCATCAATCACAAACTGCTCTTGGTCTGGAAACGGATCACACTGGCAAAGCAATCCAAAACGCGAAGGAGATCATCCAGAAAGCGGTTGGATGCATCCGAGAAATTCAGCAGTTGGCAAGCGAAATGCATGCCACGATCGAAGCGATCAGTTTTTCAAACGCAGTTTCGAGCCTGGTGCCGCTCAATAGAAATTTTGAACCTAACGGGCCTGTTTTTACTTACGCGGATACACGCTCCCATCGTCAGGCAGAAATTTTGCGCGAAGATAAAGAAACAGGACGATTTCAATTTACGGCCTGCCCGATGCACGCGAGTTATTGGCTTCCTAAATTATTATGGCTAAAGCAGGAAGCACCGGAATTATTCAAGAGTGACTATTTTTGTACGATCAAGGATTTATTGATCTATCGATTAAGCGGGCAATTTGTTACCGATTTTTCAAATGCCGTGGCCACTGGGCTATGTGATGTGCGAAAGAAAAATTGGGATGAAAAACTACTAAAAATCGCAGGCGTTTCTCATCAACAATTACCAGCTATTCAACCAACGACTTTTGTTTTAGAAATGCATGGTAAGGAAACAGGTTTGACTCCTATCCCCATCGTATTGGGTGCGACCGATGGCGTCCTTTCCTCCCTGGGCGCCGGCGCAGTAAGGCCAGGCCAGGTGACTACTATGATCGGCTCGAGCGGCGCCTGCCGCATCGCTTGCAATCGGCCACTGGTGGATAAAGCGTACAATGTTATCTGGTCCTATCCGCTGGATGAAACCCTCTGGATCCGCGGTGGGGCGATGAACAATGGCGGACTCGCGATGCGTTGGGCAGCTGAAATATTCCACGAGCACCGCGCGGGCGATGAGGAGAGCGCATTGGATATGTTGCTGGCAGAAGCTCTGCCTATCGATCCGGGCGCGGAAGGATTAGTTTTCCTTCCTTATTTATTTGGAGAACGCGCGCCGATCTGGAATGAACATGCGCGCGGTGTCTATTTCGGTATCGGAAGTTATCACAAAAAAGGACACTTTTCGCGAGCAACATTGGAAGGGATTCTTTACGCTTTATATTCGATTTACGAGATCATTTCCAACGATCAACAGGGTGAAATTGAGATCCGCGCTTCAGGCGGATATGTCCGATCGGATCTGATGCTTCAAATCCAGGCGGATATGTTTGGGCAGCCCGTTCATGTTCCCAATAATCTGGAAGGGTCCTCCATCGGCGCTGCCGCACTGGCTTTTAAAGCGGTCGGCGTAATCAAAAAACTCACAGATGTTACGGATAGGATCGGGGTTAAAAAAGCTTTTTATCCTGATGGTGAAAACCATAGAATATATATCGATCTATTTGCTCGATTTACGCGATTGTATGAAATCCTCAAACCATTAATGGAAGCCGAAGGAAGCCATGCCTAAACCAAAACTTCAACTGGCACTGGATACTACGTCGATCGAAACAGCGATGCAAATCGCAGAGGAATTGCGAGAATATTGGGATATTCTTGAGATCGGGACAGCACTGCTGATGCAGGAAGGGTTAGACAGCGCAGCGATTTTTAGGGAAAAATTTCCACACGCAACGATCTTTGTTGATACGAAAATCATTGACAGCGGAAAACTGCTGGCAGAAAGCGCCTGCCGTGCAGGCGCAGATATTATCAGCGTTGTCAGTGCTGCTTCTAACCGAACTGTATCAGATTGTGCTGCGGCAGCGCACGCAATGGGCAGCAGGGTTCTACTGGATCACCTTTCCGTTGATTGGGTTGACGCAGACCTTATCAGGAAAGCGGATCTTGGGATTGATATTGTGGGCCTGCATATTCCAAAGGATAGACAGGGAAGTAAAGAATTCCATGGCGATGTGATCAATGCCATTAAAGATCTGGTCGATTCGGAGATTTGTATCGCAGGCGGAATCACACCGCAGGCCATCCGCAAGTTAAAAGGCGTTTCGATTGATATTTTCGTTGTTGGCATTTATTTACTGCAGGCAAAGGGTCGTGTTGAAAACGCAAAGCAATTGACACATGCAATGAAACAATTATCACAAGGAGAAAAATGAGCAAAATACCAGAAAAAATGAAAGCAATTGTATTGACCGGCCCGGGAAAGCATGAACTTCAGGAAGTTCCTGTTCCAAAACCGGGACCGTTTGAAGTCCTATCAAAGGTACGCGCGGTCGCGATCTGCGGTAGTGATCCAGAGATTTTTAATGGGGGACTGGCAGGCATTTGGCCGCCAAACTATCCTTTCATCGCCGGCCATGAATGGGCTGGCGAGGTTGTCGCGCTAGGGGAGGGCGTTACTAATCTAAAGGCAGGCGATCGGGTAGCGGGAGAACCGCACAAGGGCTGCGGATTCTGCGAGAACTGCTTAGACGGGCGCTATACTTTATGCATGAATTATGGGGTTGCGGCATCCGGACATAAACACTATGGATTCATCTGCGATGGCGCGTACGCGCAATACGCAGTGCATTCGAACCGCACATTAACGAAGATGCCCTCTCACGTCAGTTTCGCTGAAGGATCGCTGGGAGATACGGCCGCGGTCTCATTACACGGACTGGAGCTGACCGGCATCACTCCCGGGGGAAGCGTGGCCGTGATCGGGCCCGGGCCGATCGGTTTGCTGGCTATGCGGCTGGCAAAATCTATGGGCGCGGCACGGGTGATCATGGTTGGCCGGCGGTCGCGCCTGGAAGCAGCAAGAAGACTGGGCGCGGATGCCGCTGTGGATTTTGAGAAAGTAGACCCAGTTGAAGCTGTGCGCGAAATAACCGGAGGCCGTGGGGTGGATGAGGCGTTTGAATGTTCTGGCGCGGCGGGCACGCTGATACAGGGCATCAAGATGGTTAAAAAAGGCGGAAAGGTCAGCCTGCTGGGAGTTCCCTCTGATGATGTTAAAGAGCCAGTTCCCTTCAAGCAGATCGTACATGATGAGATCATGATCACTGGATCCCGCGCTGACCCTAATACCATGTGGAAGGCAATCGCGATGATCGCCAATGGCCAATTGGATGTGAAAGACCTGATCACGCACACTTTCTCGATCGATAATTACGAAGAAGCATTGGATACTTTTAATAATCGAAAAGACGGCGCAGTGAAGGTTATCATCGAACCCAATGAAAGTGAATAAATCTTGAACCTAAAAAAATCAGATAAAAAATGATGATCCTAAAAATTGATTAGAATTAATTTACAATCAATTGAATATTCGAAAAAGAAAAAGAAAATAAAGACGATGCAGTGCATGAATGTAATAATAAAAATTTCGGGAAACGCTTGAGGGAGAGAAATGGCAAACGGATTTAAGACGATGCAAGAGGTTATTTTTGATACACTGCGCGAACGGATCGTTTCCGGTGAGTACGAACCCGGGCGCCGATTGATCGCTAATGACCTCGCTGAAGAGTTTGACATCAGCCGCATGCCTGTACGAGAAGCGTTAACCCGCCTGGAATCCACCGGCCTGGTGGAGCTGATCCCATACAAAGGCGCGATCGTCAATGAATTAACCGCTGAGGATTTTGTGGAAATATTTCATATCCGTGGCGTTCTGGAAGGCCTTGCCGCACGCCTGGCGTGCCCATACCTTACGGAAAAGGACCTTGAGAAAATGCAGAACGCCAATGA
>CAZDIS010000053.1:0-15310 GCA_964505585.1 uncultured Pelolinea sp. | reverse complement strand
ATTTCAAAACTGTCCCATTTTGTCCGTTTCTGTCCCATCAGCCCACCCGCTCACCCCCGCGCGACCACGATCAAAAAGCCCTGTGCTCATCCAGCGCAGGGCCTTTCAATGATGGGAAAAGGGGGGATTAAGAGAAGGTCAGGCCTGCCTCGCCGCGCGCGACCTTGATCGTTCTCCCTTCAGCAAATTCCCCGGCCAGGATCTTCAGCGCCAGCGGATCCTGTAGTTCACGCTGGATGGCGCGTTTCAGCGGCCGTGCCCCGAAGTCCGGATCATAACCAACATCCGCCAGGTATGCCATCGCCTCCGGCGTCACCTCCAGCTGATACCCTTTGTCCTCCAGCAGTGCTTCCACGCGCTTGAGCTGGATAGCAACAATCCCTTTCAGGTCTTCTTTCTTTAGCAGGTGGAACACGACGATCTCATCGATCCGGTTCAGGAATTCCGGGCGGAAATGGTTTTGCAGCGCCTGCGTGATCTGGTCACGCGAGACCTTGCCCCCGCCGCGCCATAGTTCCGTGCCGAGGTTGGATGTCATAATGACCACCGTATTGCGGAAGTCAACTGTGCGCCCCTGCCCATCGGTTAGGCGTCCATCATCCAGTAGTTGCAGCAGGACGTTGAATACCTCCGGGTGTGCCTTCTCGATCTCGTCGAATAGCACAACGCTGTAAGGTCTCCGCCGCACGGATTCAGTCAGCTGGCCGCCTTCGTCATACCCAATATAACCGGGGGGTGCGCCCAGCAGCCGCGATACAGTGTGCTTCTCCTGATATTCAGACATATCGATCCGGACCATGGCATGGTCATCATCGAACAGGAAATACGCCAGTGAACGGGCAAGCTCCGTTTTCCCTACCCCTGTCGGCCCCAGGAAGATGAAGGAGCCAAGCGGGCGGTCAGGGTCTTGCAGGCCGGCACGCGAACGCCGTACGGCGTTGGAGACGACCTTTACCGCTTCGTCCTGGCCGATCACGCGCTCATGCAGGCGATCTTCCATGCGGATCAGCTTCTCCGTCTCGCCTTCCATCAGGCGCGTCACCGGGATACCGGTCCAGCGCGCCACGATACTGGCGATCTCTTCCGCGTCCACTTCTTCTTTCAGGAGCGGTTCATCGCCCTGGATCTCCTTGATCCGCGCTTCCCCTTCTGCCATCTTTTGTTCCAGTTCGCGCAGTGTGCCATAGCGCAGCCGTGCCACCTTCTCAAGATCATTCGCGCGTTCAGCGCGCTCGATCTCCAGGCGCACCTGCTCGATCTCACTCTTGGTAGACTGCAGGTCCTGGATCGCAGCTTTCTCTGTTTCCCACAGGGAATGCAGCTGTTTGGATTCTTCTTTCAGGTCAGAAAGTTCTCTCTCGATATTCTCCAGGCGTTCTTTCGATGCCTTGTCTTTTTCCTTCTTCAACGCCTCTCGCTCGATCTCGAGTTGCAGGATCTGGCGGTCCACCGCGTCCAGCGCCTGCGGCTTGGAATCGATCTCAGTCCGTAATCTGGCCGCTGCTTCATCGATCAGGTCAATGGCCTTATCAGGCAGTTGGCGGTCAGAGATATAGCGGTTGCTGAGTGTGGCTGCGGCGATCACAGCTGGGTCTGTGATGCGCACACCATGGTGTACCTCATAGCGCTCCTTCAGGCCGCGCAGGATGCTGACCGTATCCTCAACATTCGGTTCCTCGATCAGTACCGGCTGAAAACGGCGCTCCAGGGCCGGATCCTTTTCGATATGCTTGCGGTATTCATCCAGCGTGGTGGCACCGATCATGTGCAGCTCGCCGCGTGCCAGCATCGGCTTAAGCATATTACCCGCGTCCATCGCGCCGTCCGCCTTGCCTGCGCCAACGACGGTATGCATCTCATCCACAAATAGCAGGATCTCGCCCTCGGATTCGGTGATCTCTTTCAATACAGCTTTCAGGCGTTCCTCGAATTCTCCCCGGAACTTCGCGCCCGCGATCAACGCGCCCATGTCCAGCTGGACCAGCCGTTTCTTCTTCAGGCCCTCCGGTACATCACCCTTGATGATCCGCTGGGCGAGTCCTTCCACGATGGCGGTCTTGCCCACACCGGGTTCGCCGATCAGGGCTGGGTTGTTCTTCGTGCGTCGCGAGAGGATCTGGATCGTGCGCCGGATCTCCTCATCACGCCCGATCACCGGGTCAAGTTTTCCCTGTCGCGCTTCCGCTGTCAGGTCGCGGCCATATTTGACCAGGGCCTGGTAAGTAGATTCCGGATCCTGGCTGGATACGCGTTGTGATCCGCGGATCGTCTTCAATGCGGAAAGGATCGCGTCACGCGTAAGGCCGTTGGTAGTCAATCGGCTGGCTTCTGTTGAGTCTGTCAGTCCCAGCAGGATATGTTCGGTAGAGACGTAGTCATCCTGCATGCCCTTGGCATAACGTTCAGCCGCTCGAAAAACATCCGATGCGGCCGGCGAAAGTCCCACTTCACGGGTATCGCCCGTCACCTTGGGCCGGCGATCGATTTCCTGCTGCAGTTCACTCCGCAGTGCCTGGGTAGAGCCCGACACCTGGGTGACCAGCGCGGGAACAACTCCGTCATCCTGCTGTAGCAAAGCCAGCAGAATATGGACCGGTTCAATAGCCGTATGGCGGTTGTCCTGCGCGATATGCTGCGCGCTGACAATCGCTTCTTGTGATTTCTTGGTATATTTTTCAAAATTCATAGTATCCCTCAATAATAATTACCCTTGTAACAAAATGATAATGCGGGGATATAAAAAGATAGTTAGAAGTTTGTATATGAAATATTACAGTGACAATATCCGGGAAAATGGTTTGTGGCGCTTTCCACATGGCAACCCATATTCCACCATCTTCATAAGATATGCGTCAGTGATTTAGCAAAAATATTGCGCCATATTAACCCTGGACCTTATAATATAATCTGAAGATATTGAGCTGATTCAACTTTTGATATTATTTTGCCAGGCAATCACTTGGAGTTTATTTGGAGTGGTAATGAAAAATATGGTTTTATTCTATTTCTCCGGCACCGGCAACACCTGGTGGGTGAGCGAGCGGTTCGCTGAAACGCTTGGCACACTGGGCTTCCACGCCAGCTCGCACTCGATCGAGCAGGTCTGTATGCAAGAGGCTTCCGAGTTGATCACCGCAGCGGACGCGGTCGGTTTCGGCTTCCCGATCTACGGATCCGATGCGCCCCGCAATTTTCTCCAATTCATCAATAACCTGCCAAACCAGGATCCGATTATGGATAGCTTGGGTTTTGTGACCCAGATGGCTTGGTCAGGAGATGGGTTTAACTTTTTGCGCGGGATGATGGAGAAAAAAGGCTATCGGATGCGATGGACGGCTGAGTTTATTATGCCCAACAACGTGGCAATCCCATTCATCCCGCTGCCTTATTCTGCGGATTACGATCGCTTTAAAAAACAACTGGTAAAAGCAAAAAAGAAAATCGAACAGGTGTGCCAGGCAATCATCAGCGGAGAAAAGCTGGTTGAGCACAATGATGCATTCAGCGCCGCCTCAGCGTGGATACAGCGCGCACCCTTCCGCTGGATGCACGATTGGGCAGCGAAGATGTGGAGGGTGGACAAAGATGCCTGCGTCAGCTGCGCGCGCTGCGCCCGCATTTGCCCGGTAAACAACATTCGCATGGAGAACGGTTTGGCAGTGCATGCGGATGCGTGCATACTCTGCATGCGTTGTTTCAACTACTGCCCCACCCTGGCTGTCCATTACGCGCGTTTCAGCAATCGGCGGGCAGAAAAGAACCCCCCATTTAAAGGTCCCGTTGCAGCGTTCAAACCGGAAATAATATCCAAAGGGCAAAACAAACGGTAGATTTGAGAACGGTCGCCAGAAAATGCTTTAATAGATTATTATTTCCTCGATGTTAGGGTATAACTTTGACTATTGCCTAACACATCGAAAATGACAACAAAACAAAACCAAAAAGCCATCATTAAATTCACGCATCCCGACATCATCCCGATGTGGATCTCCACCTTCATCGATATCATTGGATACTCGATCCTGATTCCCTTCCTCCCGCAATTCTCGTCACAATATGGCGCAACACTCCTCCAGGTTGGGTTGCTGCTGTCCGCCAATTCATTTTTCAGTCTCTTTGGCAATATCATCTGGGGCTCACTCTCAGACAAATTCGGCCGCAAACCGATTTTGCTGATCTGCCAATTTGGAACAATGGCGGGGTTCCTGATTCTGGCGTTTTCAACCAACCTCACCATGTTATTTATTTCACGCATCGTCGATGGTATTTTTGGCGGTAACTACCCGATCGCGAAAGCTGTTGTCGGCGATGTGATCCCGCCACAGGACCGCAGCCGCGAAATGAGCAACATCGGCATGGCCTGGACGATAGGCAACATGGTCGGGCCCGGCATCGGTGCGCTGCTGGCACGTTTTGGGATCATGGGACCCGGCTTGATGGGCGCCGGGATGTCCTTAATGACGATCATGATCACGCTCTTTATCTTCAAGGAAACCAATCCGCTCATCAACGGTTCTGCCTCCGATACAGAGATCCGGGCGCTGCAAAAGCGAAGAGCAATTTCTTTTTCCCTGTTGAAAGAACATGATCCGCGTATTCTATTAAGCCAGATCTTAACCAACAATATCAGTTTTTATATTTTCATCACAACCGTCTCGATTTTCGCGGCCGAACGATTTGGTTTGAGCATATCGCAGATCGGTTGGATGGTCACCGCGATGGGTGCCGTTAAACTGCTGGTGCGTCTCTTCATCTTCAATCCCATGTTGCAGAAATTCGGTGATGTAAAAACAGCCATCATCGGATTTGCCGTTTTTATTGGCGCCTATACTTGGCTGACCCTGCTTGATGCTTTATGGGAATATATGATTGTGTTCGTACTGGTTGGGTTTGCGACCTCTTGCACACTGCCCGTCATGACTGCCCGCCTGAGCCGCAGCGTTGGCAAAGACCAGCAAGGTGAGATCATGGGGCTGAATACGGCAGCAGACAACATATCACAGATCATCGGGCCAAGTGTTGGCAGTTACCTGATTTCTTTGCCTGCCGGTTTTCTTTATGGGTTTTCCATGGCAGGTTTCAGTCTCCTGACCCTTATATTAAGTTTTCTCCCGCTTAAGAACGAAAAACATGGAAACCTGAAAATTGAAGCTATACTAAAAAATAAAGGATAGAAGGGAGCAAGAATGTTTAAAAGATTGATCAATGGAAAAAAACATGAGGGACAAGGCACACCTGTTTCAGCGGGCGAACTGCGTGATGCGCTTAAAGAATTCTTCCCGCAAACGACTGCGCTCAATAAATACCTCACGTTCGAAACAAATGACAAGCTGCACGAAGGGTTTGCGGCTGTCTGGGAATATTTCATGTGGGACACGGATAATGAGGGTGACCGGCGCCGATATCTCCTCAAATTCACGATCAATGTTGATATCCGGCCAGATGAAAATGCCGTTTACTTGAAAACCAAACGGTTTTCACGCACCAAACGCCCGCCAAGAGGCACTGAAATCCTGGACCCCTGGTTTATTGGAATAGGAATTGGTGACCCCGCGGCGATCGAGGAAGAATATTCCAAAGTATTCAAAGCATTCCGTCCCAAAAAGAAACTGCAATTATTGGTTGATAAAGCAACCAGTTTGGGTTGGGACGCTTACTTATAACGAGCTGGATGATACCTGCCCTGACAAGAACAGGGCAGGATTTTCTATATGGGTTGGCATACCGGACAGAGAAAAATACTGCCGCCCATAATACTTGTTTTTCCGATCAGTTCACCGCGGCGGTTGCAGAGGGTTTCAACACATAGTTTGCTGCAGCGGATCGGATATCCACCGGGATTACCATTGAGATCGACCCCTCTATCACGCTCCCGGCTTCCCCCATCTCTTTCTGCCTGCGTATGCTTTACCAAATGGAACATCTGCAACCGAGCTTCCTCATCCTGGGCAGCAATCTTTCTTTTGTGATGAATACCAGCGTATATGAATTATTATGGTATAAAATATCATGAATTAAAGTAAAGACATTGGAGAAAATAATATTATGCAAGGAAATGTACGGCGCATTGTACTAGATACGCTGAAACCGATGGAACCGACAATCATTGAAATGGCAAAAAAATTGAGTGTGGTCGATGGTGTCGCATCCGTTAACATCAGCATCGCTGAGATCGACCTAAAGGTTGAGAATGCGAAAATCACGCTGGAAGGCGATAATATCAATTACGACATAGTAAAAGCGGTCATCCAGGATATGGGTGGGTCTATCCATTCCATCGATGAAGTGGTCTCAGGGAAAGAGATCATTGACGACGCTGTCACATTGCAGGATTAATCTGGAATTTCTTATCGGATGGGACAAAAAAAGCAGGACATTCCTGCTTTTTTTGTTTAATTTGATAAAAAAGCAATGCTTTGTTCTCTGAAACTGGTGACCAAAATTGATTGACCTTTGCTTTGCGGAAATCGATGCATGATGATAATTTAAGCTGCCCAACTTTTTTCCCAACTTTTCCACACACCTATATTTCAACTTTATAATTACATCAATAGAGGAAACATGAAACCAATTGAAATAAACCGAAACATTTTCTGGATTGGCGTTAATGACACCCAAACCAGGTTATTTGAAGGCCTATGGTTGATCGAAAAAGAAGGAATTTCTTACAATTCCTACTTGATAAAAGATGAGAAAACCGTTTTGATTGATCTCTGCAAAGAGGTTTTTCAAGATGAATATCTTCAGGAATTAGAATCTCTGGTTGACCTAGCGAAAATCGATTACTTAGTGGTCAATCATATGGAGCCGGATCATTCCGGTGCCCTCGCCGCTTTTCATGCGCGCGCCCCGCAGGCAACGATTCTGGCAACCAGGAAAGCGGTGGGCATGATCAAGGATTTCGCGGGTATCACAGAAAATGTGCGGGTCGTTAACGATGGGGAGCAATTACGATTAGGAGAAAAAGTACTCACTTTTTATACCGCGCCCATGGTGCATTGGCCGGAAACGATGCTCACTTACGAGTCCTCCAGCGGGACGTTATTTTCTTGTGATGCCTTTGGCGGATATGGCATTCTGCCGGATGGTATATTTGATGATGATTATCCAGATATCAGCATGTACGAGCATGAATCGTTACGTTACTTTGCGAATATCGTCGCCGCTTTCAGCAAACCGGTTATCAACGCTGTAGAAAAACTATCCGGACTCACGCTTAAAATTGTCGCGCCTTCCCATGGGCTAGTCTGGCGCAAATCACCCCAGCGCATCATTGACCTCTATTTGAAATGGTCGGGATACAGTAAGGAAGAATCCGAAAAAGCTGTGACCGTCCTGCATGGGTCAATGTACGGTAACACCACAGCATTATTGCCATCAATTGTTTCTGGCCTTGAAAGAGCAAACATACCCTATACAACGTACAACATCAATTTAACGCATATTAGTTATATCCTCCCGGACCTGTGGCAAAATCAGGGTGTCATGATCGGCGCGCCTACCTATGAGGGAACCATCTTTCCGACCATGGCCAGCGTTCTGCAAATGGCTGAATACAAACGGATTTTCAATAAAGATGCTGCTTACTTCGGCAGCTACGGTTGGGGCGGCGGCGCAATGCGGTACATGAAGGCCCAATGTGAAACCTTGAAGTGGAACCTGCGTGCTTCATTTGAATTCCCGGGTTCTCCCGGGAAGAGAGATTTCGAATCTGGAGAAAAACTCGCCATATCCTTCGCCAATTCAATTGCTTAATACATTAAAAGTATTAAGAATCCGCCAAAGGGCGGATTTTTTATGCAACCATTTATTGATTCTTGCGTAAATAGAAGTAGAAATAGCATTTAATGATTTGGAGGTGTTTGGAATGGAACAAAGAAAAGGTTTAGTCGGCGGAATCCTGCTCATAATATTAGGTGGATTCTTCCTTGCGGCTCAATTGATGCCAGAGATTTTTGGTTATGTATTTTGGCCTTTCATCCTGGTCGGCATTGGTGGTGTATTCATGCTGTCAGCTTTGCTGACACGCACAGGCGGGTTGGCCGTTCCTGGCAGCATTCTGCTCGGATTAGGCGGGGTTTTTTATTATCAGACTATGACAAACGACTGGGAAAGCTGGTCCTACATGTGGACGCTAATCCCTGGCTTCGTCGGTGTTGGTGTAATTATTGCCGGTTTGCTTTCACGCGGTGGTCCGCGTTTTGACTCAGGCGGTCTGGTGCTAATGGCGATCAGCGCGATGGGATTTCTGTTATTCGGTGGGATGTTCGGGCTGAACCTTGATATGGAAACAATGTGGCCCATCTTCCTGATCGGGATCGGTGTCATCACGCTATTCAGCGCTCTTTTCCGAAAACGTTAGTTTATACTTGAGGGATGGAAGACACACACAAACCATTTTCCATCCCTCAGTCCACCATCGATTGGCTGCTGGACAGTCAAACCCCCTCCATTCGCTATTTCACATACAAGAATTTGCTTAACCGTCCGGATGAAGAAGCGATGGTCAGGTCTACACGCACGCAGATCACACATGCGGAATATATAAAAGCCATCATCGCTGAGCAAGACCCCGGGGGATTCTGGTACAACCCAAAACATTATTACGGCCCGAAATACCGAAGTTCACACTGGGCGATGCTGCTGCTGACTGAACTGGGCATACCGCCGGAGACCGATGCAATGCAAAAAGGGGCAGATTTCATGCTGCGTCGGATGGAGGATGACAGGAACCTCTATTTCTCTATCGGGACCTATGATAATAATGACCAGAGCGGATTCTGCTGCTTTTGGGGCAACTGGCTGCGTTACCAGATCTACTGCGGAAAGACGGATCACCCGCTGGTGCAGCAGGTTATCGAAATCGTTTGCGAAGATGTGCAACGTAAGGGGCGATGTAAATATAATGACAACCTGCCATGCGTGTGGGGTGTGATCCGCAGTCTGTTTGGACTGGCCTTGATCCCGGAAAATAGGCGATCGCGTAAAATGCAACAGGCGATCACCCGCGGAACCTCATTCATTCTGGACGAGTTCAAGCTGGAAGAAGCGAATTATCCCAACGCCGGCAAGGTCCATCCGCTGTGGTTCAAACTGAATTTCCCGCTGTTCTACCAGGCAGATATCTTATTTACACTGCGACTGCTGGCGGAATTGGGGATGTTGCAAAAATCAGGGTCGCAAAAGGCACTGGAATGGTTGGAGCGTAAGCGCAGGAAAGACGGGATTTGGCGCGGGAGCAGTCCATACAAAAGCCGTACGCACCCCTTCATTAACGGCACGGATACTCCCAATCATTGGGTGACACTGTATGCACTGTCTGTGCTGGCTGCCGCCAACAAAGCCGCGTGAATGATACAATCTTTGCAAAATGGAAACCCCGCGTGTACTTAACCTTAATTCAGGCACATTAAAGTTGCCCCAATACCTTCCCGACGCAACTTTTGGGCAAGTGCGCAACCTGAGCGCGGAGCAAACCGCCGCGAGCGGGATGGAAGCGGTTGTGATGAATACCTTTCACCTGATGCAGAAGCCAGGCGCAAGCACGGTCAAATCGCTGGGCGGGCTGCACAAGATGAGTGGTTGGAACAAGACAATTTTTACTGATTCAGGCGGTTTCCAGGCGTATTCACTCATCCGACAGAATGCACGTTATGGCAGCATGACGGATAACGGGATCGTTTTCATCCCGGAAGACAGCAAACGCAAATACCAACTGACACCCGAAAAATGCATCCAGCTGCAGGTCAGTTTCGGTTCGAATGTTGTATTCTGCCTGGATGACTGCACACATATTGACGACCCGCTGGAAGAACAGGAGAAATCCGTTGCGCGCACAATCAGCTGGGCTATGCGTTGCCGCGATGAATTTGACAGGCTTTTCGACGAAAAAGGCACACCAGAGGAAGAACAGCCAAAGTTATTCGCTGCTGTGCAAGGCGGCCAGTCGGAAGCGCTGCGCAGGAAATGCGCTGAAGCGCTGCTTGAGATCGGATTCGATGGATATGGATATGGCGGTTGGCCGCTTGATGCGGACAACAATCTGGTGGAAGACATGCTGGTTCTGCTGAGAACGTTGATCCCAAATAATTATGTGATCCATGCGCTCGGAATCGGGCATCCACCTTATATCGCTCGGTGCATCGCACTGGGGTATGGCATCTTTGACAGCGCCATGCCGACGCGCGATGCGCGGCATGGACGCTTATACCGATTTAATGAGACTATTACCCAAGGTAAATTAGTACACAATGATCAATGGTTCGGGTACGTATATATTAATGATAAACGCCATTTCAAATCTTCACAGCCACTAGAAGAAGATTGCGCATGTCCGACTTGCCAGCAATATTCATTGGGTTACCTGCGGCATCTCTTCAAGCTGAATGACGGCTTATATTACCAATTAGCAACGCTGCATAATTTACATTTCATGGCGCGCTTAATGTGCCTGCTGCGGGATATGCTGGAATGAAGGATCTCTCAAAAAACGAAGTCGAACGCCTGACTGCCTTCGTGCTCGAGAAAAAGAAATACAGCATGATGCACCCGGGGTTGGTCCGCATGATTGTCGAGCAAGAGTTCTCGAAAGGGCGCAGGGGGAAGAAAGCCCAAAAAGCAATTTTAGGAAAATTGCATCAGGTTGGTGCAGCATATTTTGAGCAAACACCCGACTATCCATTATGGAAAAAAATGATCCGAACGCTCCCTCGCGATTTACATACACAAGACACACGCGAAACATGCATCCACATCATGCAGCACCATCATTCCACACATGAACGCCTGTATATCCTCGGAGAGTTTTTTCAGGACACGCTCGCGCCGATCCAGCCTATCGCATCCATTCTTGACCTGGCTTGCGGATTAAATCCGCTGGCATTACCGTGGATGCCGATACAAAGAGATGTGCGGTATTTGGGTTGTGATATTTTTGAGGACATGATCCAATTCCTACAGGTTTTTGCGGATCATTTTCATATCCAAGCCGCATTCCAAACCTGCAATATTTTTAATGCCAGGTTTACTGAAAATGTAGATGTCGCGTTTCTTTTAAAAACATTACCCTGTTTGGAACAGGTGCAGAAAGGGTTTTCCTCCGCCCTGCTTGAAAGTATTCCTGCAAATCATATTCTGATTTCTTACCCCATTAGTAGCTTATCGGGAAAAAGCAAGGGAATGGCGAATACCTATAATGAGCAATTTAAAAACCTGATCGCAGGGACCGGTTGGACATTTACATCTTTTTCATTCACGAGTGAGATTGCTTTTTTGGTGAATAAGGTTTAGATGGATAAAGACACCAAACAAGCCGCGATTGAAAGGATCCTGGGCAGCCGAAAATACACTGAAATGGATATCTCCAGAGACACGGTGACCGATCTGATTAATCGGGAGGAAGTTAAAGGAATAAAATCGCGGCAAATCATCAAAAATGTGAAAACCAAATTACACAACATCGTTGCTCCCTATCTGGAAAAGCTGGACTATTCTCAAGCGATGGTTGCAGCCATGGATTGTATCCAAAGTAATGAGAAAAGTTGTATCCCGTCTTTATGCCTTCAATTCCTTAACATGCATGTTTCAACGCGTGAACGCATCGAATACCACCAAGATTTTTTTCAGTACATATTCTCAAAAATTGAGCCCCATCCCAGAATATATGACCTCGCATGTGGTTTGAATCCGCTCTTTCTGCCATTGGTCCCAACACCGGAAAAATTGGAATATATTGCGAATGACATCCATGGCCCGCGGATTGAACTGCTCAATCTAATGCTGGGTTCAACCAGGAAGGGCTTTCGTGCGCATAAACAAGATATCCTTGTTAATCCCCCGAAAGAAAAAGCCAGCGCGATATTTTTATTCAAAGAAGCACACCGTATTGAAAAAAGGGAAAGTGGTGGAAGCCGGCGCCTTCTCGCTGAGCTGAATACAAACCTGATCTTTGTCTCACTTCCCACGCACAGTCTGCGCGGCAACTTCGACTTGAGTGAAAGGATGAGCCGATTGATTTACTCGATCATTGAAGGGATTGCGGAGCTGGAAGAGACGGTTACATTCGCATCAGAAAGAATCTATACCATCAGGAAAAATGATGGGTAAAAAGAAAAAGCGCACGAACAAACAAGAAACGTTTGTTGATCCATCCATCTGGGCAAAAAAGTATCTTACACCCGATGATCAATTAGATCTGAAAAATTCGCTGAACATCGACGTGCCAATTTCTATTAGGGTCAACTGCTTAAAAAGCGAACCGGAATATCTCATCAGCACACTAAACAGAATCTACGGATGGGATGCTGACCCTATCCCTTTCACTAACAGCGGTTTTTGGATCTATCCTTCCGACAATTCCGTGAGCAGCACCATCGAACACCGGCTTGGATATTATTACATTCAGGAAGCGGCTTCGATGCTGCCGGCAGAACTGTTCGACTTCCAGGGCAACCCGGAGCCATTGATTTTAGACATGGCAGCATCGCCGGGCGGAAAGACGATCCACCTGATTGACAGGACAATGGATAAAGGGCTGGTGATAGCGAATGATGCCAGCCGCTCCAGAATTCCCGCATTACGTGTAGTGTTGGAGAATTGGGGCGCGATCAATCAGGGAATCACCTGTCAGCAGGGGGAATGGTTTGGATATGCTCTACCGGAAACATTCGACGCGGTACTGCTCGATGCTCCCTGCAGTATGCAGGGATTACGGGTGAGCACATCCCATAAGGCACGCCCTATCACGGAAAACGAGATCTCAATATTAGCGGAACGGCAGTCAAATTTATTAGTCAGTGCGCTGCAATGTGTGAAAGTTGGTGGAACGGTCGTGTATTCAACCTGTACACTCTCCCCACAGGAAAATGAAGGCGTCCTGGCAGCAATTATTAAAAAGTTTTCTGGTGCGATAGAGATTTTAGATATTCAAGGGCATTTGCCAAAACCCGCACCCGCGCTCACGCACATTGATAGGACAAGACTGCCAGCGGAGATCTCGCGGGGTGCTCGCTTGTGGCCGCATATTTTTAACACCGCCGGATTTTTCAGTGCCAAACTGGTCAAGAAGAATAGATTTAAATCCTCTGATAATATCCATCAAGAGATTTTTGACAACCACATAGTGAAATCACAGAAAAATGATGAGAACGGCATCATAGAACAAGTCGAAGACCAATTTGGGTTTGAACTGCGAAACGTGATGGAAGAACAGCATCTCACAGTAGTAGAAAATAATGGGAATCATTTTCTCGCAGCGGAACAGTTGATAGCGATGCAATCATATCTGCCTATCACGGCGTTCGGGATGCCGCTCGGCAAGCCCCTGCCAGGTAGCTGGCAACCGTCCCATACACTGGTCAGCCGATTTGGCGACAGATTCACGCGCAATGTGACCATTTTGGATGATACCTTCCTTATGCAATGGGCGCGGGGAGAGGATATTCGCGGTGTGAGCTATCCAGCCATTGAACCAGGAACCGTTGTTGCTATCCGTGACACAGCTGGCAGAAATTTGGGGCGTGGAAAAATCCTGAAAGACAGGATCAAGAACCAACTGCCAACACGGCTTTTCTAAACGCAAGTTATCCGGTAGAAATGATCCATGATGAGCGCGGGGAAAACAATCGCGGCAGTTTCGATCCGCAAAACCGTGTTTCCCAGCGTGACCGCTGAGATATGTAATGCCTGAAAAGCATCCAATTCCTCTTCCGAAAAACCGCCCTCAGCCCCAATAAAAAGACCGATCGAAGGGCTTTCATTTTTAAAATTTGAAGCGGCAAGCACATTTGCGATAGTTTGTTTATTTTCACTAACCGCCGCCAATAAGGATACATCCAGGAGATTAGGATTTTCTTTGGATGAGATAATTGCAGATAAATGCTGCGGATCATGTAAAGCGGGAAGAGTTGCCCGGCCGCTCTGTTCCGCCGCTTCTCGGATGATCGCTTCCCATCGGTGCATTTTTTTGGGTGTCAGCAGAGTATCCTGAACCAAAGAACGTGCGCTGGTGAATGGGCGGAATGCAGACACGCCAACCTCGGTTCCCTTCTGTAGTATCCACTCCACCTTTTCCCGGCGCGATAAGGGAAAAAAGAGAGTGATATGTACAGGCAGCGCAGTTTTCACTTCTCCAACAGATTCAATCGTGGCAGTTAACTGACTGCCACCGTATGCATCCAGGCGAACCTGGTAAGCCGTACCTTCTCCATCAAGCACAACAACCATGTCTCCAGGCTGTAGGCGCAGAACATGCTCGATCTGGTGCGCGATCTTCTCAGGAAATATTATTTTTCCCCCATCGGGATCGATGTGCTGGAGGAAAAAACGTTGCGGTGCCATTATTGCTCAACCTTCCTTACCAGCGATTATAACTGTAAACTCACCCCGCAGTTTTTTGGCGCGATATTCGGGGATCAGTTCAGTCAACAGCCCGCGATCAACCAATTCAAATTTTTTTGTGAGGTCATTCGCAATGGCAATTCTGCGGTTGCCATATACCTTGAATGCGTCTTCTAAAAAAGCTCCCAGTCGGTATGGGCTTTCATAGAAAATAAGAGTATGGGGAGAATCGGCGTCAACCTGTAAAAATCGCTGGCGGGCGCTGGATTTGCGCGGCGGGAATCCACGGAAGGTGAAAGCATGCACAGGCAGGCCGGAAAGGACGAGCGCCATGATGAGCGCGGTGGGGCCAGGCACTGCAGATAGTTCAATATCCTGTTCCAGGGCGGCGCGGACGAGGGTGAAGCCGGGGTCGGATATGGCCGGTGTGCCGGCATTGCTGACCAGGGCAATATTGCGTCCTTCCCGCAGTAAACCGAGGATGCGCGGCAGGTTCTTTTTTTCATTTTGTTCATAAAAAGAGATCTGCGGTTTGCTGATCTCAAAATGCTTGAGCATGATCCCCGTCTTGCGGGTATCCTCGCTGACGACCCAATCCACCGCACGTAGTGTATCCAGCGCGCGCAGAGAGATATCTCCCAGATTACCGATCGGAGTAGCGACAATATAAAGCATGTGCTAATTTAACCATATAACCGGATAAGGACGGATCATTAATCGATAACCGATTAAAGGTCGGTCTTTATGCTTTTCCATATTTGGCGGCAATTATCTCCGCCAGGATGGATATCGCAATCTCTTCAGGGTCAATTGCCCCAATATCTAAGCCGACCGGGGCATGCAATCGTTGGAGCTGCTTCTCGGAGACACTCATCTCACGCAGAGCATCCTTGCGTTTCGGGATGTTAGTGCGAGCACCGATAACTCCAACATAACGCGCGTCACTTTGTAGGACAACAGCCAGGGCGGGATT